>CAYFVR010000063.1:0-20367 GCA_964346545.1 uncultured Desulfobacterales bacterium | reverse complement strand
TCCAACTTCCGGCGGAAATTGGCGCCCTGGGCCGGCGTCGCCGCGGCCGCGATCGCCGGGGATCCGGAAATCCCAGACAGGCGGGCCCCCCGTCCGCCCGGTTCCAGCCAACACCAAAACCGGGCGTCGGTCAACCCGCACCGACCGGTCGGCCGAAAAATAATCTTCTCCCGATTCGGCCGGCTTGGGTCGAATTCGACCGGATTTCGGGGCGCCAAAGTCGTTCCGTCCAGATCTCCCGGCCTCGTTTCACAATGTTTCAGACAAAAAGTTGGTTTTGCGGCGGCCGGCAACGCCGAAGCCGTTCGGTTTGCCAAGGCGGCCCAACCAATTGTTATTGTTTAATATGATCAAAAAAACCCCATTCATCGACGAAGAAAAACGCCGCCCCCGGTTGGGCAAACGAATTTCGGGGGTTTGACTTTTCGACGGTAAATCCGTAAAACGATCTCTACCCGTTATCCGCAATTATAATCGCATTCAGGAGGTGCCAATGGAACAGGATCGGGAGTTATACGAAAGGCTGGACGAAAGAGGAGTCTCCCGCCGGGACTTCATGAAATTCTGTACCTTCCTCACCGCGACGATGGGACTTTCCTCCTCCTTCGTGCCGAAGGTGGCGGAGGTCTTCGCCTCCACGGGCAAGCGGACGCCGGTGGTCTGGATGCACTTCAGCGAGTGCACCGGCTGCTCCGAAGGCTTTCTCCGCACCATGTATCCGTGGATCGACGAGCTGGTGCTGGAAGTGCTCTCCCTGGACTACCATGAAACCATCATGGCCGCCGCCGGGCATCAGGCCGAAGAGGCGCTGCACGACTCCATCCGTCACAACAAGGGCAAATACATCGCGATCTGCGAAGGCGCCGTGCCCACCAAGGACGGCGGCGTGTACGGAAAAATCGGCGGCCGCCCCATGATGGAAATCGCCAACGAAGTCTGCAAAGACGCCGCCGCGGTCATCTGCATCGGCAACTGCGCCACTTTTGGCGGCATTCAGTCCGCCGCTCCCAATCTGGGCGGATTCAAAAGCGTAAGCGAAGCCACCGGGGTCAAGACCGTCAACATCTCCGGCTGCCCGCCCAACCCGATCAACCTCGTCGGCACCGTGGTCAACTTCCTGATGATGGGCAAGCTTCCCGAGCTGGACGACCTGGGCCGCCCCAAGTTCGCCTTCGGAAAAACCATTCACGACCAGTGTCCCCGCCGGGCCCATTTCGAGTTCGGAGAGTTCGTGGAAGAGTTCGGGTCCGAGGAAGAACGCAAAGGCTGGTGTCTGTATCAGATGGGCTGCCGGGGACCCTCCACCTACAACAACTGCCCGATCGTCAAGTTCCAGGGCGGCACCAGTTGGCCCGTTCAGGCCGGCCACCCCTGCATCGGCTGCAGCGAGCCCAAGTTCTTCGACAAGATGACCCCGTTCTACGAGGAAATGTAATTCGGACAACCGAAAAAAAATGACGAGGAGCACCCTCTATGGCTAAACGAGTCGTTATCGATCCCATTACCCGGCTGGAAGGCCACCTCCGCATCGAGGTGGAGGTCAAGGGCGGCAAAGTGGTCGACGCCTGGAGCGTCGGCACCCTCTTCCGCGGCATCGAGGTCATTTTGCAAGGCCGCGATCCCCGCGACGCCCATCACTTCGTCCAGCGATCCTGCGGCGTCTGCACCTACGTCCACGCCCTCGCCTCCGTCCGGGCCGTGGAGGACGCGGTGGGCATCGAGATTCCGGACAACGCCAAGCTGATCCGCACGTTGATGCACGGCGCCCAGTTTCAGCATGACCACATCGTCCACTTCTATCACCTGCACGCCCTGGACTGGGTGGACGTGGTCAGCGCCCTCAAGGCCGACCCGGCCGCCACCGCCAAGTTGTCCGCCAACCTGAACAACGCGCCCTGGGGCGGAACCAGCTATTTCAAGGGCGTCCAGCAGCGCCTCCAGACCTTCGTGGACAGCGGCCAGCTCGGACCCTTCAACAACGCCTACTGGGGCCACCCGGCCTACAAGCTGCCGCCCGAGGCCAACCTCATGGCGGCGTCCCATTACATCGAAGCCCTGCGGTTGCAGGCCAAGGCGTCCAAGATGCACGCCGTCTTCGGCGGAAAGAATCCCCACCCGCAGTTCCTGGTGGTGGGCGGCGTCACTTCCACCCGCGCCCTCTCCGCGGATCGCATCTACCAGTTCCTGAGCATCTGGAAGGAAACCCAGAAGTTCATCAAGGACGTCTACATTCCCGACCTGCTGGCCGTGGCCTCCTTCTACAAGGACTGGGGCGGCATCGGCGGCAACGAAAACTTCCTGGCCTACGGCGATTTCGCGGGCGCGGGCAAAGAGCCGGACGACTTCATGTTCCCCCGCGGCCGGATGATGAACAAGGACATGGGCAAAATTCTGCCGGTGGAAGAGCCGCGCATCACCGAACACGTGAAGCACGCCTTCTACGCCGACAGCCCGCCCATGACCCCCTTCGGCGGCGACACCATCCCCGAGCCGGGCGAAGGCGAGTACAAGACCGGCGGCAAGCGGACCTGGTGGTTCGGCAAAACCAATACCGAGAAATATTCCTGGGTCAAGGCGCCCCGGTACGAAGGCGAAGTCTGCGAAGTCGGCCCTCTGGCCCGGGTGCTGGTGGCCTACGCCAAGGGCGACGAGGCCGTCCAGGAAGTGGTCAACGGCGCCCTGGACAAGCTGGGCGTGCCCGCCGAAGCCCTGTTCTCCACCCTCGGCCGAACCGCGGCCCGCGGCCTGGAGACCATCCTCATCGGCGACCACATGGAAAAGTGGACCAACGAGCTGGTGGACAACGTCGCCAAGGGCGACAAAAGCACCTACACCGCCTGGGAAATGCCGGACAAGGCCCAGGGCTACGGCTGGAACGACGTGCCCCGGGGCTCCCTGGGCCACTGGATCGAGATCGAGGACAAGAAGATCAAGAACTACCAGTACGTGGTGCCCTCGACCTGGAACTTCAGCCCCCGCTGCGACGGCGGCAAACGCGGACCGGTGGAAAACGCCCTCATCGGCACCCCCATCGCCGATCCCAAGCGCCCCATCGAAGTGCTGCGGACCGTCCATTCCTTCGACCCGTGCCTGGCCTGCGCCATCCACGTCATCGACCCGGACACCAACGAGGTTCACAAGGTCAAGGTCATCTAAGCCATATTTCGCATCGAACCGCCGGGGCCCCGGCCCCGGCGGCCTTCCGTTTTTCCCATCGGGCCGGCGACCGCCGGCCTTTTCATCGAGGTCTTGACAACGCAATGACATCCCCGCATATCATGATCCTCGGCGTCGGCAACATGCTGCTGACCGACGAGGGATTCGGCATCCATATCGTGGAAAAGCTGACGGCCGAATACGAATTCGGCGAAAACGTTTCCGTGATCGACGGCGGCGTGCTGGGCATCCACCTGCTGGGCACGATGTCCGAGGCCGACGAACTCCTGGTGATCGACGTCATCAAAAATCAGGGCGAGCCGGGCACCCGCTACCGCATCGACCACGAAGACATTCCCGACCGGGTTCGGGCCAAAAATTCGCTTCACCAGATCGACTTTCTGGAGGCGCTGACCCTTTGCCAGGCCCTGGACCACGTGCCCCACACCACCATCATCGGGGTGGAGCCGGTGGACATCGAAACCCAATGCATCGAGCTGACCCCCCCGGTGGCGGAACAGCTGGAACCGATTACCCAATACCTTCTCAAGGAGCTGGACCGTCTTGGCGGCCAATGGCGACGAAAAGGAGCCGAAGAACATGTGCCTTGCAATACCCTCCCAGATTGTTGAAATCAACCGCGGCGTGGCCGTGATCGACGTGGACGGCGTCCGGCGGGACGCCAGCCTGCTGCTGCTGGAAGACGCCGAGGTGGGCGATTTCGTCATCGTCCATGCCGGATTCGCCATCCAGAAAATCGACGAAGCCGCCGCCCGGGAATCCCTGGATTTGTTGCGGGAAGCCGCGGCGCTGTTGGAAGAGAAGCGAAACTGACCCCGGGCGCTGGAGGAATTGCCGGGCGGCGAGATTTTCCGTCCGGAGGGTTCCGGATCGGTTCCCGCATCCTCCACCGCCATCCCCGGAGGCCCCATGGCGGACCTGCTGTCCCCGGAGCTGGCCTGGTTCCTGGTCGGACTGATCTGCATGATCGCGGAATTCGCCGCGCCCGGCGTCATCGTCGTTTTTTTCGGCGCGGGCGCGTGGGCGGTGGCGCTGCTGGTCTACTTCGTGGAGATCAGCTTCTTCCTCCAGCTCATTCTCTTCACCGGCGTCTCCGTCGGCCTGTTGCTGATGCTACGCCGGCGGCTGAATCCCGACACGCCGGGCGTTCCCGAAGGCGCGGAGGATTTTATCGGCCGCACCGCCGTGGTGTGCGAACCGTTGGCGCGCAACAAGCCCGGCCGGGTGAAATTCAAAGGCTCCACCTGGATGGCCCGCACCGCCTCCGAAGTGCCGCTGAGCCTGGACCAGCAGGTGCGGATCGTCAACAAGGAGAGCCTGGTTCTGGAAGTCTCCCCGATTCCCACCGGCCGCGCCCGCCGCGATCTCTCCGCCGGCCCTCGTGACGCGTCCGACGATGATCCCGCGGCGTCGTCCAAACCGTTCGCGAAATAAAGCGGAATAAAAAGGGAGGACAGCGCATGGAAACCATTTTTGCAATCGGCGTCACCCTGCTGGCGGTGATCGCCTTTTTCAAAACCGTCCGGATCGTGCCCCAGCGGATGACCTTCGTCATCGAACGGCTGGGCAAGTACAACCGGACCCTGGAGGCCGGCTTTCACATCCTGGTTCCGTTTCTGGACCGGGTGGCCTACAAGCGCAGCCTCAAGGAGGAGGCGGTGGACGTGCCCCAGCAGACCTGCATCACCAAGGACAACGTCTCGGTGGGCGTGGACGGGATTCTGTATCTTCAGGTGATGGACTCCAAAAAATCGGCCTACGGCATCGACGACTATAAATTTGCGGTGGCCCAGCTCGCCCAAACCACCATGCGGTCCATCTTCGGCACCTTCGACCTGGACAAAAGCTTCGAGGCCCGGGACGAGATCAACGCCAAAGTGGTGCAGGCGGTGGACGAGGCCAGCGACCCCTGGGGCGTCAAGGTGACGCGCTACGAGGTGAAGGACATCGAGCCGCCCAAGACCATCATCGAGGCCATGGAACAGCAGATGAAGGCGGAACGGAAAAAGCGGGCGGAGATCGCGGAATCCGAGGGTCAGCGCCAGTCGGAAATCAACCGGGCCGAGGGGCGACGACAGGCGATGATCGCCGAGTCCGAGGGCGAAAAGCAGAAACGGATCAACGAGGCCGAAGGTCTGGCCGCCGAAATCGAACGGGTGGCGGAAGCCACCGCCCGGGGCATCGCCAAGGTGGCCATGGCCATCGAGCGCGAGGGCGGACGCGACGCGGTGAACCTGCGGGTGGCGGATCAGTACATCAACGCCTTTGAAAAGCTCGCCAAAACCAACAACACCATGATCGTCCCCGCGAATCTGACCGACATCACGGGCATGGTGGCCACCGTCAGCAAGGTGCTGCACACCACCGGCGGCAGCCTGATGGACGGCGACGAATCCAAGCCGCCGCCCGAACCGCCCGCCCCGCCCCGGCCCTCCGTGGATTGGGACCTGCCCAAAGTCTAAATCGAGCCTGAAGCGGCGTTTCATCGAACGGAAGGATTTTCAACGCCGATTCGATGACCGATTCGGCGTTCCACCGCTTCCCGGATTTCCCGTAATGACCGGAATATCCCAATCATCCGTCCCGCTCCGGGTCTTCCCCCCGCCGCTCCCGACTTTCGGAATCCCGGGCGTCTTGCCCCGCCCGGGATTCGGCCCTACCTTGCCCCCATGAACGCAACACGCATCGCCCGAAAATTTCGCGTCAACGGCATCGTCCAGGGCGTCGGTTTTCGCCCCTTCGTCTACGGTCTGGCCCGGGAGCACGGCGTCGCCGGCCGGGTGGCCAATACGGCGGCCGGCGTCCGCATTCACGCGGAAGGGCCGGCGGCGTCCGTGGAGCGCTTCGAACGGGACCTCTCCGCCCGCAAACCGCCCCTGGCGCACGTCACGGAGGTGGGCGCCGAAGACGCGGCCGACGAAGGACTGACCGATTTCGTCATCGTCCCCAGCGAAGGCGGCGAGACCGCCACGCTGATCTCCCCGGACATGGCGGTCTGCGACGACTGCCTGCGGGAAATGCGGGATCCCGCCGACCGGCGCTTCCGCTATCCCTTCATCAACTGCACCCACTGCGGTCCCCGCTACACCATCATCAACGACATCCCCTACGACCGGCCCAAGACCTCCATGGCCGTCTTCCCCATGTGCGAGCGCTGCCGGGCGGAATACGAAAACCCGCTGGACCGCCGCTTTCACGCCCAGCCCAACGCCTGCCCGGAGTGCGGACCTCACGTTTCGCTGCATCGGCCGAACCGCGCCGAAGTGGCTTGCGACGATCCCATTCGGGAAACGGCGGCGCTGCTCCGGGCGGGAAAGATTCTCGCCGTCAAGGGGCTGGGCGGCTTCCATCTGGCGGCGGACGCGGAAAATCCCGAAGCGGTGGCCAAGTTGCGGGAACGCAAGCGGCGGGAGGAAAAACCCTTCGCGCTGATGTCGCCCGACCTGGAGCGGATTCGAGCCTACGCGGAGGTCGGGCCGGAAGAGGAAGCGCTTTTGACGTCTCCGCAACGGCCGATTGTTTTGCTGCGAAAGCGGGAACCGGGCGCCGTCGCCCCGGCGGTGGCGCCGGGGAATCCCTGGATCGGCGCCATGCTCCCCTACACGCCGCTTCACCACCTGCTGATGGACGAAGGCTTTTCCGCCCTGGTGATGACCAGCGCCAACCTCAGCGAAGAGCCCATCGCCATCGACAACGACGAGGCGTTCCGGCGGCTGGGCGATATCGCGGACTTTTTTCTGATCCACAACCGGGACATCTATCTGCGAAGCGACGACTCCGTGGCCCGCCGCGTGGCCGGGGAAACGCGGTTCCTTCGGCGGTCCCGGGGATACGCGCCCCGGCCGGTGTTCCTCCGGAAATCCCTGCCGCAGGTGCTGGCCTGCGGGGCGGAGCTGAAAAGCACGGTCTGCCTGACCCGGGAACGCAACGCCTTTCTGAGCCAGCATATCGGCGATCTGGAAAACTTGGAGACGTTCGAATTTTACCGGATGACGGTGAACCATCTGGAACGGATTCTAGACTTGAAACCGGAGCGGGTGGTTCACGATCTGCATCCGGATTACCTGTCCACCCGGTACGCCCTGGAGGAGCGAGACGAGCCGAAGATGGCGGTACAGCACCATCACGCCCACATCGCGGCCTGCTTGGCGGAAAACGGGGAGGGGGGCCCGGCCATCGGGTTGGCGCTGGATGGAACGGGGTACGGAACCGACGGCGCGATCTGGGGCGGCGAGGTGCTCGTCGCCGATCTGTCCGGATTCACCCGGGCGGCCCACGTCGGCTACGTGCCCCTGCCCGGCGGCGCGGCGGCCATCCGGGAGCCGTGGCGGATGGCGGTGGCGTATCTGCTGGAGGCGTTTGGGAACGAAGGATTGGAAAAAGACCTGCCCTTGCTTCGGAAAATCGAACCGGAACGGGTCGGCGTGGTGGCCCAGATGGCGCGGAGCGGACTGAACGCGCCGCCGACCTCCAGCCTGGGGCGGCTGTTCGACGGCGTTGCGGCGCTGGCGGGAATTCGCTCCACAGTGACGTTTGAAGGCCAGGCGGCCATGATGTTGGAGATGGTGGCGGACGCCGGCGATGGCGAGGCGTATGAATTCGAATGGACGACGGAGACGCCCCGGCGGTTGTTGACGGGACCGATCATCCGGGGCGTGGTGGGTGATCTGGTTGCCGGGATTCCCGTTCCGCTGGTTTCGGCGCGGTTCCACCAAACGGTCATGGCGGCCTTCGCGGAAATCTGCGCATATCTCCGGAAAGAAACCGGGATTAACCGGGTGGCGCTGAGCGGCGGGGTCTTTCAGAATGTGCGGCTGTTGAAGGAGATGATCGGGATGTTGAAAAACGCGGGTTTTTATGTGATGAGTCACAAGGAAGTTCCCACCAATGACGGGGGGATTGCGTTGGGGCAGGCGATGGTGGGGGCGCGGCAAGCCGAATAGCCGCCCCCTCCGCCGCAAGTCATCCGGATCAGCGCCTCCAAGAATCCCACCCGTCATCCGGCCGGAATCGGTCGCCGTGTTTTTCGGCCAAAGCCGAAAGCGCCTTCCGAATCTCGTCGATTCCCCGGCTTCGGGCATGGTGGATCGGCCCGCCCCGGAAAGGCGCGAATCCCGTGCCGAAAACCATGGACCCGTCCAGGATCTCGGCGTCGTCGGTCACGCCTTCCCGCAGCAGCCGGGCGCAGGTGTTGATCATGGGCAGAATCAGCCGGTCGGACATCTCCGGTCCGGGATCGGGCGCGTCGGAATCCTTTTTGGGCTTGCCGTCGTCGTCGTACTCGTACAGCCCCTTCCCCGATTTCTCCCCGAGGTGGCCCGCTTCCACCTTTTTCGTCACCCAATCCGGAATGTCCGGAACCGGCTCGTCCAGATTGTCCCGCAGCACGGCGGCCACGTCCACGCAGATATCCAGCCCCACCTTGTCCGCCAGGGTGATGGGGCCCATGGGCATGCCGAAATCCTCCGCCGCACGGTCGATCGTCTCCGGAGCGATCCCCTCGTCCATCATCAACAGAGCCTCCAGCAGGTAAGGCATGAGGGCCCGGTTGACCAAAAAACCCGGCGCGGAGCGGACCGAAGCGGGCAGCCGGTCGATTCCGACGACGAAGGCCCGGGCTTTCGCCAGCGCATCCTCGGCCGCGCCGTCGTGGTCCACCACCTCCACCAGGTGCATTTTTGCCACCGGGTTGAAAAAGTGAAGCCCCACGAACCGCTCGGGCCGCCGGAGGGATTCCCGCAACTTCTCCAGCCGAATGCTGGAGGTGTTGGTGGCCAGAATCGCGTCGGGCTTCATCCGGGGTTCCACGTCCGCGTAAATCTCCGCCTTCAGCTGGGAATTTTCGGGAACCGCCTCGATGACCAGATCGGCCGCGGCCGCGCCAACGCCGGAGGGATCGGGAATCAGACGGTCCATCGTGTCCCGAACCTCGGCCGGCCCGTCGCTTTTCTTCTCGAAAAGCGCGGCGGCGCGCGCCACCGCCCCGCCCAGGGCGTTCAGTTCCACGTCGAACAGCGTGGTCCGGAACCCTTTGTAGGCGCACCACGCGGCGATGTCCCCGCCCATGGCGCCGGCGCCGATTACGTGGACGTGCCGGACCCCGTGGTCGGCGTTCCCCGCTTTTTTCATCTTGTTCCGAAGGAAAAAAAGCCGCACCAGGTTCTGGGCCGATTCCCCCACCAACAGCCGGGAGAAGGACGTGATCTCGGCGTCCTGCATGGCCGCCAGGTTTCCGCCGTGTTCCTCCCACAGGTCGATGAGGGCGAAGGGCGCTGGATAATGGTCGGGCCGGGCCTTTTCCTCGGTTTTGGATCGCATTTTTCCGGCCGCCATCCGGCGCACCGGGCCGGCCTTGAAGGCGGTCGCCTTCATCCCCGGCCGCTCCCGCTTCAACTCCCCGGCCAAGGCCGCCCGGACGGCGGCGGCCACGTGCCGCTCTTCCACCACCGCGTCCACCAGACCCGATTTTTTGGCCTTGCGGGCGGGCTTGTTCTTTCCCGTCAGCATCATCTTCATGGCGTCGGTGGGTTCCATCAGCCGCAGGGAACGGAAGGTGCCGCCCATTCCGGGATGGAGACCCAGCATGACCTCGGGAAATCCCATCTTTGCGTCGGGGCGGGCGATCCGATAATCGCAGCACAGGGAAAGTTCCAAGCCGCCGCCCAGGCACATGCCGTGGATCACCGCCACGCTGGGGGCCGGAAATTTGTCCAGCAGATCGGCCACGGCATGGGCCCGACGGACTTTGTTCTCCACTTCCGCCACGTCGGACATGTCCTTGAACTCGGAAACGTCGGCCCCCAGCGTGAACCCCTTGTCCTTGCCGGAACGGAGCACCAGTCCCGGCGGCCGGAGATCGGCGGCCGCTTCCAGGGCGTCGGCCAACTCCGTCAACACCTCGGCGGAAAGCACGTTGACGCGGCTGTCGGCCATGTCCAGGATCAGCCAGGCCATCCCTTCGGCGTCCCGGCGAAGGGTCCAATGCCGCCAGGTCCGTCCCGTTTCCACCGGGTCGCCGCCCAGCTCCAATCGATCGGCCTGAATGGCCGTCCACACATTCCGCGTCATTGCGCACCTCCTTCCACCAACTCCAGCAACATGGCGCCGCCCTGCCCCCCGCCGACGCACTCGGTGGCGATTCCGGTTTTCGCGTTCAATCGATTCATGGCCTTGGCCAAATGCAGCACAATCCGGTTGCCGCTGGTCCCCACCGGATGGCCCAGGCTGATGGCCCCGCCGTCCACGTTCATCCGCTCCCGGTCGATGGTCCCCAGGGGCGCGTCCAACTCCAGGGCGTCCCGGCAGAAATCGGCCCGTTCCCAGGCGGCCAGGCAGGCCAGCACCTGGGCCGCGAAGGCTTCGTTGATTTCCCACAGGTCGATGTCGGCGAGGGTTTTTTCATGACGGGCGAGAATCGGCGTGGAAGAGAGGGTGGGTCCCAGCCCCATGATCCGGGGATCCAGCGCGGCCCACTGGCTGTCCAACAGCCGGGCCAGCGGCTTCAGGTCGTGTTTTTCCACCGCCGCCTCCGAGGCCAGCAGCAGCCAGGAAGCGCCGTCGGTGATCTGGGAGCTGTTGCCGGGGGTCACCTTGCCGTAGGGCTTTTCGAAGGCGGGTTCCAGCTCGGCCAATTTTTCCAGGGAAGTGTCGGGACGCGCGCCGTCGTCGTGGTCGTAGACGTTTCCCTCGCGGTCGAAGATCGGCTCGATCTCGTCCAACCAGCCGTTTTCCTGTGCCCGGGCCAGCCGATGGTGGCTTTCCGCGGCGTATCGGTCGGCCTCTTCCCGGGAGATGTCGAAGAGATGCGCCAGCACCTCGGCGGTCTGGCCCATGTTGAGGCCGACCACCGGATCGGTCAGCCCTTTTTTCAGCCCGATTTCCGGTTTGAAAAAATCGGGCCGGACGCCCGCGACCTTTTTGGCGATCTGGATCGGATTGCCGGCCCGGGAAAGCTCGCCGAACCATTCCACCGCCTCCTGGCGAAACACCAGCGGCGCGTGGCTGAGGGCCTCGGTCCCGCCGGCCAGGATGACCTCGGCGTTGCCGCTTTGGATGGAACGAAAGCCGGTGTCGATGGACTGCATGCCCGATCCGCAGTTGCGCTGAACCGACCAGCCGGGCATGTCCGCGCCCAGCCCCAGACGTAGCGCCGCCACCCGGCCGGGGTTCATCTCTTCCGGAATGGGATTGCCGCAGCCGAGGATCACTTCGTCGATGGCTTCGGCCGCAAGGGGCTGCCGCAACAACAACGGCCGCCCGCAGGCCACGGCCAGATCCACCGGCGTAAACGGCCCCGGCTTTCCCCGGGCCTTCAAAAACGGCGTGCGCGCGCCGTCCACGATGTAGACGGGCCGCGACGACTTGGACAAGGACGGGGATTGGGATGGGGTGTCGATGGCGGGCCTCCTGGGGTTGGGAGTGGAAAGAGGGAACGGGATTTCTTGGAATTTAAAGGATTTTCAGTGAGCATAGCCGAAGTGCGGCCCGATGGGCAATGGTGTGGATACCCTATTTGCCTTGGAAAGATAAATTCGACGCCCCCTTGAACCTCCCGGCCGATTCCTACGGCGAAACGGCGAACCGTTATTCCGGCCGGAGATACCCAATATCCTTCCCCTGCCACAAATCCCGCCTTTCCATCTCCGCAAAAATCAAATCCCGCGCCTTGCGCTTTTCCAAGGCCCATTCCGGGGCGATCAGCTCCTCGGGATGGGGGTCGCCGGTGAGCCGCTGGACCACCACCTTAGGCGGGGTCCGTTCCAGAAATTCGCACACCGCCTCGGCATAGGCTTCCGGCGCCATCGGCCGATAGTCGCCGCTCCGGTACAACCGCTCCAGCGGTGTTCCCCGCACCACGTAGAGCAAATGGAGCTTGATCCCGTCCACGCCCAGATCGGCCAAAGCGTCCGCCGTGGCCCGCATTTCCGCCGGGCCTTCCCCGGGAAGGCCCAGGATCACATGGGCGCAAACCAGCATCCCCCTTTTCCTCGTCTCCCGTACGGCATCCGCAAAACACTGGAAATCATGGCCCCGGTTGATCTTCCGCAACGTGGCGTCGTGGGCCGATTGCAGGCCGTATTCCACCCAGACCATCCGCTCGACCGCGTATTCCGCCAGCAAATCGAGCACCGGGCCGTCCACGCAGTCCGGCCGGGTGCCGATGGACAGGCCCACCACGCCGTCCACCGCGTTCACCGCCTCGTCGTAGATCGACCGCAGCCGATCCACCGGGGCGTAGGTATTGGAAAAGGACTGAAAATAGACCAAATACTTCCGCGCCTTGTACCGACGCGACACCGCGTCCCGCCCGGCGATCACCTGATCCCGAATGGAAACGCCGCGCTCAAACGCGCCGGTCCCCGATCCCCGGGCGTTGCAGTAAATGCAGCCGCCCGTCCCCGCCGTTCCGTCCCGGTTCGGGCAGGTCAGCCCCGCGTCCACCATGATTTTCTGGACCCGCTCGCCGAAGCGTTGGCGGAGCCATGCGCTGAACGCGGTATACCGGCCGACCTCCGGTCCCATGGAAACTCCATTTCATTGGTTCCAAACGCAAAAAGGGGAAGCCCCGACGGGCCTCCCCTTTTTTACTTTTTACCATCTTCCGGAAAGGAAGCGAAAAACCTACTTCCGGCCGGCGTACTCCATGTAGGCCATGGCCACCGTCCGGTAGACGATGTGGGCCAGCTTGGAGAAGGGCAAATAGGCGAACAGCGCCCAGACGCAAACCAGATGGATGTAATAGATGAAGTAGGTCAGGTTGGCCGCGCCGCCCAGGCGGGTCATTTGGGCCAGCATTCCGGTGACGCCCAGGGCCAGGGCCAGACCGACGATGAACCAGTCCTTGTAGCCGGACACCTGATCGGTCTTGGAAAGCCGGTCCTTGATCATCATCAGGCTGCCGATGATCAGAATCACGCCGCCGAAGTTGGCCAGCCACTTGACCGGATTGAGCTGGGAGTACGGGCCGTGGATGCCGAAGACGTACAGCGTCACGAAGAAGATGTTGGTGACGATGAACAGCGCCAGAAACCCGTAAAACACCATCATGTGGGAGACGGATCGCTCTTCGTTTTCCCCGCACTCGGAGAATTTATTGTGCTTGAAGATCGTCGGAATCACGCGAACCAGCGCTTCCAGGAACCCCTTGGGATCGATTTTTTCTTTGTCCGTTTTTCCGTTGGCCACCGCGTCCTTGTGGATGTCGGTGATGAAGTTCTTCAAGCCGAAGGCAAAGACGCCCACGGCGAAGAGAAAGGTCGGGATGAAGATCAGGTCCACCAGCCAGGTGGAAAAGAAATGGGCGTGGGCGATCTCGTCGCCGGAGGGCGAAAAGTTCAGCCAGTTGACGCCGAACATCTTGAGCGCCAGACCGATCACCAGAAACAAAACGGCCGGAATGGCCAGGAGAATCGGAAGTTTCTTGGGATTGTTGACCAGGTTGGCCAGCTTCTTGGGCGCCGCGTAGGACTGGATGGCGTAGGCGCGAACCGCCGCCAGCACGTCGCCCGGCGCCGCGCCCCGGGGGCATTTGGTGGTGCAGTCGCCACAGTTGTGGCACAGCCAGATGTCGGCGTTGCCCACGAGCTTGTCCTTGAGTCCCCAGGAGGCGGCGATCATCTCCTTGCGGGGAAAGGGTTTGTTGTCCGGCGAGATGGGGCAGGCCACCGAGCAGGTGGCGCACTGATAGCACTTCTTCAGGTCCTCTCCGCCCAGCCCAATAACCTCGTTGATGAACTCGACATCGGGCTTCACCACATACGCTTCCGTCATATCAAAACCTCCTTGTAATCGACCGGGCTTTGGATCGATCGGACTGATGATCGAATTTGGAATCGGAACGGACGCCGACGCCGCGCGCGGTTCGGCGTCCGAATTCTGCTTCCCGATTGCCGATTAGAATCCCTTGAACGGGTTCGGCCCCAGCTCTTCGATGGAGGCCACGAACTCGTTGATCATTTTCGGCAGCTTGTCGTACTCGTCGATGGCGACCTCGAACTGGGTCACCCGCTCCTCCTCCAGGGCCAGACTGGCCAAGGCGTCGCCGATCTTCTTCATCCGGATGCTGGCCAGCTCGGAGCCCTTGACGAAGTGGCACTGGTAGTCGTCGCCGTGCTTGCAGCCCAGCAGAAAGACGCCGTCCATGCCCTGGGAGAGCGCGTCCTTGATCCAGATGACGTTCATGGAACCCAGGCAGCGAATCGGGATGAGCCGGACGTCGGCCGAGTAGGAGAGATTCTTCAGCCCGGCGATGTCCAGTGCCGGATAGGCGTCGTTTTCGCAGACGAAGCCCAGGATCCGGAAGGGCGGCTCGGTGTAGTCGTCCTCGGACGGCACCTGGACGGCCTTGACCTGGGAGCCGATGCTGTCGATGCTGTAGTCGGCGAAGTTGATGATCCGCTCGGGACAGGCGCCCATGCAGGTGCCGCAGCGACGGCAGCGGGCCGGGTTCGGCTTCGGGGTGCCCTTGGCGTCGTCGTCAATCGCGCCGAAGGGACATTCCTCGGTGCAGCGCTTGCACTGGGTGCAGCGCTGGAAGAAGAAGTCCGGAAACGTCTTGTCGCCGGATCGGGGATGCACCGCCACGCCCCGGTTGACCGATTCCAGACACTGGATGGTCTTGAGCGCGGCGCCGGTGGCGTCCTCCATGGACTCCTCCATGGAGAGGCTGCGCCGAACCGCGCCGGCGGCGTAGATGCCGGTTCGCTGGGTTTCGTAGGGGAAACAGATAAAGTTGGAGTCGGAATATCCGTCGAACAGCCCGATGTCCCGGAAGCCCGGGCCCTGGCGATAGGCCAGATTGACCACCGGATCTTTGGCGGTAACCGGCACCATGCCGGTGGCCAGCACCACCAGGTCGGCGTTGACCTGGATCTTCTCGCCCAGCAGGGTGTTGTCGGCCTCCACCATCAGACCGTTGCCGTTTTTCTGAACCTTGACCACTTCGCCCTTGGTCAGAAAAACGCCCGGATCCTGCTGAACCGCCTTGTAAAAATTCTCGTTCAGGCCGGGAGTCCGCATGTGCTGATAGAAGATGTAGGCCGCGCCGTCGGCGTAGTCCTCGCGGACGTATTTGGCCTGTTTCAGCGCCACCATGCTGGTGACGGATCCGGCGTAGGGGAAGTCGGCGTCGCCGGTTTCGCCGCCGGGGCTCTGGACGAAGACCACCGACTTGGCCGGCTGGCCGTCGGAGGGTCGAGTCACCGCGCCCTTGGCCGCCATCTCCTCGAACTGATGGTTGGTGATCACGTCGGGGGATTCGCCGTAGCCCAGATGGGCGAACTCGCCCTCCTTGGGCTGGTAGGGGGTCCAGCCGGCGGCCAGGATCACCGCGCCGAACTGTTCGCCGTTGGGATCCAGGGTCAGGATGTCCCGGCGTCCCTCGTTGTACTCCATGAATTTTTGATGTACGGTTTCCGCGTCGAGTTCCTTGCCGTTCTCGTCCACCTTCATTTCCTCGGGCAGCGGATAGGGCACGTCGAACTCGATCTTCTCGCCGGGTTTTTTCAGGGTCACGGTAAAATTGCCGGGTTCGCCGGCGATCCTTGCCACCACGGTGTTGGTCCGCACCGAAATGTTGGAGAGTTTGCCCACCTCGTCGATTTTGGACTGAATGTAGGGCGGCAGCAGGCTGTCGTAGGGCTCGCCGCAGGGCAGGTTTTTCCGAATTTTGGCGGCGTATCCGCCCAATTTGCCCTCTTTTTCCACGATGGTGACCTCGTACCCGACCTTGGCCGCGTCGAGGGCCGCCGTAATGCCGGTCACGCCGCCGCCGATCACCAGAATCTTGCGGCTCAGGGTCTCCAACAGATAGGGCTCCGGCAGATTGACCTTTTCCACCCGGGCCATGCCCATCCGCAGGTAGTCCTCGGCCATCATCTGAACGCGGTCGAAATTGTCCTCGTCCTCTTTTTGCTCTTCGGTCAGGGCGGGATATTCGCTCCGGGGGTGAGACCAGACCACGCCCTCGCGGATGTTGACCCGCTCGACGATGCAGCCGTCGAACCGGAAGGTGTCGAAGAAGACCCGGCGGGAGCAGGCGGCCAACACCAGCGTGTTGACCCCGTCGCCCACGTCGCCTTTCAACAGGTCCACGCCTTCCTTCCCGCAGAAACAGGAATGGGTTTTGACGGAGAGACCCTCTTCCTCGGCCACGTCCGACAGGGCCTTGATGTCCAGAGACTCCCCGATGCCACATCCCGTGCAGATGTAAACGCCGTATTTTTTATCCATGAATGTCCTCCTGATTTCGGCTCTCGGTTGTCGGTGTCCCGCGGCCGGCGGTTGAACGGGGCCACCGGCGCCGGATACGGGTTACTTCAGGCTCTGGATCGCCTTGAGCGCCATGCCGGTTGCGTTCTGATTGGACGAAACCACGTCGGCCGGTTTGGCGGCGCAGGCCGCGCCGAACATGCCGCCCTTTTCGAAGTCGTTGATGATGAATCCGTCCGGATTGTATTTCAGGTCGCCGGCCAGCTTGGCGTTGGCGGCGGTGGGCTGCATGCCGGTGGCCAGCACCACCAGGTCCACCGTCTGATGGATTTTTTCGCCGGTCACGGCGTTTTCGGCGGTCACGGTGACGGCGCGGGTGTCGGGGTCCTCCTCCACCTCGGCCACTTTCCCCTTCACGAAAACGATCTTTTCGTCGGCCTTGACCTTCTCGTAGAATTTCTCATACCGCTGTCCGGGGGAACGGATGTCGATGTAGAAAATATAGATGGTGGCGTCGGGGTACTGCTCCCGCACGTACAGGGCCTGCTTGAGGGAGGCCATGCAGCAGATGTACGAACAGTAGGGCAGATGATTTTCGTCCCGAGAGCCGGCGCACTGGACGAAGGCCACGGTTTCCGGGGCCTTGTCGTCGGAGGGGCGCCGGATTTTTCCGCCGGTGGGGCCGTTGGCGGCGGCCATGCGCTCCATCATCATGTTGGTGACGATGTTGTCGTAGCGGCCGTAGCCCAAGTTTTCGATGCGGGTGGCGTCGTAGGGCTCCCAGCCGGTGGCCCAGACCACGGCGCCCACGCTCAAGTTGACCGTCTTGGGCTCCATGTCCAGCTCGACCGCGTCGTATTTGCAGGCCTCCCGGGCGCGCTTGGCGTCCTCGGTGCCGATGATGCGGGGAGAGATCACGTAGCGGGCCGGAAAGGACATCTCGTGGGGCATGTAGGCGGCCTTGATCCGATCCATCCCGAAGTTGAACTCGTTGGGAACTTCGGTTTTCACCGCCTCGGCGCAGGCGCCGCAGGCGGTGCAGTTGGCGTTGACGTACCGGGGGTTGAGCCGGAGAGACACGTCGTAGTTGCCGGGTTCGCCGTCCACCTTTTCCACCTCGGCCAGGGTGAAGACCTTGATGTTGGGATTGTCCTTGATCCGGCGGAAATTGATTTCCAGTCCGCAGGTCGGCGGGCAGAGCTTGGGGAAGTATTGGTTGAGCTGGGCGACCCGGCCGCCGAGATACGGATTTTTTTCGACCAGGTAGACTTCATAGCCCACCTCCGCGGCCTCGATGGCCGTGGTCAGACCACCAATCCCGCCTCCGACAACCATAATGCTTCCGCCAGCAGGGGCTTGCTTGTTTGCGGTCATGCGTTCCCTCCATGCATCCATAAGGTTGAGTCGATGGAATAGGGTTTCGACGGCGCGTCAGATCCTTCAGGCAGCATCCGCTCCTCCTGCCGCCAGGCAGGCGCTACGTCTTCATATCTAAGCGCTCTTCCGGGACCAAAAGCGTTTAGATACAGGGACGTTGGCGTGGAAACCGCCCAAAGGCCGGCCGCCCGCCCCTTCATCCTTCCCCAGGTAATAAAAACCTCCAGGTGTCGGGCGACACCTGGAGGCGGGGGGTTATTCGGCTAGATCAGCATTCAGCAGCCGACCGGCCATCAGTCCGGAATGATCTGCTTGTAATCGCGCTTGAACACCGACCATTCCTGCTTCTCGGGATCGTACTTGGAGTTGGTGAAGCAGAACCAGTTCTCGTCGTCCTGTCCCGGATAGTCGGCCTGATAGTAGAAGCCCGGATACCGGGTCTCTTTCCGGAACTGGATGTGCCGCAGGTGGGCTTCCACGGTCCAGATGCGGTGGTAGATCTCCCAGGCCCGCATCAGCTCGTGCAGGTCGCCGGCGGCCAGCTTCTCGCAGTCTTCACGCATCACCTGGAGCAGTTCCATCACCACTTCGAGGCTCTTGGAAGTGGTCTGATAGAAGGTCGCGGTGCCCGCGCCGTACTCGTTGGTGGCCTTCATCATCCGATACATCATGCCTTCGGGCTTGAGGTAGTTCGGGTTGACGTCGGCGGCGGTGGTGTAGCCGCTGTGCTGCAGGAAGACGCGAACCGGCTTGTAGACCATGTCCACCAGCTCTTCCTTGCTCTGCTTCAGGGTCGGCTTGAAGTCGGCGTTGTCGCGCACGAACCGGGCCATCGACTTGGCGGTGATGCGGCCCTCGGCGTGGGAGCCGGAGGAGAACTTGTGGCCGGAGCCGCCGATGCCGTCGCCGGCGGTGAACAGGCCGTTGACGGTGGTCATCCGGTTGTAGATCTTGTCCTTGTACTTGATCTTGTAGTCGTCCGGGATCCAGTCGTAGTCCGGTCCGGAAACCCACAGGCCGCAGCAACCGGAGTGGGAGCCCAGCAGGTACGGCTCGGTCGGCATGATCTCGGAGTTCTTCTTTTCGGGCTCGGTGTTGGTGGCGCACCACAGGTTGGCCTGACCGCAGGTCATGTCCAGGAAGTCTTCCCACGCCTCGGACTCGAGGTGCTTGAGTTCCTTCTTGTCCATGTTCTTGCCGAGTTCGCCCAGGGCGCTGACGGTGTCCATCTGGATCGGGCCGCGGCCGGACTTCATCTCGAACAGCATGAGATGGTTCCGGAGGCAGGTCGGGGTGATGGCGGCGGTGCCGTAGGGGGCATAGTTCGCCAGCTCCTGCTTGGCGGCCTCGCCGGCGGCGTAGTTTTCGCCCAGGCCGTTGATGGCCTTGGCCTTGAACAGCAGGAACCAGGCGCCGACCGGGCCGTAGCCGTCCTTGAAACGAGCCGGGGTGAACCGGTTTTCCATCATGGTGAGTTCGGCGCCGACCTTCATGCACATGGTGTAGGTGGAACCGGAGTTCCAGACCGGGTACCAGGCGCGGCCCTTGCCCTCGCCCACCGAACGCGGCTGATAGATGTTCACCGCGCCGCCGCAGGCGACCATCATGGTGTTGGCCTTGATGATGTAGACCTTGTTCTCGCGGACGGAGAAGCCGACGGCGCCGGCGATCCGGTTGGGCTCGTTGGCGTCCAGCAACAGCTCGACGATGAAAACCCGCTCCAGAATATTGTCTTCGCCCAGGGCTTTCTTGGCGGCTTCGGCGACGATGCGCTTGTAGGACTCGCCGTTGATCATGATCTGCCATTTGCCGGTGCGGACGGGCTGGGCGCCGGACTTCAGGGTGCCCATCTTCTGGCCCTTCTTGCCGTCCAGATTTTTTCCGTCGTCGGTTTTCTTCCAGACCGGCAGGCCCCACTCTTCAAACAGATGGACGGAATCGTCCACGTGGCAGCCCAGGTCGAAGATCAGGTCTTCGCGGACGATGCCCATCAGGTCGTTGCGGACCATGCGGACGTAGTCGTCCGGGCTGTTGTCGCCGATGTAGGTATTGATGGCGGACAGGCCCTGGGCCACGGCGCCGGAACGCTCCATGGCGGCCTTGTCGCAGAGAAGGATTTTTTTGTCGGCGGCCCATTTTTTGATTTCGAACGCGGTGCCGCAAGCGGCCATGCCGCCGCCAACGATCAGAATGTCAACTTCCCGCTCGTCAACTTCGGGATCCTGTACGGCCTTGAGCTCGCCCATGGGTTTATTCGGCAATGCCATGCGTTTCCTCCTTTAAGATGGTATCTTACGATCCGTTTCGAGTTTCGGTTCGGGTTTCGGCATTTTCGCCTGCCGACCGAGGAAAACGGGATTCGATTAGGCCAGCGCCTTGGGTTTCGGAATGGTGTAGCCGTCGGCCTCTTGCGTGGACAGAAGCTCGCTGTCGAGGTCTTTGCCCTGGAGGTCGTCGTAGGAATTGGCGGCGCCTTCCGGGGTGGTCCGGATGGGGAACTTGAAGCGTTTCACCAGGCCGTTGCGGAATTTGCAGGTCCACATCACGTCTTCGGTGCCCATCATCGGCATGATGCTGCTTCCCAGCGGCACGAAGTCGGCGTAG
>CAYFVR010000062.1:0-20552 GCA_964346545.1 uncultured Desulfobacterales bacterium | reverse complement strand
TTGGCGGACGGGTCGGATTCGAAGACATTTTTCGAAAACCTTTCCCCAGAATGAGCTTGACTTGGGGGAACATCCGCGATTTGTAGGGGCCTGAAATCGGCCCCGCGCGGAGGCCCGCTGGAGGATGGATGGCGAAAAATTCGACCTACAACATTCTGATGTATTCCCACGACACCTACGGTCTTGGCCATATCCGCCGGACCATGGCCATCGCGTCCCATCTTCGGGCGCCGGGCGTCAATATTTTGATCCTGACCGGCTCCCCCATCGCCGGCCGTTTCGCCTTTCCGGAGCAGGTGGACTTCGTCCGGATTCCCGGCATGATCAAAAAGACCAACGAGGAATACCAGCCCCTGTCCATCAAGATCAACCCCCGCCACGCCCTGGACATCCGCCAGAACATCATCAAGGCCACCGCGAAAAGTTTTCAGCCCCGCCTGTTCATCGTGGACAAGGAGCCGCTGGGGTTGAAAAAGGAGTTGCTGCACACCCTCACCTGGATGCGGCGAAGTCTCCCCGGCACTCGGACGGTGCTGGGGCTTCGGGACATTATGGACGACGCCGAAACCATCCGCCAGAGCTGGAAGAAAAAAGACATCTACAACGTGCTGGAAAAACTCTACACCGAAGTCTGGGTTTACGGGCAAAGGAATTTTTACGACCCGATCGCCGAGTACGGCATTCCGGAGGCGGCGGCCGAAAAAGTCCATTTTACGGGATATATTCCTCGAAAAGTGCCGTCGCCCGAGGAAATCAAGCGGGAACGGGGGCGGCATTATCTGCGGATCGGCGAACGGCTGGTGGTGGTGACCACCGGCGGCGGCGGCGACGGATACGCCGTGGTGGACGCCTTTCTCGCCATGCTGGAGGCGCGACGAACCCCGGCCGATTTCCGCGCCATCGTCGTCACCGGGCCGTTCATGCCCCGGGATCGGCGAGATTCCCTGTTTCGCCGGGCCAAGCGGCTGGGCGTTCGGGCGTTCCATTTTTATCGGCAGATGGAAAAGTTGCTGGCGGCGGCCGACGTGGTGGTCAGCATGGGCGGCTACAACACGCTCTGCGAGATCCTGAGCCAGGGGACCGTGCCCCTGCTCATCCCCCGGGAGACGCCCCGACGCGAGCAGCTCATCCGCGCCGAGGCGTTTCATCGGCAGGGAATGGCGGAATACATTCCGTGGACGGAACTTTCCCCCGAAACGCTCCGGGAGAAGCTCGAAGGACTTCTGGCGCGCCCCGAACCGTACCGGGCGGCCATCGCCGACTTTTCCATGACCGGGCTGACCTTTATGCGCCGGCGGCTGGACGCCTTCCGAAAGGGACATTCGTGAAACCGGTCCTGGGCATGGTCCTCAAGGGCTATCCTCGCATATCCGAAACCTTCATTTCCAACGAAATCCTTCGGCTGGAGGCGCTGGGCCTTCGGATTCACATCATCTCCATGCGCCAACCCCGGGAGGATTTTTCCCACGCCAGCATCCGGGAGATTCGGGCGGAGGTGGATTATCTCCCGGAGAACCTGCTGCCGTCGCTGGGCCGCCTGTTGCCGGCCAATCTGCGGACGGCGGCCCGATGCCCCGCCGGCTACCGTTCGGCCTTGGGGCTGGCCGCACGGCGGTTCGCCCGCACCCGGAAATCGGCCACCCTCAAGCATCTGTTCCAGGCCGGGTATCTTGTGGATCGGGTTCTGCCGGGGAAGAACATCGTCCACCTCCACGCCCATTTCGCCCACTCGCCCACCTCGGTGACGCTGTTCGCCGCCCGCATCGCCGGCCTGCCCTTCAGCTTCACCGGCCACGCCAAGGACATCTATACATCGGACCCCCGCCAACTCCGGGAGAAGATCGATCTGGCCAAGTTCGTGGTCACCTGCACCGAGTACAACCGGCGGTATCTTGCCGAACTCGCGGCGGAATCCCGTCAATGTCGGCCCGATGCCGGGCCGCCGACGCCGGTCCACCGGGTTTACCACGGCATCGACCTGCGTTTGTTCGACGGCAACGGAACCGAAAAACCGCCGCCGGAACCGCCCTACCGGCTGACGACCGTGGCCCGGATCGTGCCCAAAAAGGGGCTGCCGACGGTGTACCGCGCCCTTCGCCTTTTGCGGGAGCGGGGAGTGGTTTTTCGCCACACCCTGATCGGCGACGGAGACGACCGGGACGAGATTCTTCGGATCATCCGGGAGCTGAAACTGGAAGATGTGTGCCAATGGGCCGGCGCCCTGCCCCACGAAACGGTGCTGGACCACTACCGCCGCTCCGACCTCTTCGTGCTGGGCTGCCGGGTGGCGGAAAACGGGGATCGGGACGGCATTCCCAATGTTTTGGTGGAGGCCATGGCCATGAACCTGCCGGTGGTGGCCACCCACATATCCGCCATTCCGGAGCTGGTGGTTCACGGCCGCACCGGTTTGCTGGTTCCGCCGGAGGAGCCCGAAGCCCTGGCGGACGCCATGGAAACGCTGCTGACCGACGGAAACCTGCGCGCCCGCTTGATCTCGGCGGCGCGGGAGCGCGTCCGCGAGCGTTTCGACAATCGGCGGCTCATCCGGGACTTGGCGGAAATCTATCGGCGGGAACAGCCGCTTTTGGCATGAAGGTCGCCTTTTACACGCCCTTCAAGCCGCTGGATCATCCCAACCCTTCCGGCGACCTGGTCACGGCCCTCGGCCTGCGCGATCTGCTGACCGAGTTGGGGCACCGGGTGATCCCGATCAGCTCCCTCCGAAGCCGCTGGATTTACTGGCGGCCCCAAAAGTGGCTCCGGCTCCCGCTCCATCTGGTCCGGGCAAACCTTCGCGCCCGGGACGCCGACGTTTGGCTGACCTGCCACGCCTACTACAAAGCGCCGGATCTGCTGGGACCGGCGATCTCCCGACGCCTCGGCATTCCCTACGCCGTGTTCCAAGGCATTTATTCCACCAAACGCCGCCGACGGTTGCGGACCTGGCCGGGATTTCACCTCAACCGGTGGGGGCTTGGCCGGGCCGATCATGTTTTCTCCAACCGGATCGAGGATATGACGAACCTGCGCCGGCTGTTGCCGGAGGATCGGCTGGCATACGTGCCGCCGGGGATTGTTCCGGGGGATTTTAATTTCGATCCCGAGGCTCGGGAACGGTTTCGTCGAAGCTGGGGCGCGGGCGATCGGCCCGTGATCGTTTCGGCGGCCATGTTCCGGGCGGACGTGAAAAGCCAGGGCCTGGCCTGGACGATTCGTTCCGCGGGCCGACTGGGGCGGGCGGGGCTGGACTTTCATTTGGCCATCGCCGGCGACGGACGGGAGCGGGAGCGGTTGACCCGGCTGGCCGAGGCCGAGGCGCCGGGCCGGGTCCATTTCGTCGGGAAAATCCGGCGGGAGCGGATGCGGGAATTTTACAGCGCGGGGGATCTGTTCGTCTTTCCCGGAATTCGGGAGACGCTGGGCATGGTCTACCTGGAGGCCCAGGCCCGGGGCGTTCCGGTGGTGGCCTTCCGGAACGGCGGCATTCCGGAAGTGGTCGCCGAGGGGGAAACGGGGGCGCTGACGCCGCCGTTCGATCCGGAGGCGTTCGACGAAGCGATCCGCGGGCTGCTGGAAAACCCGGCCCGTCGGGAACGGATGGGCCGCGCCGCGCGGGTTCGAGTGCGAGAGCGGCACGACATCCGACGGAACTACCGCGCGGTGGCGGAACGGCTGGAGGCGCTGGCGCGGAGACGGGGAAAAGGGGGCGCCCCGGGTCGCCGAAGGGGCGAATAGCGCCTTCAGAAGATGCCAAATTCCCGGAGCAGATCGTTGATGCCCATCTTCCTCGCCCGCAGCATCAAAAATTCAGAGATCGTCGGCTGATAGGCGCGGATGCGCAGGGTCATCCCGGCCTCCCGGGGCGTGCGACCGCCCTTGTAGTTGTTGCAGGTTCGGCAGCTCGCCACGCAGTTGTCGAAATCGTCGTGACCGCCGCGAGATCGCGGGATGATGTGGTCGATGGTCAGCTTGCCCCGGTGAAGACCGCAGTAGGCGCATTGAAATCCGTCGCGAATCAGGATATTGCGCTTGCTGAACGGTACGCGCGCCTTGTACAGCGTTCGGATCAGCTTGATGAGCTTGACGACGGAAGGAATTTTGAAAATGGCGCCTTCGGCGGTGGTGATGGTCCGCTCCGAGTATGCCAGCACCTGCACCTTCTCCTTCGCCACCAGACACACGGCCCGCTTCCAGTTGACCAGGTTCAGGAAGGAGTAATCCTGGTTCAGAAGAATGCACTGCGACATTGTTGCCCTCGCGCTGAAGGGGTTTCCGTTTCGGGAAATTGATTACGGATCTTTACCGAATTCGTTCGTTCCTGTCCATAGGAAAAAATTGTTACGCGCGTGTTAGACCATGAAATTTAACTGGAAATTTGCTCCATCCGTTTTCAATCCAGCACTCCGCGGGCCGATTTCCGTTCTTCCTCGGATAAAAATCCAAAAAACACGTACACCAGGCGGCCGTCGCGGGTCACCTGCACCTCGCCGGACCCGCCTCCGCAAAGCGCGTCGAGCCGTTCCCGGGCTTGCTCCACCGTCAGCGGCTGCTCCAGCGCGATTTCCTCCGGGGTGATTCGCCCGCTCCGGGCCGCGATCATCCGCAAAATATTCCGTTCCGCGCGTTCCACCGTTCCGGTCTTGGCCCGTTTCCATTGGCTCACGCACAGAAATCCGCCCGCCGCCATCGTCCCGGCGAAAAAGACCAGCAGCCCGATCAGCGTTCCGGTTCCGGTATCGGTTTCGCTTGGGTTCATCAAATCCCCCACCGCCGCAATGCACAAAAACAGGCTGAACAGCGCCACCCCGCCGCCGATAATGGAGAGAATCCTGTGAATCATCTTCGCCGTCCTCTTGGCTGATGGTGAACGAAGGGCCTTCGGAAGCGCCGCGCAACGTGGGCCGGTTCCCGGCGTTCGCCGCGAAAAAGGCCAAACCCGGAATTTTTTATACTATGGCAACGGATTCGGAAAAGCAAAAAAAACGCCCTCCGGCGACAGCCGGAGGGCGTGAGGAAGAAACGAGGCCGGCGGGGAGAGACCGCCGGCCGGAATCATCGTCGGTCGAACGGCGTCAGTTCAGCGGCGTCAACGCGCCGCCCGCGACCTGAAATCGCCGTTCCTCGAAGGACGGCAGCAGATCGTTCGGGGTGGCGTAGAACGGCCGCGTCACCAGTTCCACCGGGTAATGGTGGAAGGTCGCCGTCAGGGCGTCCGCCGCCGCTTCGATGACCACGTAGCCGTGTACGTTGGTGTTGTTGTAGACGATGGTGGACGGCGAGGAGAACGGATTGTCCACGCTGGAAAGCTGGAGCAGCGGGTCGAGCTGGGTCAGCAGCGCGTCCGCCCCGGGAATGCCGATGGCGTCCACGGCCGATTTCACCCCGGCGGCGAAGGTGGCCGAGCTGACCCCGGTTCCGGTGAATTCGTACACCCGATTCACCCCGCCCCGGTCGCCGTGGTCTCCCACGAAGGCGGCGTGGATGTCGCCCGCGATGATCGCCGCGCCGGGAATCTGGCTCAAAAAGCCGAGAATTTCGTTTTTCTTGTTGGGGAAGCCGTCCATCTGCTCGGGATTGAGCATGAGCCGGGTCCGAAGCGCCGCCGGAAATTCCGGGGGAATCAGTGGCTCCACCTCGGGCTTGGTCAGGTCCAGCATCATCGGCGTGAAGGAGACCGAATGGGCGAATATCTTCCAGGTGGCCTCGCTGGCCGACAGCCGGTTCCGGAACCAGGTCTCCTGTTCCGCCCCGTAGACGTCCTCGCTGTCCGGGTTGATGGTGTTCAAAAATCCGGCGTAGAAGGTGTAAATATCCTGGGTGACCACGTTTCGGGCGCCGACCGAATCGTACAGGGTCCCTTTTCCGAGGGTAGCGAAGGCCACGCCCCGGGGAAGCGTTTCCAGCGTCGCCGCGTCGAACGGCGCGGGCTGGCCCGCGCCTTGGAAAAAGAGGTTGACGACGTTGGCGCTCACGTTCCCGGACGCCGCGGATTCGGCGACCAGCAGCGCCTCCGCCTCGCCCAGAAATGGGTTGTCGTTCAGATAGGCGGCGGCGAGAATCTGCACCAGACCGCCCCGCACCGGCGCCGACTCCGCCGCGTCCAGGTTCGCGTAGGGCTCCAGGGCCGGCCGGTACAGCGGAAAGGCGTCGCCCATGACCGCCGCGGATTGGTTTTCGTCCATCACGATGGTTCCGGGGAAGGCGTCCTCGGGGATCAGATGGTCCGGCCGATAGGTCCGGTAGTCGGTGAGGATGAGGTCCAAGTTCCGGCCATAGTCGAAAGCCCGGTAAATCCGGGTGTTGGGCCAAAGGATGTCTTCGCCGATGGACAGCTCTCCGCCCGCGTCCAGGCCGATTTCGATGGGAATGTACTCGAAAAAGGCCCGTTCCGCGTTGCGCTTGCGCTCCGGATCGGTCTCGTCGATCCGGCCGTTGCGGTAGGTGGCGGTGGGTCCCCAGTTGTCGTTGGAATACTCGTGGTCGTCCCAGAAGACCAGGATGGGAAACCGCTCCTGGAGCCGCCGCAGCATGGGATCGGATCGGTAGGTTTTATACAGCGTCCGGTAGTTGGCCAGGCTGGCCGCCGCGTGGAACGGCGCGGCCGGATCGCCGAGCTGGATGGCGCCTTCGATATCCTGGAAGACCATGTCCCGCGCGCCGCCGGGGCTCTGGAAAAACGGATCGCCCGTGGTTTCGTAGATGTAGTCGCCGGTGTAGACCAGCATGTCCAGGTCGTCCGGCGAGTAGGTGGAAAGCAATTGGGTGAAGCTGTTGTAGTACCGGCCGATGTAGTCCTGGCAGGAAAAGAAGGCGAAGCGGATGTCGGCGTTGGTTCCTTCCGCCGGGGCGGTCAGGGTGCGGCCGGTTCGGGAAAGATGTTCGGTTCCCGCGTCGTCGGTGTAGGAAAAGCGATAATGGTAGGGCGTCAGCGGTTCCAGGCCCTCCACGCGGACCTTGACGCAGTGGTCGTGCTCGGCCCGGGCGGTCAGCGTCCGGCGGGTCGTCACGTTCTCGAAATCGGCGTCCCGGGCCACCGTGAGTTCCACCGGCAGATCCATTCCCGGCCGGTTCGCGTCCGTCGCCCGCGTCCAGAGGATCACGCTCTCGGGTCGGGGGTCGCCCGAGGCCACCGACTGGGCGAATACCATGGAGGTCCGCTCCACCCGAGGCACCGGCGAGGGATCGGGCAGGTCCACCGTTCCGCCCAGCGCCTGCTGGATGTAGTCGACGAGAATCCGGCGTTCGCCAATGTCCTCGGTTCGATCCGCGCCGCGCAGTTCCGAGGCCGCCTTCAGCGCCTGGTAGCCGTCGCCGCCGGTCAGCAAAAAGTCGTTGGTGGCCAGGGTGAAGGTCCGGCTCAGGTCGCCCACGGCCGCGAATTCGTTCACCAACACGTCCACCGTTCCGTCGGCCCGGGTGATCCAGAGGTTCCGCAGGCGGGAAGGTTCGGCCATTTCGGTCTGGTCCGAGACGCCCGGTTGATTTTCATCGTATTCCAGATACATCCCCGCCACTTGGGGAAAGCGCCCGTCCAGGGCCGGGGTCCGGCTCACGGCGTTTTCCATGGCCGCGATCATCTCCGCGCCGGTCAGGGTCACCACCGCCAGCTTGTTGTCGAAGGCCAGGGCCGCGCCCACGGTCAGCCGGGTGATGGACGGCCCGAGGATGGTGTCCCGAATGCCGCCGCCGTTTTTCAGGGCCACGTCCACGGTTCGATCCGGAAACTGCCGGCGGGCGAACCAGAGAGTGGAATCGGCCGCCAGCCGGCCCAGGTTGGTTTCCCGGCTCCGCACGTCGGCCCGGTTGCCGTTGAGGGCCCCGGCGGTCGCGCCGACCACCTCGAACTGCTCCTGGATCAGATCCGTCGCCACCAGGGCGTCGAAGGTCTCCGCCACGCCGGGCGTCGGGGCGAGCGTCGCGCCGACCTCGGCTTCCAGCGCCGCGATGGCCGCGCCGGTGGTCGCGACGGGACCGCTGCGGTCGTCCACCGAGGCGATCCGGCCTTC
The DNA here is from genome assembly GCA_964346545.1 of uncultured Desulfobacterales bacterium. Classification (GTDB taxonomy): domain Bacteria; phylum Desulfobacterota; class Desulfobacteria; order Desulfobacterales; family Desulfococcaceae; genus CAYFVR01. Next base: position 12,543 of record CAYFVR010000062.1, on the reverse strand, counting down.
GGCGTCGAAGGTGACCATCAGGTTGCCGACGTAGCGGAACTGCTGGTCGGAATTGACCACCAGCGCCGGGTTCCCCTCGCCGTCCTCCCGGACGGTGGGGTAGTCGGCTTCGGGCGTATCCTCCGGCCGCAGCAGGTTGAACGGCCCGTCCGGCGCGGATTTCGCCATGAAGCCGGTGGAGCCGGCCGCCACGATGATGTCGATCCCGCGCAGGGCATTTGCGGACAACGGATCGCCGGTGAAGTCTTGGGCGTGATCGATCAGAATGATTTTGTTGATTCCCTGGGATTCCAGCAATTCCACCTGCTCCAGCACCTGCCCCACGGCGGAAACCAGCGGCTGGTTGGTGTCCGGATCGCGGCCGCCCACGAAATCCAGGCCGGGCAGCGTGTTTTCCGGATCGGAGATCACGTTGAAGAAATCGGCCGGGGCCCGGCCCACCAATCCGATCCGTTCGCCGCCAATCTCCACGTAGGCGCTTTTGACCACGGTTCCGGCGTTTTCCGTCACGCTGCCGCCGTCCACGCCGATGGTGATGGGCGGCACGTCGCCGCCGGTGGTCGCGTTGGAGAAATCCAGGTTCGCCGCGACGAAGGGATAGTCCGCCGCGGCGAGCATTCGGGCGAAGTCGTCGATTCCGCCGTCGAATTCGTGGTTGCCCATGCCGTTGGCCCGCAGCCCCAGCGCGTTGAAGGCGGCGATGTCGCCCAGTCCCGGCGCGCCCAGGGACGGAACCTCCGCCGCCGCCTGGTAGAACGGCCCCGGCAGCGTGTGGTCGCCCGCCGTCAAATGGAGGGTGGGGATGCCCTCGGCGTCCGCCACCATTTGAAGACCTTCGGTTATCGTCGCGTAGTTGAGGAACTTGGTTTCCAGCGTGTTGGGGTCTTGGAACGAGGATTCGTTGTCCGAGCTGTGCAGGACCTGAAGCGTGAATTCCGACGCCGGGGATGCCGGATCGTCGTCCGAGCTGCCGCTGCACGCCGCGAACAGCGCCAACGGCAAAAGGAGGAATAGAAAAAGCCGAAGGTTTCGCATGGGCCGATGTCCTTTCGGAAAAAATGGGAGAGACCGGGAAATCCGGCGGTTTTATCGGCCTATACGAGAGTAATGTTCAAAAAACATTAGGATTGGGAGAATGGACAATGGATAATTGACAATGGGGATTCGGCGAGGGCGGCTTGCTGGAACGAATGAGGGCGGCTTGCCGGCAATCACCCGGCGGCCAGGGGAATTCACGCCGAAACAACAATTTCCCATTATCCACTATCAACTGCCCAAAACCGCCGCAGCCGCTCCGCCAGCGCCGCCGCGTCCCCCACCCGCGCCGGTCGCCACTCCGGCGGGAAATGTCGAAAATAGCCCGGCTGGGCGAAGCGGTTGTCGGCCAGCAGGACCACGCCCCGGTCGGTTTCCGAGCGGATGACCCGGCCGGCGGCCTGGAGGACGCGGACCATGCCGGGCATTTGATAGGCCGCCTCGAAGCCGTCCGCGCCCCGGGCGGCCATGCGTTCGCGGATGACCTGCCGTTCCGCCGAGGGCGGGGGAATGCCCGGCCCGACCACCGCCGCGCCGGAAAGCCGGTCCCCGACCAGGTCGATCCCCTCGCCGAAGACCCCGCCCATCACCGCCATGCCCACGCGGGTTTGGTCGTCGGCTTCGGAGAAGCGGTCCAGGAACGCGCTCCGTTCCGCCAGGGACATCTCGCGGGCCTGCACCCTCGTCCGCGCCTCCGGGGCCAGAGACTCGAACAGCGGCCGGACCTGGTCCAGATAGGCGTAGGACGGAAAAAACAGCAGGTAATTCCCCGGTTTGCTTTGGACCAGCGCCGCCAGCAGCGCGGCGAGTTGGGGAAGGGTTCGCTCCCGGTCCCGGTAGCGGGTGGAAATCCGGTGGGCCACGGCCACGAGCAGATGTTCCGGCGGAAAGGGCGAGGGAATCCGCAGCCGTTGTTCCTTTTTCGGAATCCCGAACATCCGGGCGAAGGGCTTGGCGGGGGTCAGCGTGGCGGAAAAGAAGACCGCCGACCGGCTTCGGGACAGGGCCTCGTCCAGCGGCTCGGTGGGATCGGCGCAGAACAGCCGGACGGTCCGTGCGTCGCCTTCGCCGGAGGGGAGCACCGCGTAGGCGGTGTTAAAGGTCCGGGCCACCCGGGCAAACCAGGCCGCCTGGAAAAAGACCTCGGTCAGCGGGCGGTAGAACGGCGCGTCGGGATCGGGACCGGCCAGCAGCCAGGCGTCCACCCGTTTCGTGAAGCCTTCCACCGCGCCCGCCAGCGATTCCGGCGGCGGCGCCCCGGGCGGGGTTTCCGGACCGAGGACGGCCATTTCCGCCGCGATCTCCGCGAGGGAACGGCGGACGGCGGGAAGCGACTCGCCGAGACGGTCCCGGAGCCGGAGCAGATCGCCGCGATTCAGCGCGGCGGAGAAGCTTTCCCGGGCCCGGCCCGGCAGATGGTGGGCTTCGTCGAAGAGAAAGGCCGCGTCCGGCCGGCCTTCGCCCAAATGGCGCCGCAGGGCCACCCGGGGATCGACCGCGTAGTTGACATCGCCGACCACCAGGTCGGCCCAGAGCGCCAAGTCCAGCGACAGTTCGTGGGGACACAGCGACCAGGCCTCGCCGGCCGCCGCGATCCGTTCCGGCGTGAAGGCCGTTTCGCTTTCCAGCAGATCGGCCAGGGCTTCGTTGATCCGGTCAAAATAACCCGCCGCCATGGGGCATTCCGACCCGACGCATGCCCCGTCCGGGTGCAAACAGGCCCGGTCCCGGGAAGAAAGGCTCACCGAAATCAGCCGCAGTCCCGATTCCCGGAGCGCCGTCAGGGCCGTTTCCGCCGCGATCCGGCCGGTGGTCCGGGCGGTCAAAAAGAAAATTCGGGCGGCGTGTCCTTCCGCCAGCGCCTTGACGGCGGGAAAGAGGACCGCCATGGTTTTGCCGACGCCGGTGGGGGCCTGGGTCAGCAGCCGTTCCCCGTCCCGCAGCGTCCGGAAGACCCGCGCCGCCAGCTCCCGCTGGCCGGGTCGCCAGCCCGAAAACGGAAATTCCAGGGCGCGGATCGATCCGTCCCGGGCCGTCCCCAACGCGTCCAATCGGTGAAGCCATCGGAGATAACGATTCACCAGCAAACGGCCGAATTCCGCCAGCTCTTCCCGATCCACCGTGTGCGCCGCGTCCCGGATGACGCCGGAAACCAGCCCCACGTACGCCATCCGGAGGGTCAGCGAGGGCAGATCGCGCTCCTCGGCGTAGAGCCAGCCGTAGAGGTGGAGCTGGCCCCAGTGGACCGGATTCATTTCGGCGACGAGATCCTCCGGGGCGCGGCGGGTGGATTTGATCTCCTCCACGATCACGCCGTCTTCGGTCTCCAGCACGCCGTCGATCCGGCCGGAGAGAATCAGCGTGATTCCTTCCCCCTGGAATTGGCCCGCCACCGGGACTTCCGCCTCGTATCCCGGCGGCCGGGCCTTTTGGACCCGCTGATGGGCGCGGATGCCTTCCAGCGGACGAGCGCCGCCCAGGGCCTCGGGGCGCAGGTCTCCGGCCCGAAGCAGGAACTCGGCCATCGCGCGGACGGATACGGTGCGGACTTTGGGCAAAACGGACTCCCGAGCGGAGCGACCGGCCCCCGGGCGGGGCCATGGCGTCGATGTTTGGGTGAAAATTCCGGCGTCCGGGGACAAGCGACGTCATTCTCCTACCACACGTTGGGGAAGGATCGAAGGCCGGAAGGGATCGCAAATTTAAAAGGGAGAAGATTTTGTTTTTTTCTTTGGCTTGCACGGATTTTGCTTGTTTGTCATGGCGGAGTAAAAAAATATTGGCTGTTTTTTTTTTCGATTGCCCCGCAAATCGCTTCCGTTCCCTCAAAATTTGGAGGTTTTTTCTCTTTTTTGAGCGGATTGTTTCCCGTCATTTTCGGCGTTGTCCGGGTCGGCGGGGCTCGATTCGGGTCAAAACGACTCGAATCCGTCTTTCGGCCGATTTCCAATTTTCGCCGCGATTCTCGCGGCCTTGCTTGCCAGACGAGATTTCGTTCTGATATGGAATGGGGGGAAAGAGCGGATTTCCCCGGAAGTCGGTTTTCTTTGCGATTCGGGAAAACCGGGAGCGGACTTTCGGGTCATGCCGGCCGCGGAAGCTTGGCTTCGCCGGCAATTTTCTTCGCGCTTCGGCGATCTCCGTCCATTTTGCCCCGCAAGGGGCCGGCGGCGGCGAATTTTCGGGGCGGATTCAAGTTCAATATTTCAGGAGGCCCATGAAACGGTATCGCATCCGCCGTTCCCGCCAAACGTTGACCCGCCGCCGGAAAGGGACCGCCCGACCGATTCGATCCGTTCGGCCGTCCCGCCGATTCGAGACCGTCAACTCCGCCGGAGTCCATGGCCGTTTCATCGAAACGCCGGCAATTCTGGACGCCGGCGAAGACGTCGCCGAACGGCGAAGCCTGGAGGAGGCGCTGGCCCGGGCGGAGCGGGAAAAAGAGGCGATCTTGAACGGCCTGGGGGACGTGTTCGTCGCCTTTCTCGATCGAAATCAGCGCATTCGCTGGTGCAACGCGGCCATGGCGGAAACATTCAACGCCAGCCGGGAGGCGCTCGTCGGCCGGCCCTGCTACCAGGTGGTCCGGCAATTTGAACGGCCATGTCCCGACTGCGCCGCCTCCCATTCGCTTCGCAGCGGCCGGCTGGAGGAAAAGGAGATCACGCTTCCGGACGGGCGAACCTTTTTGTCCCACGGCAATCCGGTGCGGGACCCGTCGGGCGAGATCGTCGGCGTGGTCCATGCCGGCATCGAGATCACCTCCCGCAAAGAGGCCGAGCGACAGCTTCAATGGGAGCTGCGGGTGAACCGGGCGGCGGCCGAACTTTCCCAAGGGCTTTTATCCACCGATTTCTCCCTGGTGGATGTGGCGCGGCTGATCCTGGACCACGCGAAAAGCCTGACGGAAAGCGAGCACGGCTTCGTGGCCACGGTGGACCCGGACACCGGGAACATGATCAGCCACACCCTGACCGACATGCTGGCCGGGGAATGCCGGATTCCGGACGCCGGCGTGGTCTTTCCCGTGGGGCCCGACGGCCGCTATTCCGGATTGTGGGGCCATGCCCTGAACACCATGACCCCCTTTTTCGCCAACGATCCGAACCGGCACCCGGCGCGGGGCGGGCTCCCGTCCGGCCATCTGCCCATCGAACGGTTTCTGGCGGTTCCGGTGGCGGTGGCGGATCGGCCGGCGGGCCTGATCGGGCTGGCCAATTCCGACCGGCCCTACACCGACGCCGACCTGGAGGCGGTGATTCAACTGGGAGAATTGTACGCCCTCGCCCTTCAGCGCGGCCATTTCGAACGGGAGCGGGCCGACCTCCTTCAACAGCTTCAGCAGTCCCAAAAACTGGAGGCCATCGGGGCGTTGGCCGGCGGCATCGCCCACGATTTCAACAACATCCTGTTTCCCATCATCGGCTACGCCGAAATGGCCCTGGACGACACCGCGCCCGACCATCCCCATCGCCAGTTTCTGTCCCAGATTCTCAAGGGGGCCAGCCGGGCCCAGGATCTGGTCATGCAGATCCTCACCTTCAGTCGGCAGACCGCGGGCGAACGCCAGCCCATGCGGGTGCAGACGATTCTCAAGGAGGTGCTCAAGTTGATCCGCTCCACCCTGCCCGCCACCATCGAGGTGCGGCGGAAGATCGATCCCGACTCCGGATCGGTTCTGGCCGATCCCACCCAGATTCATTCGGTGGTGATGAACCTGATCACCAACGCCTACCACGCCATGGCGGAGAACGGCGGCGCGCTGACGGTGGCGCTGGAAAACCGGCGCGTCACTGCGGCGGAAGCCCGGCCGGGGCTTCGGGAGGGGCGATATGTGCTGCTGACCATCGCCGATACGGGAAGCGGCATGACGCCGGAGGTGCGGGATCGCGCCTTCGATCCCTACTATACCACCAAGGGGCCGGGCCAGGGCACGGGGCTGGGGCTTTCGGTGGTGCATGGGGTGGTCCAGAGCTGCAACGGCCATATCGAGATGGATACCGCGCCGGGCCGGGGCGCCACCTTCCGGATTTACCTGCCCCGCACCGACGCCGGAAACGAATTGAACGAACGGTTCGAGGCGCCCGAGCCCGGCGGCGGCGAGCATATCCTGGTGGTGGACGACGAAGCCGCGATCACCGAGATGATTCGCCGAATGCTGGAAGGGCTGGGCTACGCCGTGACCGTTCGGAATCAAAGCCCGGCGGCGCTGGACGACTTTCAGGCCGCGCCGGAGCGGTACGATCTGATGATCGTGGACATGACCATGCCGGGGCTGCGGGGAGACCAGCTCACCCGCCGGATGCGGGAAATCCGCCCCGATCTTCCGGTGATTCTCCTCAGCGGCTTCAGCGAGCTGCTCACCCAAGAGCGGGCCGAGGCGCTGGGGCTGTCCGACTGTCTGAAAAAGCCGGTGCTTCGTTCCGATCTGTCCCGGTCGATCCGAAAGGCGCTGAACGATCGGGGCCGACGCCGGGCGACGCGGGCGAGGATGGCCAGATGACGGAATCCAACGAATCCCCCATCGCCGCCGAAGAAAAATCAACGGAAGACCGTTCGGAGGCGGCCCGGGGCGCGGAAAGCGTCCCGGATTCCGGCGAGACGATCCCTTCGGAGCGGGATTTTCACGTTGTCGGCGTGGGCGCCTCCGCCGGCGGCCTGGAAGCGCTGATCAATTTTTTCGAAGCCATGTCCTCCGACGGCGGCATGGCCTTCGTGGTGGTGCAGCACCTTTCGCCGGACCACAAAAGCTTGATGGGAGAGCTGCTGGCCAAGCACACCGACATGGAAATCCTGCCGGTCACCGACGGAATTCGGGTTCGGCCCAACTGCATTTATCTCTCGCCGCCCCAGAAAAATCTCAATCTTTTCAACGGCGCCCTGCTGCTGATCACCCCCCCGCCCAACCGGGTGCTCAACCTGCCCATCGACGCCTTTTTCTGTTCCCTGGCCGAAGACCAGGAGGAAAACGCCATCGGCATCATCCTCTCCGGCACCGGCAGCGACGGCACCCGGGGGATACAGGCCATCAAAAAGGCCGGCGGCATGGTCATGGTCCAGGACGAGCGGAGCGCCAAGTTCGACGGAATGCCCCGCAGCGCCATCCAGACGGGACTGGTGGACTACGTGCTTCGGCCCGAGGACATGCCCGAAACCCTGCTGAGCTTCACCCGTCATCCGCTCATCGCCGGCAAGCGGCGGGAGACCCCCTCCATCGCCTCGGAGGAGACCGACATGACGAAGATCATCGCCATGCTCCGGGGCAAGACCGGCGTGGATTTCACCTACTACAAGCAAAGCACCATCGTCCGCCGCATCGAACGGCGGATGGGCATCGTCCAGTGCGTCGCACTGAGCGAATATCTCGCCCATCTCCATGAACATCCCGAGGAAATCGGGGCGCTGTACAAAGACCTGCTCATCGGGGTGACCAAATTCTACCGCGACCGGGACGACTTCGACCATCTGCGGGAAAAGATCATCCCGGTCCTGTTCGAGAACAACCGCGAGGAGAGGCGGATTCGGGTCTGGGTGGCCGGCTGTTCCACCGGGGAGGAGGCCTACACCATCGCCATCCTGCTCCAGGACTACATGGACATCGCGGGGGAGCAATACGAAATCAAGGTTTTCGCCACCGACATCGACCAGGACGCCATCGAAAAGGCCAGCCTGGGCCACTATTCCGCCGGCATCGCCACCGATCTTTCCCCGCGCCTGCTGGACCGGTATTTCAACAAGACCGAGGACGGCTATTCGGTCAAGCGGCACGTTCGCGAGCAGGTCATCTTCGCCATCCAAAACGTGCTGCGGGACCCGCCCTTCACCAAGCTGGACCTCATCACCTGTCGGAACCTGCTCATCTATCTTCAGAACAACCTTCAGCGGGACGTGCTGCACATCTTCGATTTCGCCCTCAAGGACGGCGGGTATCTCTTTCTCGGCACCAGCGAAAGCGTGGGGGACATGGGCGACCGGTTCGTCACGGTGGACCGCAAGGCGAAAATTTTTTCCCATCGCGGCGCCGGTCCCCCGCCCCTCCAGGGCGTCATCCGGGTCCGCGGGAGGCGAACGCCCGCCGGCCCCGCCCCTCGGAAAAGTTCCATCCCCCAGAACCAGACCGGTTTGCGCGGGCAGTTGGAGGCCCAGGAACGCTACTATCAGGAGATCATCAACCGGCTGACCCCCCTCTGCGTGATCGTCAACGAGGAAGGCGAGCTGATCGAAACCTTCGGGGACCCCGCCGGCTTCCTCCGGCTGTCCACCGGCAAGACCAGCTTCAACATCACCCGCATGGCGCCGCGCCAAGTGGGGCTCGCCCTCAACACCGCCATCCGAAACGCCGTCAAGGACCGCCGGGAGGTGGTCTACCGCGACATCCGGGCCGGCGACGAGGACGAGGCCCGGCTGGTCACGATTCGGGTGGCCCCCATGGCGGGGGGCGAATCGGACGTGAAGAGGGCGCTGGTCATCTTCGAATCGGGCCAAACCGATTCCCCCGATCGGCCGGGCGCCCTGGACTATTCCTCCGACAACGAGAAGGAACAGCGGCTCATCGACATGGAGCGGGAGATTCAGTTCACCCGGGAGAACCTCCAGGCCACCATCGAGGAGCTGCAAACCGCCAACGAGGAACTCCAGACCACCAACGAGGAGCTGCTGGCCTCCAACGAGGAGCTGCAAAGCACCAACGAGGAACTCAATTCGGTCAACGAGGAACTCAACACGGTCAACGCCGAGTACCAGACCAAAATTTTGGAGCTGACCGAACTCAACAACGACATGGACAACCTCTTTCGCAGCACCGACATCGGCACCATCTTTCTGGACCGGGAACTGCGCATCCGAAAATTCACCCCGGCGACCACCCGCACCGTCAACCTGCTCCGCCAGGACATGGGCCGTCCCATTTCCGACCTGTCGGGCCTGGTGCTGGACGAAATCCGGGAAGACGTCCGGGAGGTGCTCCGGAGCGGCGAGAAGATCGAGCGCGAAATCAAGGCCGAGGGCAAGGTCTGGTATCTGGCGCGCATTCTGCCCTATCTGGACCAGAACGAACGGCGGGGCGGCGTGGTCATCACCCTGGTGGACATCACCGATCAGAAACAATCGGAAATCGCCTTCCGCATGCAGTACGATCTGCTGCGCCGGGTGCTGGAAACCAGCCCGGCGGCCACCCTGATGGTGGATCGGGAAGGCAATATCAGCTTCATCAACCGGGCGGCGGAGGTGATGCTGGAGGCCGAGGGCCGCAACCTGCGGGGACTGGCCTTGAACAGCCGAAAAATCGGTCTCCAGGACCTGGAGGGCCTGCCGTTGGGACGCGAGGACGGCCCCTTGGGAATGCTGGAAAACCCGGATTTGCAAACCGAGCGGTACGTGCTCATGGTCAACTTGGACGGCGGCCGGGAAACCGTCTTCAGCGTGACCGGGAATTTGGTGGTGAACGAGCGCAGAGAAGTGGACGGCGCGGTGTTTAAATTCGAGAAAATCGCCCACAAGGGCGGGGAACCGGCGCCGGAGAAAGAAGACGCGAGCGATGATTGAATCGGCGAAGGCGCGGCCCGTGGTTTTGGTGATCGACGATGACGAGGCCAACCGGAAACTGCTGAACGTGCTGCTGCGGCGGGAGGGCATCCATCCCATCGTCTTCGAACGGGGCGAGGAAGGGCTGAACCGGCTGCGGGAGGAAACGCCGGATCTGGTTCTGCTGGACGTTTTTCTGCCCGACCAGGACGGGTTCCAAATTTTGAAGCGGATCAAATCCAACCCGAAAACCGCCGACGTGCCGGTGGTGATGTTCACGGTGCTGGGGCAGGGAAAAAGTCGCCGCCGGGCGCTGGAAATGGGCGCCTGCGCCTACGTGACCAAACCCTTCGACATGAACCGGATCGTGGCGCTGATCCGCGAGCTGTTGTCCGGCGGCCGGTCGTGCGGGGAGCTTGGCGCCGTTCCGTGACCGGGCTTGGATGGATCGTCCTTCCGGCCCTGGCGGCCGTCGGCGCGTTGGGATGCATGGTCTGGCGGCTGTGCCGTCGTCTCCGTTCACGGGAAGAATTGCTGCGCCAAAGCCGGGAAGCCCTGGAGACGGAGGTGGAACGGCGCACCGCCGAGCTGGAGCGAACCGTGCGGGAGCTGGACGATTTCGCCCATGTGGTGGCCCACGACCTGCGGGAGCCGCTGCGGGGCATCCACAATCTGGCCGCCTTTCTGGAAGACGACCTGGCCGACCGGATCGATCCGGAAAGCCGGGACATGCTGGAAACCCTGGGCCGGATGGCCCGCCGGATGGACGAACAGGTCCGGGTGATCCGCCGGTTCGCCCGAATCGGGCAAGAGGGGATGCGGCTCGTCCCCGCCGATCTCGACGAGATATTGGACGCCGTGGCGGAATCGCTTCGGGTGATGCTGGCGGAAACCGGCGGGGAAATCGTGCGGCCGTCCCCCCTGCCGGTGGTCCGATGCGATCCCATGCTGACCCAGGACCTGTTCCGAAACCTGATCGCCAACGGGCTCAAATACAATTCCGATCCGGTTCCCCGGGTGGAAATCGACGTCTCCCCGGGCGGGGGAGGTCCGGTGTTCCGGGTTCGGGACAACGGCATCGGGATTCCGCCGGAACGGCAGGAGGATATTTTCACCATTTTCCGAAGACTGCACGGCCCGAACGAATTCGGCGGCGGCAGCGGCGCCGGTCTGGCCATCGCCCGGAAGATCGTCCGCCGTCATGGCGGCTGGCTTTGGCTGGAGTCCACGCCCGGAAATGGAACCACTTTCTTTTTTACGCTGGAGGGATGTTGTGGAAATGGGGAAGCGTCAAGCGCCGATTCTGATTGTTGAAGACAGCGAGGCCGATTTTCTGGCCATCCGGCGGGCGATGCGCCAGGCCGGGGCGTCGCCGCCCCTTCGGCGGTTCGAAACCGGCCCCTTGGCCCTGGCCTATCTGTTTCGGGAGGGCCAACACGCCGATCCGGCCGATTCCCCCCGTCCCGCGGCGGTTCTGCTGGACCTGGACCTGCCCGGAATGAACGGGAAGGAAGTGCTCTCCCGAATCAAGGGACATCCGGAGCTGCGGCGCATCCCGGTGATCGTGATGACCGGAAACCCCGACGGCGCGGAGGTGGACCGGTGCTACGGCCTGGGGGCCAACAGCTTCATTCGCAAGCCTTCGAACCCCGAAACCCTTTGCGCCGCCTTTCGGGGATTCATCGACTTCTGGTTCGGGGTGGCCTCGCTGCCCGACGGCGAGGCCGAAACCGCGGGCGGCGCCTGAGCGGTGCGGATGGAACGAAATTCCGGCCGAACCAACGGTGAGGAAGGCCTGGACGATCTGCGGGAAAAGGCCCTGGAAATTTACAAGGAAAAGGAATCGAAGGACGGGCCCCGGGCCGAAGGCGACCTCCGGAAGCACATCGAGGAGTTGAACGTCCACCAGATCGAGCTGGAGCTGCAAAACGACGAGCTGCGCCACGTTCGGTCCAAGCTGGAATCCTCCCGGAAATATCTCAACGATATTTTCACCTTTTCCCCGGTGGGCTACCTGATCTTGGGCGGCGACGGAGCGATTCGGGACCTGAACCGAACCGCCGTCCGCTATTTCGGCGTCTCCCGCAACGCGCTGATCGGCCAGCGGTTGCAGGCGTTCGTGCCCTACGACGGCATCCTCCAGTTCCGGTCCTGCCTGGACAATCTTTGGGCCCGCCGCGTCAGCCAGTGCGCCGAGGTGCGGTTCCGCGTGCGGGAGGGGATCGATTTCTGGGCGCGGATCGACCTGCTGTTGCTGAAGGAAACCGCCTCGGACGAGCCGGGGCCGTTGGTGCTCTGCTCGCTGATGGACGTCACCGAACGGCGGCGCAACGAGGAAGAGCTGCGCCGTCTCAACGAGGAGCTGGAACTCCGCGCCCGAGAGCTGACCCGAGAGATCCAGGAGCGCCGGCGGGCGGAACAGGCCTTTCGGGAAAAACAGGCCCAGCTCATTCACGCCGGCCGCCTCTCCAGCCTGGGGGAAATGGCCACCGGCGTGGCCCACGAGATCAACCAGCCGCTGTCGATCATCTCCATGCAGTGCCAGGTGATGCGGCGGGCCGCCCAAAAGCTCGGGGACCCGGCCCTGCTCGAAGGGCTGGAGGTGATCCGGGAGCAGGTGGACCGGGCCTCCAGCATCATCGACAACATGCGGGGTTACGCCCGGCTGGACGGCGACGAGGAGGAGACTTATCTTCCCGATCTGCTGGAGCGGAGCCTGGTTTTTTTTCGGGAGCAATTTCGCCAGCACCGGATTCAGCTCCACGCCGAGGTGGCCGACGGGCTGCCGAAGGTGCGCGTCAACCCGCAGCAGTTCGAGCAGATCGTCGTCAATTTTCTCTCCAACGCCCGGCACGCCCTCAACCTGCGGGAGGCCCAGGCCGGGCCGGACTACCGGAAAGAGGTGATTCTTCGTCTCTGGATGGAGCGCGGGGCCAACCGGCTGGTCTTCGAGGTGATCGACAACGGCGTCGGAATGAGCGAAAC
>CAYFVR010000061.1:0-20567 GCA_964346545.1 uncultured Desulfobacterales bacterium | reverse complement strand
CTGCGGTTTCCGGGGCAGTACTACGACGTGGAATTTACCGGGACGAGGTGGTGAACAATCTGCGGTTTCCGGGTCAGCCGAGCAGGGTGGGCAAGGCTTTTTGTGCCCGCCTTGCTTGTTCGCCGCTCCCGGGTCAAAACATTCCCTGCGTTTCGTTCGGTCAAAATTTCGCGCGGTTTGTCGAAAAACCGGGCGGAAACCTGAAACCGGCGATCAGGCGTTCCCTCCGTTTTCGACATCTTCCCACCACTTTTCCGCGTCTTCCAGGCTTTCGAAATCAAAAAGGGATTCGCCGAAACGGTCCAGCACGTCCACGCCGGAATCGTTCAGCTTTCGTTCCAGCGCCGGGGAAAGATGGCCGAACCGCTTTTTCAACAATTTCCAAATGAGTTCAGCCCGCCCAATGCCGATTCCTCTTTCAATCCCTTCCTGTCGCAACCGTTCCGCGATGGTCATTGCCGCCTCCCTTGCGTTTTCATTCCCCAGCGCGTCGAGACCCCGGTCGATGTTCTCGCTCAAATCGTCCTCCCGGGCATTGTAGGCGTAGCGAAGAATCCATTCCAGGAATTCGAGCTGGATTTCCCGGCGGGCGATTTTCCCGAGGTATTCGATGGCGGATTCGATGTGCGGCCCGAAATCCGCGTCGAAGATATGCTTCATCAGGTACAGCACCACGCCCAGGCTCATCGTCTCGCCCAGAAGAAGGCGCTCGTCTTCGTAGTCCCGCAGGTCGTAGCGGTCGTAGGCGAATTGGGGCATGTACCGTTCCAGGCCCTCCCCCGCGTCCACGATTTCGGAGAAGGAACGCGGGGAATTCCATTTCCGCTTTCCATGGTACAGGACCGCGGGGAGGATTGGCGGAAGCCGTTTTTCGAATTCTTCCCCAATGTTGCCCATGAAGCCCCATCCTCCGTTGGAACCGCGCCGGCTTTTCTTTCGCCTTTCCCGATTATCCGCATTTTTGGATGTCGAGTCAACGGTCGGCCGCTTCCACGCCAAACCGGTTGACACTCTCCAACCCTTGGTATAGCGTTGCCCCTTTAATCGGTTCGCGGTCTCCGGATTCCGATTTTCGGGGGCTTTTTTTCGCCGGACAACCAACCTCGGTCGCATGGGGACGAAGCATGGACATCCTTCGGAGTTTCGCCAGCAACAGCCTGATGATTCAATTTGTTCTGCTGGTGCTGCTTTTTTTTTCCATTACCACCTGGGCCATCATTCTGATCAAATTCGCCGCCCTTCGCCGGGCCGTGAAAGATTCCGAATATTTTCTGGAAGTCTTCTGGGAAAGCCGGGATCTGTCCATCGCCTACAAGGAGGCCCGGGAGCTGGATCGCAGTCCCCTTGCCAGAATCTTCTGCATCGGTTATCTTGAGCTGAAAAAAATCGACCCGGCCGCCCGGCCCGCTCCGGAAAACGGCGCGCCGCTGGGACAGCGGTTCGACGGCATGGGCCGCCTGCGCCGAACCCTTCGGCGGGCGGTGGACACCGAGATTTCCCGACTGGCCACCATGATTCCGTTTTTGGCCACGGCGGGCAATACCACGCCGTTTATCGGCCTTTTCGGCACGGTGTGGGGCATCATGGAGTCTTTGCAGGGCATCGGGCTGACCGGCACGGTGAGCCTGGCGGTGGTGGTGCCCGGCATCGCCGACGCCCTGTCCACCACGGCGGCGGGGCTCGGCGTCGCCATCCCGTCGGTCATCGCCTTCAACTACTTCATGCAGCGGCTCCGGGCGGTCGAATCGGAACTGGAAAATTTTTCGGCCGACTTTCAGAACATCGTTGAAATGGATATTCTGCCGGCCAAGGAGAAAGCCGCGTAATGGCCTTTGATTCCGATCGGGACGGCAACCGGCTCGTCTCGGAGATCAACATCACCCCCTTCGTGGACGTGATGCTGGTGCTGCTCATCATTTTCATGGTTTCCGCCCAGGTCAGCCAGGGCGTGGACGTCAACCTGCCCCAGGCGGTGTCCGATCCGCTGGATTCGGAAACCGATCAGGTGGTGGTCACCGTGGACGCCGAAGGACGGGTGTTCATCAACGACGAGGAGCTGCCGCTGGATTCCCTTCGCGCCACCCTGGCCGACATGATGGCCGACCGGGCGGAGCGGAGCGTCTTCTTTCGGGCGGATCGCGCCGTGAACTATGGTACGGCGATGCGGGTGATGGCCGAAATTAAAGGCGCCGGCGTTCAAAAGCTGGGCATGGTGACCGAGCCCGGCGCTGAATCGGGAGCTGAATCGAGTCCCGAAACCGTGAGCGAACCGGGTCCCGCGGAGGAAACCGGCGCATGAGTTTCCCGGCACTCGCAGGCCCCCCGGCCGGCATGGAAGACCCGGAGAGCCGCCCCGGCAAGCTGGCCCTCTTCGTTGGTTTTTCCATTTTGTTGCACCTTCTTTTGGTGGCCTTCGTCCTGGGCGCGCCCCACATGTTTCGACGGGAACCGGTGATTACGCCCGGTTCCGTGATCACCGTGGACATGGTCAGCCTGCCCGAACCGGCGGGACCTTCCGTTCGCGCCCCGGCGGCGGAACTGGCCGAGGACGTGCCCCTGGTGACGGCGGAGAACGCCGAGGCCGTGCTGGCCCCGGAGCCGGTTCCCGACGAGGTTCCGCTGGCGGAGGAATTCCCGCCGCCCGCCCCGGAGGCGCCCCCGGAACCCGTCCCCGCGCCCCCGCCGCCGATTCAGGAGCCGATGGTGATGAAAGACGCGCCCGAACCGCCGCCGGTGACGGCCCCCGCGGCGGCCGAGGCTCCGGCGGAACCGACCATCAAGCGGCCGGACCCCCGAACCGTCAAGCCCAAGGAGATCGAACGGCCCGCCGTGACGCCGGACACCGCCCGGGCCGAGTCCATCCAAAAGGCCATCCAGAGCATTCAAAAAAAGGTGGCCTCCGCCCCGGCGTCCCGATCCAACGGCGCGCGCGCCGGCGCCGGGAACGCGCCCCGGCCCAGGGTTTCGGGAGGGGTCAGCGACGTGTACAAGGCCCAGGTGCGGAACAAGGTGGAGCAAAACTGGGCCTTTTCGGGCAATCCGTCCCGGGAGGGCGAACTTCGCGCGGTGGTGGTGGCCCGAATCCGGGCCGACGGCGGGATCGGCGACGTCTGGTTCGAAAAGCGCTCCGGCCACGCGTTGCTGGACGATTCCGCCTATCGCGCCGTCATGAAGGCCAATCCGCTTCCGCCCCTTCCTCCGGGGCTGAACGATTACACCGTGGCATTGGTCTTTACCCCCTCCGGTCTCAACTGAACCGATACCGATCCGACACGGGAGGCATTTCATGATCCGGTTGAGAACGGCCGGCCTGATCCTGGCGCTGCTGGGACTTTGGACGGCCCATGCCCCGGCCCAGCAGGATTACATCGACATCCGCAATCCTTCCCTTCGGAAGATTCCCCTGGCGGTCCCCGTTTTTCGGGTCGCGCCGAATCCCAACGCCCCGCTGGCCACCGAAGCGCCGGATCGGCTCGCCGGATATCTGGACTTCACCTCCTTTTTCAAGGTGCTGGATCGGGAAACCCATCGGCTGGACCCGACCCGGCCGGCGCCCGCCGACGTGGAAACCATCCAGTTTTCCGACTGGAACGGCATCGGGGCCGAGCTGCTGATCACCGGGAACCTGCGGGTGGACGGCGATCTGGTGGAGATGGAGCTGCGCCTGTTCGACGTGGTCAAGGGCGAGCTGCTGGTGGGCAAGCGCTACAAGGGATGGGTGCGGGACCGGGACCAAATTTTGCGACGGTTCGCCGGGGAGGTGGTGCATTATCTCACCGGGAAATGGGGGATCTTCGACACCCGGATCGCCTTCGTCTCCAGCGGCGCCGGAAACAAGGAGATTTTCATCTGCGATTTCGACGGAAGCAATCCGCGCCGCTTCACCCGGCACAACAGCATCACCCTCGGCCCGGCCTGGTCCTCCGACGGCAAATGGCTGGCCTACACCTCCTACGCCCAGGACAATCCGGACCTCTACATTCGCGGAGTGGACGGCGGTCCCGGCCATTTTTTCAGCCGGAAGGGCATCAACACCACGCCGGCCTGGCGGCCCGGAACCTTCGAACTGGCGGCGACGCTTTCCTTCGAGGGCGATCCGGACATTTACCTGTTGACCGGGGACGCCAAAATCGTTAGGAAAATGACGCAAAAATGGGGAATTGACACTTCTCCGACCTGGTCGCCGGACGGCCGTCGCATCGCCTTCACCTCCAGCCGCGCCGGTTCGCCCCAGATTTACGTCATGAACGCGGACGGCGGCGGGGTGGAACGGCTGACCTTCCAGGGCCGCTACAATTCCCAGCCGAGCTGGTCGCCGGAGGGGGATCGGATCGCCTATTCGGCCATGGAAAACGGCGAGATCAACATCCACGTGATCGACCTGGAAAGCCGGAACCCGGCCCGGCTGACCTACAATTCCGGCCGGAACGAATCGCCCTCCTGGTCGCCCGACGGCAGCCTGATCGTGTTCAGCTCCACCCGGGAAGGGGGCGCGCCCCGATTGTACGTCATGACGGCCTTTGGAACCGATCAACGAAAACTGCTGGACATGCCCGGCGCCCAGACCAGCCCCCGCTGGTCTCCGAGGCTGAGCGAGCCCTGAGCGGCTTCGGCCGGTCTCTCTTCTAATTTCATCTCCCGACGGCGGAAGGAGAAGCAGGATGAAACGACGGATTTGGTGGCGGCTGTTGCTCGCGGCGATGTGCGCCGGGCTTCTGATCACGACCGCGTGCGACCGGCAGGTGGTGCGGCCGGAACCGGCGGTGACCGAAACCCCGCGCGAAGACACCGGGCTGGTGCGGCCGGCGCCGACGACGCCCGACCGCGACGGCCGAGCCCTGGAGCGCGGACGGGTTGGCGACGACTCCCGGGCCATGACCGGCGAGGATCTCGCGGCGCGGCGCGCCTTCGAAAACGAGCGGATTTATTTCGCCTTCGACGACGCCACCCTCACCGCCGAGGCCCAGCGGATTCTTCGCCGCAAGGCCGACTATCTGCGGCGGAATCCCGGCGTCGGTCTGCGCATCGAGGGGCACTGCGACGAACGGGGCACCTCCGAGTACAATCTCGCCCTGGGAGATCGGCGGGCGGAGAGCGTCAAATCGTTCCTGGCGGGTTTGGGCATCGACCCGAGCCGCCTGTCCACCATCAGCTACGGCGAAGAACGACCTCTTGACCCGGGCGGCGACGAAGCGGCCTGGGCCCGGAATCGCCGGGCCGAATTTCAGCTTCGATAACCCCTTCGGCCGGAGACTTTTCGTCCGGCCGGATCTGGTCATTTCATGCCTATGAACGCCATTCGACACCATGGCCGGTTCGCGCTGGCCCCGTTGCTTCTGTTGGCTTCGCTCTCCGGTTGCGCCCTTCAAAGCGACATGCGCATTCTGGAAGATCGGCTGATTTCCCTGGAGCGGAAAAACGCCGATTTGCAGCAGGCCCTTTCGCGGAATCGTCAAGAAAAGCAGACGCTGGAACAGCAACTCCAGCAATACGGCAGCCTGATCGAGGAAAAAGATGTTTCGCTGCGGGACCAGTCGGCGGGGCTTCAGGCCTCCGCCGACCGGATCCGGAGCGAAATCCAGGCCATCAACGGCCGGCTGGAGGAGACCGCGTTTCGTCTGAACCAGCGGATCGACGCCCTGGAGCGAACCATCGAGTCGAGGCCGCCGGCGCCTTCGGCGGATTTTTCATCTTCCGCCGGCGCCGACGAAATGGCCGGCGAAATGTACGATCGCGGGGTGGATTCCGGACGGATCGACGATTCCGCCGGGCCGCCGCCCTCCGGCGCGCCCGACGTCCTCTACGCCACCGGCAAGCAGGCCTTTGATCAACAAGACTACGACCGGGCGGAGCGCCATTTCCGGCAGCTCCTGGATCGGCATCCCCGGGCGGCGCTGGCGGGCAACGCCCAGTTCTGGCTTGGCGAAATTTTTTACCGGCGGCGGAATTTCGAAGAGGCCATCCTGGCCTACCAGCAGGTGATCGAAAATTATTCCGACGGAAACAAGGTGGCCGCGGCCCTGCTGAAACAGGGCTTCGCGTTTTCGAGTCTGGGAGACAAGGACAACGCCCGCCTGATCCTTCGGGAGCTGCTCGACCGGTTTTCCCATACCCGAGAAGCCCGCATCGCGGAGCAGAAGCTGGACACCCTCTGATTCCTCGACCGAAGGCTTCCGGGACGGTCGATGGACGGCCCGGGCGCGACGTTCGCGGCCGCTCGTCGCGCCCGGTTGCGCGCGCCCGGCCATGATTCGGGTGCTGGGGGTGGATCCGGGGCTCGCGGGCACGGGAATCGGGATGGTCTCCGGGCGCGGTTCCCGGGTGGCGGGATTTGCGTACGGCGACATCCGAACCGAGCCGCGCGATCCGGTTCCGGAGCGGCTCAACCGCATCTACGAACGAATGACCGAGATTCTTCGATCCGAACGCCCCCACCGCATGGTGGTGGAGGCGGTCTTTTTTTTGCCGCGCCATCCCGCCTCGGGACTCGACCTGGGAAAAGTGGTCGGCGTCGTTCAACTGGCGGCCGCGCGGGCGGCGGTTCCGGTTTCCGAAGTGCCGGTGCGGGAAGCCAAGCATGTGCTCACCGGAAACGGCGCCGCCGACAAAAACCAGCTGGAACGGGCGGTTCGGCGGGCGTTGAAAATTTCCGCGCCCATTCGGCCCTTCCACGCCTCGGACGCTCTGGCCCTCGCCCTCGTCGGTCTCTATCGTTTCTCCTCCGCCTCCGTTTCCCCCCCCTTCGCCGCGTGCGATCCATGATCGGATATTTGGAGGGCGCCATTCTTCGGATGGAAGGGGACCGAATTCTGCTGCTGGCCGGGGCGGTGGGGTACGAGGTGCTCGTTCCCGCCTTCGTCCGGCCCGGCCTTGCGGGCCGGGCGCCCGGAGACGCCCTGTCGCTGTTCATTTACTGCCATCAGACCGAGCGCCAGCCTTTGCCGGTGCTCATCGGCTTTTCCGACGAGCGGGAGAAGGCGTTTTTTCAGCGGTTTCTCACCGTGGAGGCCATGGGCCCCCTCAAGGCGGCCCGGGCCCTGACCCTGCCGGCGGCGGAAATCGCCGAGGCCATCGAGTCGGGCAACGTGGCGATGTTGAAAAATTTGAAGGGCGTCGGCCCCCGGACGGCCCAGAAGATCGTCGCCACCCTGGGCGGCCGCATGGGGAGCTTCCTCGGCGCGGACGCCCCGGTTCGACGGCTTCCGGCGGGCCTGGAATCGGCCGCGGAACAGGTGCTGGAGGTCTTGACCGACCAGCTCGGCCTGCGAACCGCCGACGCCCGCCGGATGATCGCCGAGGCGCTGGAACGGAACGCCGCCATCGCCTCGGCGGAGGAATTGATGGATGAGATTTATCGAAAAGAAAACCGGTAGCCGGAGAGGGGCGGCGTGAGCGAGGACTTCTGGACCGCGTCTTCCGGCGACCGACGCGGGGTGGTGGCCGGCGACATCCGCCCCGAGGACGAGGCGCCGGAGATGCGCTCTCTTCGGCCCGCCCGGCTGGACGAATACGTGGGGCAGCCCGACGTGGTGGAAACCCTGCGCATCGCCATCGAGGCGGCGCGAAACCGGGGGGAGCCGCTGGACCATGTTTTGTTTCACGGTCCGCCCGGACTGGGCAAGACGACCCTGGCCCACATCATCGCGGCCGAGATGGGCGGCAAGCTCACCGTCACCTCGGGCCCGGCGCTGGAAAAGGGCGGCGACCTGATCGGGATTCTGACCCACCTGGAGGCCGGCGACGTGCTCTTCGTGGACGAAATCCATCGGACCCCCAAGGCGGTGGAGGAGTTCCTGTATCCGGCCATGGAGGACTTCGCGGTGGACTTCGTCTTCGACAAGGGCGTGCACGCCCGCAGCCACCGGTTTCGCCTCCAGCCCTTCACCCTTGTGGGCGCGACCACAAGGGTGGGCCTGCTCACCGCCGCCCTGCGGGACCGTTTCGGCATTTTCCGGAGCCTGGATTTTTACGAGGAGGCCGACCTGGTGCGCATCACCCTTCGGTCGGCGGCGCTGTTGGGCGTGCCCGTCGATTCCGGGGCGGCCGGAGCCCTGGCCCGCCGATCCCGGGGGACGCCGCGCATCGTCAACCGGCTGCTGCGCCGGGCCCGGGACTATGCCGAGGTGCGGGCCGACGGAACCATCCACGAGGGGCTGGTGGACGACGCCCTGGCCCTGGAAGGCGTGGACGCCGTCGGTCTGACGCCGCTGGATCGACGGTATTTGCGAACCATCATCCGGTTTTACGGCGGCGGGCCGGTGGGCATCGAGGCCATCGCGGCCACCCTTCAGGAGGAAACCGACACCCTGGTGGACGTGGTGGAACCCTTTTTGCTGAAAATCGGCTTCATGATCCGGACCTCCCAGGGGCGACGCGCCGCGGAGGCGGCCTACCGCCACCTGGAGATCGAGCCGCCCCGGGGACTTCCCCGCAACCAGCCGGCCCTGTTCGACCCGCCATGACCGCGCCGATCATCACGCTGCTGACCGATTTTGGAACCCGGGACGAATACGTGGGGGCCGTCAAGGGGGTGCTGCTGTCCCGCTGCCCCGGCGCGACCCTGGTGGACGTCACCCACGAGATCGATCCCGGCGACATTTCCGGCGCCGCGTTTCGATTTGAGGCCGTCTTTCCGTATTTTCCCGCCGGCACGGTCCACCTGATGGTGGTGGACCCCGGCGTGGGCGGGGATCGGGCGGTGGTGGCCGCCTCGGGGGGCGGCTGCGGCCTGGTGGCGCCGGACAACGGGTTGTTGACGCCTCTGCTGGAGGCGGGCCGGATCGACGCCGCCGTGAAAGTGACCGATTTGGACCGGTTCGGTCCCCGCTTGAGCGACACCTTCCACGGCCGAGATGTTTTCGCGCCCGCGGCCGCCGCCCTGGCCAGTGGACGGCCGCTGGAAAGCCTGGGCGAACCGACCGATCCGGCCGATCTGATCCGGCTGAACCGGCCCGCGCCAATGGCAAGTCCGGGCGTCGTCCGGGGGCGGGTGGTCGGCGTTGACCGGTTTGGAAATCTGATCGCCAACATTCGCCGAGGCCATCTGCTGGAAGCCTTTGGTTCGAGACCCGGGCCCCTGGCGATCCGCGTCGGCGGCCGAACCCTCGTCGGGCTGCATCGCTGCTTCTCCGACGTGCCGCCGGACCATCCGCTCGCCTACATCGGCGGCCGGGACTGTCTGGAAATCGCCGTCAACGGCGGACGGGCTTCGGATCGGTTCGGGGTTGAAACCGGCGCGGAAATCGGTGTATTTTCTCCGCCGGATTCCGAGACGCCTTGAGATGGCCCGTTTTCCCGATTCCGTTCGGTTCGGCGAACCCGGATCGGAGCGCTCCCCCCGGGGTTCGGGCGCGTCGCGGGGCGACGACCGGCGACCGGATTCAAATGGACGAGATTCCCGCTTCCCGGGAGTTCCGGGACGGGGCGACGATATCGCGGCGCCCGCACGAGGAGGCAAGCGCAGGACGATGAAACGATCTTCTTGGATGATTCCGTCTGTCGTTTTTTTTCTGTTGTTCGCGGTTTCGACCGCGGCGGCTTCCGTGGCCGGACCCCCGGACGAGACCGAGGTCGAGGAAACGGTTCTTCCCGACGTCTTCGTGCCCTACGGGCCGGACGGCGTCGATTATGTTCTGCTGGTGGAAAAGGCGAGTCAGACCCTTTGGGTGTACGCCTACGAGGACGTGCCCCGGGAGGTGGCCCGCTTTTCCTGTTCCACCGGAAAGCGGGACGGTCGGAAGCGGGTTTCCGGAGACGCCAAGACGCCGGAGGGGGTCTACTTTTTCACGCAGGTGCACGAGGACGCCCAGCTTTCCCCCATCTACGGCATCCGCGCCTTTCCCACCGACTATCCCAACCTGATGGACCGGATCGCGGGGCGCACCGGCAGCGCCATCTGGCTGCACGGCACCGACAAGGCCCTCAAGGCCCGGGATTCCAACGGCTGCGTGGCGATGGACAACGCGGATCTGGAACGGGTGTCGGAGTACATATCCCTCCACCGGACGCCGCTAATCGTCGTCGATCGGGTCCAAACCGCGCCGTTCGACGCGGGGCGGGCGACGGGGGAACGGGTCCGGGCCCGCCTGACGGACTGGGCCGACGCGCTTTCCGGCGGCGCCTATCACGATTACGTGGGATTCTACCATCCGGATTACGTGCCGGACATCACCTGGTGGTCCCGCTGGGACGCCATGCGGGACGAGGGGTTGCGGGCCGAAGTTCGCCGTCCCATGGTTTTTCGTCACGACGGCCGGCTGGTGGTCCTTTTCGATCTTCAACTGGTCCGGGAAGACCGGCGCGTCCGGGCCGGGGCCAAAAAGCTGTTTCTTTCCGAGGAAGGATCGGAGCTGGTCATCGTGGGCGAAAGCTTTCCGGACATGCCCGCGGAGACCGACGGGCATCCGGTGTTGTTGGCGGCCGGCCGCCTGGAAACGGTTCCCGAACCGATCCCGACGCCGGAACCCGCCGCTCCGGTTCGGGCGGCGGCCCGCCTTTCCGACCGGGAGATTCGCTCCCTGGTGGACGGCTGGCTGTCGGCCTGGTCCGAAATGGACATCGAGCGCTACGGCGACTATTACGCGCGGGATTTTCGGTCTCAGGGGATGGGCCGGGAAGATTGGCTGCGGCACAAGGACCGGCTCAACCGGAAGTACGAATTCATCCGGGTGACCGGAAAGAACGTGAAGGCCCGACCCGAGGGGGACGATCGGGCCCGGGTTTCCTTTGTCCAGCGGTACGAGTCCGACCGTTATCGGGGCGTGGGCGTAAAGCGGCTCATCCTGAAGCGGGAAGGGGGGGAATGGAAGATATACCGCGAAACCTTTCAAAAAATGTGAAGCGATTGAGCGAGCCCCGCGCCGCCCGCCGGTCCTCCCGATGGACGATGCTCCTGGTGGACGAGAACGGCCGAACCATCCGCGTGCGGGGTTTTCGTTTGTTGGCCGCCCTGGTCGCGCTGCTCGTTTTGGGGCTGGCCGTCGCGGGGGGCGCGGCCTTCCACCTGCTGAAGGCGGAACGGGCGGAAAACCGACGGCTTCGCGCCGCGGCGGCCGCTTCCGCCGAAGCGCTTCGGGGGGCGGCGGAACCCCGAACTCCGGCCTTCCGGCCAACGACCGAGCCCGACGCCGCGCCTCCGCCGGCGGAACCGGCGCCCGAAACGCCGGTTTCGGCCGCCCGTCCCGCCGAATCGGCCGAGGTCCCGGCGTCCGAGCCGAGGGCCGGGGAGGCGCCCGCTCTTCCGCCGGAACGGGTGTTTTCCTCGGCGCCCGCCGGCGACGCCGAGACTTCGTCCGAACCGGCCCCGGTGGCGGTGGAGCGGGTGGTCTTTCCGGAGGAGGATCGGTACGCGGTGCGGTTTCGACTCCGCAACGTGGCGCCCGACTCCGAGCCGATCTCCGGCCACGTGGTGGTGGTGTTGCGCCTGGCCGACGGCGGCCATGCGGCGTTGCCGGAGGTTCCGCTGGTGGAGGGACGGCCCACCGGCAAGGTGGAGGGTTCCACCTTTTCCATTCAGAACTACCGGCCCATGCGGTTTCGAGCCGAACCGGACTTCGACGGGGATCGGGTGCGGGGAGCGACCGCCTTCGTCTTCGATTCCGACGGGCGGCCGCTGCTGGAAACGCCGTTGAACGCCGAAGCCGAATAAACGGCCCAAGGGGCCGGAGAACCGAACCCACAGATCGAGCGGGGAACCGTTTTGGCCAAAAAAGAAGAGGTGTTTTCGATTCTGGACCGGGGGATGGTCTTTGAGGGGACGCTGACCTGCACCGGGAAAGTCCTGATCAAGGGAACCGTCAAGGGGACCCTGGAGGGGGAGTTCATCACCATCGGCGAGGAGGGGGCCGTCTACGCCGACGCCACCGCCCGCAGCATGACCATCGGCGGAAAGTTCGAGGGAAAGGTGGAGGCGGCCGACAAGCTGATCGTTCTCGCCACCGGCAGTTGCGACGGCACGGTGGTCTGCAAGGATCTGGTGGTGGAATCGGGCGGCGTTCTCAACGCCCAGGTCACCCGGCTGGCCCCGCCGCCCCCGGAACCCAAGCCGACCAACCCGAGCCTTTTCAACCGGAAAAAAAAAGTCCGGAAATGACCGGGCGGGACCGGCGAAAGGTCGCCGTCACGGGGAAATGATCCGAGGGCGGCGCCATGGCCTCGCCCCCGGGGCCGGCCATTTGCTCCCTTCGGACGCCCGCTTCGACCACTTCCAGGTTCCCCCGGTAGAGGATCCAGTCGATGTGGGGGCCGCCGGACTTTCCCGAGAATCCGTGATAGGTGGCGGGAAAGGGCGGGGAAAGGGCCGGTTGGAAGCCGCCTTCCCGGCGGAAGCGTTGAAAGGCCGGGCTGAACGGCGCGGCGTTGAAGTCTCCGGCGAGGATGGCGGGCGTCGATCCGGCCGCCTTTTCGGGTCCCGATCCGGAGAAGCGGTCCAGGCGGTCCAGAAGAACCCCGGCGCTTCGGAGCTGGACGCCCGGCCGGAAATCGAAGTGGGTGCTGGCGCAGACGACTTCGATTCCCTTCCGGGAAAACCGGCCCAGGGTGCATTGCCGGGGCCATCGACTGTCCCGAAAACGGCTGGGAACGTCGGGCGTGGGACTCAGGAAAAATCGATCCGCCGCGACGCAATTCCAGCTTTTTTTGTAAAAAATTAGATTGTTTTGCCAGAAGCGGGGCGCGGGAATCCGTTGGCCGATGGCCCGGTGTTCCGGCAGCGTGTCGGCCAACGCCTCGGCCTGGAAGTCGTTGACCTCCTGAAAACAGAGAAAATCGGGATCCGTTCGCGCGAACAGCGGGGGCAGGGCTTCCTTCCGCCGGTCCCAGCTTTGGTCTCCCGTGTCGCCGGCCAGCCCGAAGCGCAGGTTGAGGCTCAGAACCGTCAGCATGAGGCGTCCCCCGATTCCGGCCCGGCCTCGAATCGTCGGATCGTCGGTTTCGCGTCCACCGCCACCGACTCGAAATTGACGAGGGCGGGGGCGGCGAAGGGCGGTCGCTCCCGCATGACCTCCGGGTCGGAGAGAAAAAATTTGACTTCGATTTCCAGATCGGACATATGGGCTCCCTTGGACGGTTCCGGGTTTCGCTCTGGTCGCCGGGAACCGGAAATTGAAAACGGGTGTTTACAAGCAAACGGCTTTGTATTATAGAATCCCGATTGTTGTGTCAATCCAAGCCCCGTTACGTTTTCGGCGTGATCGCCAAAACGTTTTTTTTATTGTCGGTAGCCGATTTTTAGGGAACAGGAGTGATGAACGGTGAAAAAATACACGTATAGCGCCAAAACGGCGGAAAACGAGGGAAAATGGTTCGTGGTGGACGCGGAGGGGAAGGTCCTCGGCCGGCTGGCCAGCATGGTGGCGGCGCGGATTCGGGGCAAGCACAACCCCCTTTACACCCCCCACGCCGACACCGGCGACAACATCATCGTGATTAACGCGAAAAAGGTGGTGTTGACCGGCCGGAAAATGGACCAGAAGCGGTACTATCGTCACAGCGGCTACATGGGCGGCCTCAAGGAAACGCCCATCCGGGAAATGATGGACAAGAAACCGGAGGCGGTGATCCAGTTCGCCGTCAAAGGGATGCTGCCCAAAAACCGGCTGGGGCGGAAGCTGTTCAAAAAACTCAAAGTGTACGCCGGGGAGGATCATCCCCATGCCGCCCAGCGGCCCGAGGTGCTGGAGCTGGCCTGAAACCGCCAGATTTCCCAAATAGACGCGAAATTGGCCCTTACATCAGCGATCAGGGGATATTCATGGAAAAAGAAAACGTTTACTACGCCACCGGCAAGCGGAAAACCGCCATCGCCCGGACGTGGCTCCGGCCCGGCAGCGGCAATTTCACCGTGAACGGCCGCGAACTTGCCGATTATTTTCCCACCGAGGCGGCCCGGCTGATTCTCCGACAGCCGCTGGGGATCACCAACAACCTGGACACCTTCGACATTCAGGTGCGGGTTCGGGGCGGCGGAATTTCCGGTCAGGTGGGGGCGGTGCGCCACGGCATCACCCGCGCGCTGATCGATTACGACGCCGATCTGCGTCCGCCGTTGAAGAAGGCCGGATTCGTCAAGCGGGATCCCCGCATGAAGGAGCGAAAAAAGTACGGTCAGCGGGGCGCTCGCGCCCGGTTCCAGTTCTCCAAGCGGTAAGCCTTCCGGCGCATTCGGGGCGGGAAGGCAAAAGGGGAGTCGCGTCACGCGGCTCCCCTTTTCGTGTCGGACCCGGAAAAAAGGCGTCCCGCCTTCCGGCCTTTTTGGGCGGACCTACCGGTGTTTCCAGGCCGGTTCGCGTTTTTCCAGAAAGGCGTCGATGCCCTCCCGGGCGTCGGCGGCCTGGCAGTTGATGACCATGGCGTCCGCGGCGGCCGCGTAGGCCTGGGGCTCGCCCATGTCCAACTGCTCGTAAAAGGCCGCCTTTCCAAGCCCCAGGGTGTATCCGCTGAGGGCCGCCAGTTCCCCCGCCAATTCCCGGGTTTCCGCCTCCAGCCGATCCGGTTCCGTCACCCGGTTCACCAATCCGAACTCCCGCGCCTCCCGGGCGTCCACGAATCGTCCGGTGAGCAGCATTTCCATGGCCCGCCGTCGACCGATCACCCGGACCAGCGGCACCATGGGCGTGACGCAGAACAGGCCGATCCGGACCCCGGGCGTGGAAAAGCGGGCGCCGCTTTCGGCCACGGCCAGGTCGCAGGCCGCCGCCAGTTGGCATCCGGCCGCGGTGGCGATTCCGTGAACCTGGGCGATGACCGGCTGGGGCATTTTTTGGAACCCCCGCATCATCCGGGAGCAGGTGGAAAACACCGCGCGCAGCCGATGAATGTCCCCTTCGGCCTCCCGAAGCTCCCGAAGATCATGGCCGGCGCAGAAGGCCGGTCCCGCCCCGCGAACGATCAGGACCCGGACGTCGGCGTTCGCCCGAACGTCCTCGAGCCGTTCCAGGACGGTTTTCATGACGGCCAGGGAAAGCGCGTTGCGGCTTTCCGGACGGTTCAGCGTCAGACATGCGACGGCGCCTTCCGTTTCCAATTGCACCGATTCCATGATTCCTCCTTTTCCCGATGTGACTTCTCCATTGGTTTGAGAAAATAAACCCATCTTCTCCCAAGCCGTTGATTCCTCCCGCCGAAGCCCGCCCGCGCTCTTCGGCGTCCCATTTCTCCGGGGGGGGGCTGGAAGCGAGAATCCGGCAAGCCGGCCATTCGCGAATCGCGCTGTTTGGGCCTCGGCCGATTCAAAAAAAACGGGCGGTGGAAGATCGTTCTTCCACCGCCCGAATCGGTTCGACCGAATTTGTCCGCGCGGATTACAGGTCCAGGGACGCCCCATGTCCTTCGGGCTCGGCGGCTTCTTCGCCCGGGGCGGCGCCATGGCCGTCGGCCTCCGGCGCGGGCGACTCCCGTTTTTCCCGAGGCGCCTCCGGCGTTTCCGGCGTCGCGTTTTTCATGTCGTTCAGCAGTTCGATCTGCCGCTCCACGAAGGCGGTCTGTCCGGGCGACAGCTTGAGCAGGGCCGCTTCTTCCAGCAGATCCGCCGCTTTGGAAAATCCCTTCCGATCGCCCCGGCCGGCGGCCGTGTTGGCCCGGAAAAGGTAGGTCGTCAACCGAAGATCGGTTTGTCGCCGGTCCAGCGCGATTTTCTGATCTTCGGTCGCGGCGAATTTGCCGGCCCGGTCCAAGAGGGTTTCCAGTTGATCGAAATTGATCCGGGTCGGATCTTCCAGCTTCTGGTTCACCTTGCCCATGAAATGGTCGAAGGCCAGGGTCAGGGCCGCTTCCCGGGAGTAGACCGGCCGAAGCGGCTCCGGGGGCGCGAGGCCTTCGAGGTCCGCCAGCAGCTTGCGGCCCAGCGGGGAGAATCGGCCTTTCCAGATTTGGACCCCGTCGTCGGTGGGTTCCACGTAGTACCGGCCGGAATTGGAAAAGCTCGCGGCGCCGATGAGGATGAACAGCAGAACGACGCCCGCCGCAAGGAACGTGATGTTTCGGTCCATGGGATCCCTCTCCTTGGTTTCGGACAGCTTGATTACCGTTTCGTCGGACGACGCCCCGGAGGCGTCGCCCGCTTTTTCGTCGGGGGCCGCGGCTCGTTTCTCTTCGGCTTCCCGGGCCGGCGTTTCGAAGTCGAAATCGAACTTGCGGAAGCGAATTTCCGAAGAGGCGCCGTCGTTCATGGGCGGCGCGGAAAATTTTGCCGCTTCGTCGGCCGGGGGCGGGGCGTAGAGCGTCTCCGGCTTCCACGCCCCGAAATCTCGTCGGATCAGCTCCTCCCGGGGGACCGGTTCGCGGGGCGGGGCCGGCGGCTTGGGCGGCTTGGCGATGGCGGCGAAATCGACGTCGTCGAATTTCCGGAGAAGCACGTCCCGCGCAACGCCCGCGCCGAAACCCGGCGCGGCGTAGTTCGCGTCCTCGTCGCCCGCCGGCGGGGCGTAGGGGGCCGCCGGCTTCCACGCCCCGAAATCTCGTCGAAGCAGCTCTTCCCGCGTCGCCGGCTTGCGGGGCGGAGGGGCCGGCTTGGGCGGCTTGGCGATGGCGGCGAAATCGACGTCGTCGAATTTTCGGAAAAGCACGTCCCGCGCAACGCCCGCGCCGAAACCCGGCGCGGCGTAGTTCGCGTCCTCGTCGCCCGCCGGCGGGGCGTAGGGGGCCGCCGGCTTCCACGCCCCGAAATCTCGTCGAAGCAGCTCTTCCCGCGTCGCCGGCTTGCGGGGCGGAGAGGCCGGCTTGGCCTTGGCCGCGGGCTTTTTGGGCTTGGCCGGCGCTTTGGGCGGCTTGGCCGCGTCCGCGAAATCGACGTCAAACTTCCGGAAAAGAATCTCCTTGGAAATTCCCGCGTCGAAAGGCGGCGCCGCGTACCCGGCCCGGTCGTCGGCGGGGGGAGAAAACGGGCTTTCCGGCCGCCAGCGGTCGAAGCTCCGAAACAGCGGCTCCGAACCTTTTCCGACCTTCTTTTTCGGGGCCGCCGTTTTGGCGGGCGCCTTCTTGGGCGCGGCCTTTTTGGCGGCGGTCTTTTTCGCGGGAGCCGCGGTCTTCTTGGGTGTGGATTTTGCCGCCCCGGTTTTCTTCTTGGGAGCGGCGGTTTTTTTCTTGGTGGTCGCGGTCTTTTTCTTGGCCATAAAAACCTCTTTGAATCCCGGGGAACTTGGCGTATAGTGAATTCCGTTTCAATCGGCCGAACATCCCGGTTCGTATATAAAATCCGGCTGTTTTTGTAAACAATTTTTTCCGGGACGGGTTTCGGGGCGGTCCATTCCCGCGCCAACGCCTTCGGGCCGGAGGTCGGGAAATCGCCTTTTCGGTTCGCCCGGCGGCCGCCGAGCGCCGCCATTCGTTCCGGTCCCGACGTCGCCGCAATCCCTTCGGATCGGAACCCTTCCACCGCCTTCCATGAGCGCTTTGCCCCTGAAATCCGAAACCGTTTCCTTTGATCTGGGCCGACTCCAGACCGGAGTGGACAACATCCGGCACGACGTCTACCTGAGTCCCGGCCTGGTGCGGGCCACCCGCCAGCTGACGATTCATCTGCTGGCCCGCCACACCCGATCCCAGGATATGTTGAGCCTGGATTGGGGGGCCAGCGTCCGCAAGCAGCAGGAGCATTTCAAGCGGACCTGCGGCCGGGTCCTCCAGGACGCCGTTCATCGGGCCAAGCTGGAAAAGGAGCCCCAGATCGACCGGTTGGCCATGGCCGCCGTGATCAAGTTCATCCTGCGGGAGGTGGATCGGCAGTTCGAAACGCTGGTTTCCCGCTACCGGGCCGCCATCCGAAGCCTGGAGGCGGGCCGTTCCGGCAAGGCTTCCGCCGATCTTCGCCGCCGAATGGCCGGCGTCGCCCGGAACGAGCGACGGGTCCGGTTCCTTGTGCGGAAGGAGATCTTCGGCCTGCTCGCGGAGGTTCACCGGCGGGAAATTCAGGAAATCCGGCGGGTCACCTTTGGGGAATCGGCCGCCGTTCCGAGCCATTATCTGAACCATCCCCTCCTTTGGGAACCCCGCCCGGACGACGTCTTCACCCTGGAATCCTACGAAATTCTCCTGGCCCATCGGCTGGAGGATCCCGACACCTACGAGGCGGTTCGGGACCGCATGCGTCGGCTCCTCCGGGAGCTGGCGGAAGAGGCCGCCCGAAAGGAGCCCGGCGGGGGGGCGCCCGTCCCGCCGGACGAGGCCCTGTTGGACGGTTGGCTGATGGCCGCGGAAAACATCGAGGTTTTGTTCAATTGTTTCCAGACCCGTTTTCGGATCAAGGAGCTTCGGCGGGGCGGCAAAAAACGCCGGAAGGAAGACCGCGAGGGCGGGGACGGGCCGCCGGAGTCGCCGTCGGAACTCCGCGACCGGGAGCGGGCCCAGCGCCTGCGGCTTCGGCGGGCCCACAAGATGTTTCAACGGGCGGGGCTTCTTCGCCGGATCATCTCGATGTATGAAATCCAGCCGGTGTTTCGGGATTACTGCCCGCCGCTGGTTCCTCAGCTCCTGCTGCAATACATGATCTCCTTCCGGACCCGTCGGGCGCTGGCGGCCCGGGTTCGCCGTCTGCGGAAGTTCTACGGCCGTTCCCTTTCCCTGGGGCCCCTGAGGCGACGGCGGTGGCGCGCCCGCTGGATGGCCCGCCGGAATCGGATGGCCTACCTGCTGCGGTTCATGAAGGACTTTTCCCGGTATCACCGGGACCACCGGAATTTCCGGGATCTCGAGGCCGCCATGGATTCCATCCATCTGGTGCGGGAGGAGGAGACCCGAAAGCTGTCCGTCGCCAATCACACCTTGTACGAATTTTTGCTGCCCAAAGAGCGGAACCATCACGAGACGCCGATCGTCGGGCACGTGATTCTCAAGGCCGACGTGCGCGGCTCCACCGATCTGGCCTTCCGGATGAAGCGGAAAGGTCTGAACCCGGCGTCCTACTTCAGCCTCAATTTTTTCGAGCCCATCTCCCGCATTCTGGACGAATACGGGGCCGGCAAGGTGTTCGTGGAGGGAGACGCCATCATTCTCTCCCTGTTCGAACGCCAGGATCAGCCGGAGAACTGGTACGCGGTGTCCCGGGCCTGCGGGCTGGCCGTGCGCATCCTCTTCATCGTTCAGCACTGCAACGGCCGCAACCGGGAACACGGTCTCCCGGCCATCGAGTTGGGCGTCGGGGTGAGCTACGCCAAGGGACGGCCGACCTTTTTGTTTGACGGCGACCATCGGATTATGATCTCATCGGCGATCAACCGGGCCGACCGGCTGGCCGGCTGCGCCCGATCCCTGCGCCGTCGCTTTTCCGGGAAAAAGTTCCCCTTCAACCTGTACGTCTATCAGGCCGGGTCGAACGCGGAGCTGTCGGACACCACCGACGACCTCAATCTCCGCTACAACGTCAACGGCATCGAGCTGAACCCCCGGGGGTTTCGAAAGCTCCAGGAGGAGATTGAACTCAGGCGATTCGGATTGGTGGTGAAGGGGGAGCGGTTGACCTTTTATACCGGCCGGTTTCCGCTGGCCACCGGCGAATACCGCCGCCTGGTGATTCGGGAGGGCATCGTTTCCCGGGTTCAGCCCCGGAGTCTGGACGTGGTGGGCGCCACGGATCGACGATATTACGAAATCTGCACCCATCCCAAGGTGTACGAACTGTTGAAGCAGCATATGCGCGATCTGGAACGGGCCCGGGGGGCCGGGCCGCTGCGGATGATTTGAATCGGCCGGGGCGGAATCGGCGGTCCCCGCGGATTTTTTGGGGCCGGAATCCACCGTTTCACCGCGAAACCGCAAATCTGCCGCGGCAGATGGAAGGAAGGAATACGAGATGGCGAACGGACTCGATGTGATCGTCGTCGACGACGATCCCGTTACCTGTCAAATGGTTTCCAAGACGATTCAGTCTTTTTACGCCTGGGGCGACGTTCATTCGTTCACCGCGGCGGAGGAGGCCCGGGACTTCTGCCTGGCGCGGGACGCGGGAATCGGAATTTTCGTGGTGGACGTCTATCTGGATCGGCAAAGCGGCTTTTTTTTCCTGGACGGCCTGGAGGAAAAGTATCCGGCGCTCTACCAGGACACCATCATCATCACCGGCAGCGCCAGCGACGAGGTGGTGGACATGTGCGTGGCCTCGGAGGTCAATCATCTGCTGGAAAAGCCGGTGAAACCCTACGCCCTGCAACTGGCCGTCCGCTCCATCGTGGCCAAATACATCAAGTTTTCCCGGCGGCTGCTTCAAGATCCGGCCTTCGCCGAGGCCGTCAGCCAGATCGAGCAAATTCAATGATGCGCGCCCCCCGAACCCGTCGGGATGGGTTCTTCGAAACGGTCGGCCGGGTCGTCCCCGGTCGCGGGCCAATCGGGGGCCCGACCCATCGCCCCGTCCGGGAGCGGCGCCATGGCCGCTGACGCCCCCGCGGAACCCCTTCGGCTGGGGGTGATTTCGGACACCCACGGTCTTTTGCGGCCCGAGGTCCCGGACGCCCTGGCCGGAGTGGACCACATCCTGCACGCCGGTGACGTTGGGCGACCGGAGATTCTGGACGAACTGTCCCGCATCGCGCCAGTGACCGCCGTTCGCGGAAACACCGACCACGGCCCATGGGCCG
>CAYFVR010000060.1:18823-20688 GCA_964346545.1 uncultured Desulfobacterales bacterium | reverse complement strand
ACCGTGCGCACGGTGGGGCTGGGGGACGACCTGGTCCGATTCGGCCTCGACACCGTGGTGGATCCGAACCGGAACCCCGAAATGACCGAGCGGATCTTCCAAATGCGCACGGCGATCCATTCCCGGCTGGCGGCCGCCGGAGAGCGGGACGTGGAATTTTTCAACGTGAACCGGTTCATGGAACACGTCAATCTCTACCACAACCTGCTCTTCGGCGACGTTCGCAACGACCTCTACCGGCTGGAGAACCTGCACCAAAACCGCCGACTGCTGACCTTTCTGGCCGAAGAAGGGCTGGAAACGCCGCTGATCGCCCTGGGCCGCGACCTTGCGCGGGAGACGGTCCATCTGCTACAAGATTTGAAGGACGACGATTTCTTCTTCGAAGGCAGCCCGCTTCGGCCCGACGAGATCGAAACCTACGCGGCGGTGGTTCAGCGGGTGGAAGCGTCCGGCATTCAGGGGATCAATCGGGACGACGGCGTACGGCTGCTTCGGCTGGGGCTTTCCTGCATTCCCGCCCGGCATAAAATGGCGGCGATCCCCGACCGGCTTCGCGAACAAATTTTGTCGGCCCGCCACCGGGCCATCCGGGACATCGGCGGGGCCAACCTGGATCGATGCCGCGACGCCACCCTCCGGTTTCTGGACGGCCGGCCGGTGGGATCGCCGGAGCCGGCGGGCAATCCCGACTTCTCCCTGTATTGCCCCACGGAATATCTGGCCTCCCGGTCGCTGCTGGAAAACATCCTCTTCGGCACCCCAAAAAGCGGCTCCGCGGCCGACGCGGCGGCCCTCCGGGAGCTGGTGGTGGGCCACCTGGAGGCCGAAGGGCTCCTGGACGACGTGATGGCCGCGGGCATCGACGCGCCCACCGGCAGCAAGGGCGACCGACTCTCCGGCGGGCAGCGGCAGAAAATCGCCATCGCCCGGGCCCTGCTCAAGGAAACGCCGGTGCTGATTTTGGACGAGGCCACCGCCAGCCTGGACAACGCCTCCCAGCGGCGGATTCAGGAATACGTGGAAAACACGCTGAAAGGCCGGACCACCGTGGTGGCGGTGATCCACCGGCTGGACACGGCGGCGGCCTTCGACCGCATTTTGGTGCTGAAGGCGGGCCGGGTGGCGGAAGCCGGCGATTGGAACCAATTGATGGAAAAGCGCGGAGTCTTTTATGAGCTGGTCCACGGAAACGGATGAACCCGGGGCGGCGCCTCCATTGGAGCCCGGGTCGGAGCCTCGGTCGGAGCTGGTGGAAAACATGGAGGCGCTGCGCTCTCTGCCCATGTTCGCGGGGATATCTTTTGAAATCATCAAGCTCCATGCTTATACTGCGAAAAGATGGCGGGTTTCGGCCGGTTCGCCCATTTTTCGTCAGGGAACCCCGGCGGAGCGGGCCCACTTGATACTGGACGGCCGGGTTCGCTTGAGCGCGGAACGGGGCGGACGGCCGTTTACGCTTCAGGAATTGGATGCCGGCGACTTTTTCGGCTACATGTCGCTCTTGGCGGAATACGAATGGCCGCTGGGCGCCGAGGCGATCGCCGACACGGAATTGCTCCTGCTGGACCGGGAGAGTTTCCGCCGAATCCTGACCCGGTTTCCGGAACAATGCCTCCGCATCGTGGAACGGTTGGTGCAAATGCGCATTCGCCGAATGCGGGAACACCTCGGCGTTTTGCTGGACACCATCTCCGACGCCGACCACGCCGCCGCGATTTACGCCATGGAAAGTTGACGCCGACCGGTTCGTTTTTCCGGCCGGCGGGCGACTGGCCGCCGGAACCAAAACGGGCGTTTTTATCGACGCCGAAAGCGGGGAAATTTTATGTTCAAACCGTTTCTCCCAATATTCCTTTTTTTGA
>CAYFVR010000060.1:17434-18723 GCA_964346545.1 uncultured Desulfobacterales bacterium | reverse complement strand
GTTCTTCGCCGGTTTCCAGGCCGGAACGGTGGGCCTCGCCCATGCCGACGCCCCAAAGGAAATCGCAGGCTTCCAGATCGGAAAGTCCATCTCCGACTACCCCGGCCAAATCCGGGTGGAAACCGCCATGCCCATCCGGCACCTGGAATGCCTGATGGAAGTGGAGGTGGAACCGCCGGAGGGCTACAAAAGTGGAATGCTGTATTACGGGACCTGCGCGGGCGAAGACGTGATCCTGCGGGTGAAGATGAAATACGCCGACGCTTCCCGAAAGTTTTACGACACCCTGCTGGACCGCTTCGAAGACCGATTTGGAAAGCCGGACAAGTGGAAAGGCGACCCCTTCCATGTGGTCATCGCCTGGAAATGGTTTTTCACCGACGCGGACGGCCGCCAGGTTTCCCTGATCCTTCAGCACAACACCAAGGATTTGGACGAAAAGATCGGCAATTCGGTCAAGTTGACCGCCTCGGATCTCATGGCGGAGGAAAAGGACTGTTTCCGCCACGAGCAGGAAAAGGAAAAAGAGAAAAACTCGACGCGCCAGCAACGCCGGCGGAAAAAGGGCAAACCGTCGCGCGATTGGGACCTGCTGGTCCCGAAATGAACAGGGCGGAAAAAATCCCGCTTCCGCCCACTCCGCTGCCGCTGTCCGACGTACGCTCGTTGGGTTGCCCGAAAGGAAACCGCCGCCTCCCTCTTCCGGCGCCGCCAAAATGACGACCATCGACCACGATCAGAACTTCAAAAACCTGTTCCAGGATTTCCCCAAGGAGGCCCTGGAGTGGATCCTGCCGGAAGTCCTGGAAACCTACGGCCCGATCCGTAAGATTAAATTTCTCCGGCAGGAACCGCGAAAGCGGCAGTTGGCGGACGGCCACCTCGTCCTGGACATGCCGATCCTGTTCCGTTTTGACGACGCCGAAATCATCCTCTGGCTGGTGGAGTTTCAGGAGGACAAAAAGCGCTTTTCCATTTACAAGCTCCTCCGGTACACCACCGACATGGCGGAGGAACACCCGGAAGCCCTGGTCATTCCCGCGGTCTTGTTCACGGATCGCAAAAACTGGCGAAAAGGCGTACCCGAAGAAATCGACCACCGGTTCAACAACCGCACTTTCCTCCACTTCGAATACGTCCTCTTCCGCCTGTTTGACGTAAACGCCAAAGACCACTACGATTCCAGCAACCCGCTGGTGCGAATCCTTCTGCCCAAAATGCGGTACCCGGAAGAGGAACGGGGCGAAGTTTTCCGGCGGGCGCTGATGGGGCTTTTTCAGTTGGCGTCC
>CAYFVR010000060.1:6371-17334 GCA_964346545.1 uncultured Desulfobacterales bacterium | reverse complement strand
GGAACGGGGCGAAGTTTTCCGGCGGGCGCTGATGGGGCTTTTTCAGTTGGCGTCCATTGCCCTGTTTGAGAAATACGTCGATTTTATCGACACATACGCCGGACTCCCGGATGAGGAACGGGAAGATATCTTTCGGGAAATGGCGGCGGAAGAGGAGTTACCCGTGATTACCTTCAAACAATTTTTTACGGAAAAAGGAATTCAGCAAGGCGAAATGCGGGCCATCTCGCGCATGGTGGCCAAGAAATTCAATGTTTCTGCCGAAACTGTGATGGGTGAATTGGAGCCGCTTCCCTCGGCGACGATTCGCGACCTGGAAGACCGCGTTTTCGAATGGGATTCCTTCGACCAGCTTCAAGCCTGGCTTGAAAAGCAGCATCGGGGTCCTTCCGCCTGATGAAGTTGGGAACTACCGCCTACTCCCCTGAAAGCCTCCATGACTTTCCGCAATTCTCCACCAACGCGCCCGCGCCCCCTCGATAAACCTCGGGCCTCGCCATGAAAGCGTCTCCGCCCTGGAAACCCCTCGCCTGGAACGGCGTCCAATTGGAAGTCCCGGCGGACTGGGACCCCGCCCGGATGGGCCGCCACTTTTTGCTGCTGGAGGACGAAGAGGGTCCCAGGCTGGCGCTTCGCTGGGAGCCGATCACCGGACGGTTTGACGCCCACAAAACCCTTCACAAATTGACCCGGGCCGTCGGCGCGGACGCCGATGTGACCCCGAACGATCCCCCGGCGATCTGGCGCAACGCCCTGAAATCCGGGCGAGGTCCCGAACCCGAAATCTACGGCTTTGGCTGGCGGGACGGAGCGGGCGTTCTGCTTTTCTGGCCGGACCTCCACATCGCCGCCCTGGCCGGATTTTACGGAAATTCACCCCCGCCGGCCGCGGGTCCCGTGTTGGCCGCCCTTCGGCCGGTGGCGGGGAAACCGACCCGCCCCTTTCGGATTTACGACATTCACGCCCGGGTTTCCGCCGATCTCAACCTCGATCGCTTCCAGTTTTTGCCCGGCGCGTTCGAGCTGGCGTTTTCGGGGACGGCCACCCGGCTTCTGCTTTATCGCTGGGGACCGGCCTCCATGCTGCTGGACGGGGATGGACTCTTGTCCTTCGCGCGGCGACGGCTGCCGTCCATTCCCCGGGACGCGGCGGGAGACGAAATGGATCGCCGATGGAAACAAAGCCTGGGCGGTCCCATCGGAAAATTTCTGCCGGGCAAACGGGCCCGGTTCGAAGCGGGGCGAATCTGGCGGGTTTCGGAAATGGACCGAATTTTGGGCGTGATCGCCGCCGGCCCGAGCCGAGAGGGCGCGCGGAAGCTGCTGGAAACCGCGTCACGGGAATTCCGAATTGTGGAGGAGGAGAAGCGAGGGGAATGATCGGGCAACGAGGCGATATCGGGACGCCCCGTCACGATCGGCGGCCGCGCCCGGGAGCGACGAGTTGCACTCGTCGCCCGATCCGAACCGCGCCCAGACTCGACGAGTACAACTCGTCGCTCCCAGGGTTCCATAACAGGGCTTTCTGACCAATCCAGCGAAAATTTGAATTCGGCCGGAAAAACGATCAGTCGCCGGTTTCCACGGGGTAATCGGCGCCGCGCCAGGCGTAGATTCCGCCGGGATGGCGATACACGTTCTCGTACCCGAGTTCCCGAGCCCAGGCCGCGCCGTTGTGGCTGCGGGTACATTTGACGAACCCGCAGTAAATCACCACGGTTTTGGCCTTGTCCGCCCCCAGCAACGCCGCGAAATCGGCCCGGGTTTTTCCGTCGGTTTCGGCGGTTTCCCATTCCCCCATATCCGGAATGGGAAAGAGGAACTGACGGGCGCCCGGAATATGGCCTTTTAGGTAGCTGTCCTCGTAGGGCATGGTGTCCACGATGACCATGTCCCGGCCGGCGTCCATCCAGCCTTTCAGCTCTGCCGTGGTCACGAGGTTGTAGCCGCCTCTTTGGACGTCGCGGGCCAGATTCGCGGCGACTTTTTCCATTTCCACTTCCCGCTCGAATTTGTTTCCGCCGAACAGCCCGGTCATCAAAACGGCCGAGGCCAGAAGAACGGCCAGGGGGAGAAACCGTTTCATGGAGTGGGGGATTCCTTTCTCTGAAAAAAGGTTTTCAAAAGAGGCCGAATGGAGCGCGGCGAATGGCCGCGGACCCGACGCCAGAGATACAGATAGGCCACGCCCGCCGCCAGCCACAAATCCCGCGTGAACGCCGGACGAATGGACGAGAAGGCGTCGCCCTCGGGGTCATTGGGACCGAAACAGCCGCAGTCCACGTCGAGCCCCATGGATAGTGCGTATCCAAGCACAAGCAAAAACAGCCCCAGCAACGCGGCCAGAGTCGCCAGGCTGCCGCGAAGGTCGAAAATCAGCCCGATGCCCGCCGCCACCTCCAGCAGCGGCAGGAAAACCGCCGCCGGCAACGGCAAACCCGGCGGAAGAAGGCCGAAGGCATCGACGATAACGGCGAAGGAAACCGGGTCCGCCAATTTGAGGGAACCGGCGACGATGAAAACGGCGGCCAGCGACCAACGAATCAGCCGATAGGCCGCGACGGAACAGACGACGTTCAGAATCCGCGCTCCGAGAACGGATGGGCGAAGACCGCTTCGTCGGACGGGGGAAGATGGCAAGGGGTTCCTTCCGGGAATGGGTTTCACCTCGGGGGGAAAACCTACCCGAATTCCGAGAAAGAAACGAATTTTTTCTTTGAATGAAAACCAAATCTTCCATGGGAAATCTCGATGGCTTGCGGGGAAGGTCAATGGAAGCCGAGTTGGGAGGCGAACGCGGAGGATGGCGGATCGGAGAGCGGCGAAGGCCGGTTTCGAGGGACCGCTTGGGGAACGCCGCATCGGACGGGACGGAAACCCCGGGGAACCGCCGATCCCTTCGCGAGAATCGTTCGCGGCCGCGAAAACAAAAGCGCTGGACCCGAAAACCGTTCGCTGGTAGGGTAATCGTTCATTTTTTCAACCCCACCAAGGACCGGATCATGCCCAGATTTTACCTTTCCCGCCCGTTTTTCTCCCGCTTTTATCCCCTGATCGCCCTTTTCGGAATCGCCGCGCTCGCCGGATGCGGCGGCGGTTCGCGGCTTCCGCCGCCGCTGGAAACGCCCGGCCCGGGCGTCATGACCCGGACGGAGCGTCAAGTCTGGGAAGGCGTGCGAAGCTGGCAGGGGGTGCCCTACGAATGGGGCGGAAACGGCCGTTCCGGGGTGGACTGCTCCGGCTTGGCGGTGGCGGTGTACCGAAATCTATACGGCCTTCGGCTGCCCCGCACCACCAAGGATCAGGTGCGGGTGGGCCGCGCCGTGCCGTTTCATCAACTTCGCCCGGCGGACCTGGTTTTTTTCCGGGATCGGGACGGAAGCCGGCACGTGGGCATCTATTTGCGGAACCGGATGTTCATCCACGCCAGCAAAAGCCGCGGCGGCGTGGTGGTGTCCCGGCTGGACGCTCCGCACTGGCGGGAGATGTTCTGGGTGGCGAGGCGGGTGGTGGGATAGCCGGGGATTCGTCATGCCCCGGTCGCTTCGCGCCTTTTGGGGCCTTTGGGATTCCACCGCCCTTGTCCTCTTCGCCATGGGCCTGTTTTTCCTCGGGCTGGCCGGGCGGGCGATGTGCCATGGATTTCTGGTGGATTATTCCACGCCGGTTCCCGCCCGGATTCACCCCGATTAACGCCCCAACGCGTGACGGTTTCGCTTCGGACGTCGCGACCCGTTACATGTCAAAAGGCGGCGGGTGCAACATCGCGGCCCCGACCGCATTTCGGCCGAACGGAACTGGCGGATCTCGCCCCGGAGACGGGCCTACAGCACGTTGCCATTTAGAAAGCGAATGAGACTCTGTTTCACCGGCCCGTCGGGCTCGCCCGTCAAATGATCGTCGCAGTCGTCGCAAAACACCAGGAAATCGGAGTTGACCTGGCAGTCGAACCGGGGATGCCGACCGTCGCAGAGATCACAGTCCAAAATGGGCGCCCAGGAAACGTTTTCAAGAGATTTGTTGCTTCGCTGCATGATTTTGGCTCCGAATCCGAAAAGGACTTGATCCTTCTCCTCGATGGATTGCCGCCACCGGATATTGGCCAGATACCATTGAAATGCTTCCGGCCCACTTCCGCCCGGCGAGTCGCCCGCCACCCGGACCCTTACCATCGAATCCGGCAAAAAAGGTTCCGCGGTCTCGAAATAGATACCGTCACCGCTGAAATTCCGTAACCGGCTTTCCCGATAGGATTCCGAATGTTCCGCCGCGAGCAGAGCGGGGACTTCACAGGGGACCCGTTTGTGCGCCCGCCGATCGAGAGTGTTCATGCCATGCCTTCCTTTCCGTGCTTTCTCTTGATTTGTGTACCGCCGCACCGTATCCGGTTGCATGCGCCCGTCCTATCGGCGCGGCGGGAACGCTGGTCGGCAATTCCCGGAAAACCCCGCAAAAAAGAAAAAAATCCACGCCCCTTCAAAAGGAGGAAACAAAAATCCTCCGGGAGGTTCGGGATTCGGTTCGGTTTCCCATCCGTCGGGGAAAAACCGAAATCCTTTCAATGTTACGTTTGGGGTCACCCAATGGTTGGGGATGTTGAGACGTCCGAAAACCGCGGGCGGAAACAGCGAGACGGCCGGAGGTTCCGCGACCAGGGCGGAAAAACGGCAACGGGAAACAGCTCGGATGACGGAGGAGGAGAGTCGCCTGAATCCCCGCGTTGGATTCGGGCGAAGACAGATGGAAGATTCGGCGCCGCCGTTGTTTTGTCAATCACTTTTTTGTTAGCATAACGTTAATTTAAATTTAATTCACACTTAATATCGTCATTCATCGGATTGCGGAGAAACGGAGCGACGATCCACCGCCGGAAGGCGGTCGGCGGGAAAGCGGAATTGGGTTTACAAAGCGAACGGGCGTCTCTATGAAGTTGTTTCCGTAAACCTTATCGGAAGCGAGACATCCGAATGACCTGCCCACGACACGACATGGACGCCATGCTGGAAATGATCCGGGAACTCTACGACGCCCTGCCCTTCCACCGGCTGCTGGGGCTCCAGGTGACCGATCTGGGACCGGACGCCGCCAGCCTCCGATTTTCCACCCGGGAGGATTTGATCGGCAACTACGTGCAGGGCATTCTGCACGGCGGGGTGATTTCGGCGGTGCTGGACGCCACCGGCGGGATGACCGCCACCGCCTCGGCGGTCTGCAAAATGGAGGGACTGACGGACGAGGAGATTTCCGCCCGCGTCTCCAAAATCGGGACGATCGATATGCGGGTCGACTATCTCCGCCCCGGCCGGGGATCGGAGTTTTTCACCTCCGGAACGGTGCTGCGAACCGGGCGAAAGCTGGCGGTGACGCGCATGGAGCTGAAAAACCAGGACGATATGTTGATCGCGGCGGGGACGGCGGCGTATTTGGTGGGGTGAGGCTTCGAGTTGACGCGCGATGAAATCGGACTCGGACCTTTTTCTCGCTCCATTTCGTACCCAGCTCTTCCCGGAGATTCTGAAGCGCCTTCCGAACCATGGCGCTTTTATCTTTGAATCCGAACCCGCCTTTACATTTACCGAACGCTTATCGTATAGAAAAGAATAACGGTTTCGGTTTTTCCCCTTTTCAATAAAAGACGCCATCGCCCGTTCGGGTCCGCCAAACCCAAAATCCGGCGGGCAGGCAAGCCGGAAAACGACCTTCCGGCAAAAGGATTCCCATGCGTTTCCGTTTCGCGATCATCCTGTTTCCGCTGGTGGCGTTCGTTTTGATGTTGGAAAGCGCCGAGGCGGAAATGTACATCTGGAAGGACGAAAGCGGCGTCACCCATGTCACCGACACGCCGCCCCCCGACGAGATTCCCAAGGAAGAGGTCTCCACCCTGCCCACCGTGACCTACACCCCGCCTCCGAAAGCCCCGGACGTTTCCTCCCGATCCGAAGCGATTCGGCAGAAACCCCGCCAAACCCGTCCGGCGCGCCGAGCAACTTCCCGAAGCGGCCGGACGCCCAAGGTCGAAATGTATTCCACCTCCTGGTGCGGCTACTGCAAAAAGGCCAAGGCGTTTTTCCGCGCCCAGGGGGTTTCCGTAACGGAATACGACGTGGAGAAGGACCAGGCGGCCGCCCGCCGCATGCGCCAACTGGGAAGCGGGAAAGGGGTTCCCTTCGTGGTCATCGGGGACCATAAGATTCGGGGCTACAACGAAGCCGCATATCTTCAGGCGTTGGACGCAAAATAATTCGGCACATGGTCTTCAAGGAGGTTCCATGACGAATTTGTTTCGCTACTGCGCGAGCGTTCTTCTTCTTTTCTCCCTGACCGCCGCTTCCGCCCCGGCCGAGTCCGCAAAGCTGCGCATGGTTTGCGATGAATGGCCGCCCTACCAGATCGTTCGAGACGGGAACGTGGGCGGATTCAGCGTGGAACTGGTCACCGCCGCGCTCGCGTCCATGGATGTCGCCCCGGATCTAATTGATGCCTTTCCATGGAAACGGGCCATTCACATCCTTCGGTCGGGCCAGGCCGACGCCCTTTTTTCGGCAAATTTCACCGAAGATCGGCTTCGATTCGCCCGATACCCGTCCGAACCGTTGGTCGAATCCCCTTGGGTGATCTGGGTTCGCCGAGGGGCGGAATTTTCCTACGAGGAAATGGCCGATCTGCGGGGAAAGCGGATCGGGGTCGTGTCCGGATACAGTTACACCCCGTCCTTTTGGCAATTCATCCGGAAGCACGCAATCGTGGACCCGGTCACCGACGACGAATCCAATTTCCGAAAACTGTCCGCCGGACGCTTGGACTACATTGTCGCGGAACTGGGCAACGGGCTCTTCATTCGCCGCTCCCTGGGCCTGGACAACCTGATTCCCCTCCGGCGTTTTCTCTTCCCCAGCACCTACATCCCCGGCAAGCAAAAGTGGGGGATGTTCTGAATCGCCGACCCATTCACCTCGGATCGCGGCCGAACCGCCAGAATTTCCGGCCGAAAACCTTTTTGGAAAGAGATCGTCCCCATTGATCACCCGACACCGAATTTACCAGCAAAACAGCAACGACCTCTCCGCCCTCGCCAACGACAGCGTGGACCTGGTGGTGA
Source organism: uncultured Desulfobacterales bacterium (assembly GCA_964346545.1). GTDB lineage: Bacteria > Desulfobacterota > Desulfobacteria > Desulfobacterales > Desulfococcaceae > CAYFVR01. The sequence continues at coordinate 10,235 of CAYFVR010000060.1, read as the reverse complement.
CCTCGCCCCCGTATCCCATGATCGAAATGTGGGACGACCTGTTCCGGAAGATGGACCCGGCGGTGGACGAAGCGCTCCGGCGGGAAGACGGCCCCGCCGCATTCGAGGCCATGAACCGCCTGCTGGACCCGGTCTGGGCCGAAGTTCGGCGGGTGGTGAAGCCCGGCGGACTGGTGTGCATCAACATCGGCGACGGCGTGCGGACGCAGGCCGGAACCTTCGCCCTGCACATGAGCCATGCCCGAATCGTGTCGGCCATGCTGACGGATCATTTCGTCGCGCTCCCCGCCATCCTCTGGCGCAAGCAGACCAACGCGCCCAACAAGTTCATGGGCTCCGGCATGTTGCCGGCCGGGGCCTACGTCACCCTGGAGCATGAATTCATCCTCATCTTCCGCAACGGCGACAAGCGAACCTTCGCCAAACCGGCGGATAAACAAGCCCGGCGGGAGAGCGCCTTTTTCTGGGAAGAGCGCAACCTCTGGTTTTCCGACGTCTGGATGGACCTGAAAGGCGCCCGCCAGCAGCTCGTGGACAAGAGCACCCGGGAGCGGAGCGCCGCCTTTCCGTTCGAGCTGCCCTACCGGCTCATCCAGATGTTCTCCCTGCGCGGCGACGCCGTGCTGGACCCGTTCATGGGCGCGGGCACCACCGCCGCCGCCGCCATGGCCTCCGCCCGGAACTCGGTGGGATACGAACTGTCCGCCGACCTGCCCACCGCGATCCTGTCCGATCCCCAAACCGTCATGACGGTGGGAAACCAACGGGTGACGGACCGGCTGACCCGCCACCTGGAATTCGTGGAGGAACGGACCCGGACCAAGGGGCCGCTCAAACACAAGAACGAACCCTACGGCTTCCCGGTGATGACCAAGCAGGAAACGGCGCTGAAGCTGTACCAGCTCCAGGGGATCCGCGCCACCGGCCAAGGTCAATGGGAGGCGGAACACGCCTTCCTGCCCCTGGAAGCCGCCCCGGACACACCGGACGCGCCGGAGCGCGAGAATTCCCTTTTCCCGGAGGAATTGGGGGAACCCGAAGTGGAGGCAACCCCGCCCACCGAACCGGTGGCCGGGGAAACGCCCCCTGCGCACACCGACCCGACCCCGGAAAAACGCCGAGGCCGCAAGCCGTCCAAACCCCGCGTGGTTCCGGAAAAGGCGCAACGGGATTTGTGGGAATAACGCGCCAATTTGCCCCCTTTCTCGTTCCCGGGCTCCGCCGCGCCGCCTCTTGACAACCCCAAAGCCCTTGGGGTAAGAGAGCGTCAACGCATAATTGAAATTATGCAAATAAAGCGATTCGATGTTCGACAACAAGGCCAGGAAGGCTCAACCGTTTTTTCGGGAGCGTTCCTGGCCTTTTTTGTTTTCCAATTCCATGTTTCGGCTTTGTCCACCTAAATTGCGTTTCCCAAAGGCGGAAATTCGGCTGTGGGGCGGGCCCCCGTGCCCGCCCTTCGGTGGACAGGGCGGGCACGGGGCCCCGCCCCTGCCGTTCGAAAACCTCGATTTGCAGCCTCCGAAAGTAGATGTTCCAAGGCTGAACAACAACATTGCGCAAACGACCAACGGGAGAGAAAAAACATGTCGGCGAATCGTCGGACGATGGTGTTTCTGGCGGCACTTGGATGGTTGACGGTCGCGGCCGGAACGGCGACGGCCCAGTCGAACGAACAGGAGAACGAAGCGGTGGAGCTTCCCGCCGTGAAGGTGGTGGCCAGCCCCATCATGGAAGGAAACGCGGTGGACCGGTACGCCGGACAGCAGGCGGTGGTCAGCCGGGAGCAGATGGAGGATTTGAACGCCCACGATCTTTCCTCGGCCCTGCGGACGGCCCCGGGCGTCAACATCACCCGCTACAACGTGGTGGGGGCCTTCGGCGGCGGCGAGGGCGGCGCGGTCTTCATTCGCGGACTCGGTTCCAGCCGGCCCGGCGGGGAAATCCAGACCCTCATCCACGGCGTGCCCACCTACAACGGCATCTGGAACCATCCCCTGCTGGACCTCGCGCCGATCGCCCCGGCCGGATCGGTGGAGGTGTTCAAGGGGCCGCAGCCGTCGGTTTTCGGCAACGCCTTTTCCGCCATCAACCTCACGCCCCGCAAGCAGGAGGCCGACGGCTTCGATACCGAGATTTCCGCCGCCTACGGCAGCTTTTCCACTTTCATGCAGGAGGCGGTCCACGGCGGCCGTTTCGACCGGTTCGACTATCTGATCGGCCAGAGCTTCCACACGTCGGACGGCGACCGGGACGACGCCGAGGGCGAAACCCAGTCCTATTTCCTCAACGCCGGCTATCGGCTCTCGGACGCCTGGGAAGCCCGTTTCTTTTTGCTGCGCACCGACAACTGGGCCGACGATCCCGGCCCCGATTTCGCCCCCACCGTCATCGACGACCGATACGAAACCAATAGCTGGCTCACCGTGTTGACGCTGTCTCACGATCTGGGCGCGGCCAAAGGGAATATCAAGTTCTACTGGAACACCGGCGAGGGGGACTGGCTGGATCAAAACGAGAACCCGACCGACGACACGCTCAACGATTTCGATCTCTACGGCGTCCGGGCACGGGAAACGCTGACGCCGTGGGAAAACGGCGAGGTCCGCGCCGGATTCGATCTGGACTATATTTCCGGAGACGTGTTCTTCGGGAGTTCCGAAACCAGCTTCGAGCCGGAAACCCTGTCCATCTTTTCGCCCTTCGCGGCGGTCAGCCACGGATTCGACCTGGGTCCGGTTCGGCTGACGCCCTCGGCGGGGCTCCGCTACTACGTCCACGGCGACATGCCGGACGAAGCCGCGCCCCACGCGGGACTGGTGGCGGAGGTCGGCGCCACTCGCTTGCATGCGGCCTATTCCCGGGGCGTGGTCTATCCGGGGCTCAACGTGCTGGTCTTCAGCGAAAATTTCTGGTCGCGGATTCCCGGCAACGATCCCGACGCCTGGCGCGACCTGGACCCGGAAACGGTGGATCATTTCGAACTCGGCATCTCCCAGGCCGTCGGGGATCGGCTGCTGGTCGACGTCACCGGCTTTTACGACGACGGCCGGGACCGCTACGTGATCGTTCAGCCGCCTCCGCCGCCGCCCCGTTTCGAGAACATCGACTCTTTCACGATCCGGGGGGTGGAAGCCACGGCCACCCTTTTCCCGACCGAGGGCTTTTCGGCCTACGCCGGCGTCACCTATCTGGACACCGATCCCGGCGACCTGCCCTACGCGCCGGAATGGACCGTCAGCGGCGGCGTGAACCTCCGATTTCTGGAACATTTCCGGCTGAGCACCGACGCCCAGTACGTGGACGAAATGCACGCCGCCTCCCAGTCCCGCATCGCCGGCGCCGGAAATCCCAACGAGGTGGGCGACCATTTCCTGGTCAACGCCAAACTGAGCTACGATTTCCAGATGGAACGCATCGGCGGCGAACTCTACCTCGCCGGCCGCAACCTCACCGACGCCGACTACGCCTACACGCCCGGCTACCCCATGCCGGGCGCCGGCGTGATGGCGGGGGCGCGGTTGCGGTTTTAGATTGGGGGAACGCGGGTTCGCCGGAAGGGCGTTGGTTGGAGCGGGATTTCTCCGGACAAAATCCCCGGGCATTGGCCAGCGCAGAAATCCCCCTAAATCCCCCTTTGGAAAAGGGGGACTTTCCATGCCCATCCCCTTTTCCAAAGGGGGGCTTTCCATGCCCACCCCCCTTTTCCAAAGGGGGGCCGGGGGGGATTTTTTCACTCTGGCACGGCCGCGCCATTTTCCAATCGCCCGGCGACGCCGCCAGGAATCTTCAAAGCGGTTCACGGAAACAAACGGATTCAACATGGAAAAAACCGTCCCAACCACCATCCGCTCCAAAGATTCC
>CAYFVR010000060.1:3211-6271 GCA_964346545.1 uncultured Desulfobacterales bacterium | reverse complement strand
AAACGGATTCAACATGGAAAAAACCGTCCCAACCACCATCCGCTCCAAAGATTCCATAGCCGCCTCCGCAACCCGAAACCCATCCGCCGCCACGGCCTACCGGGATCAATTTCGCCGAAAGCTCCGCCTGCTGGGCGCGGGAACCGGGCTTCTGGTCCTGCTGGCATTGATCTCGCTTGGCCTGGGCAGCTACGGTCTGTCTCCGGCGGAGGTGCTCCGGGCGCTGTTCGGCGCGGCGGAAGGCCCGGCGCGGACGGTGGTGCTGAACATCCGGCTGCCCCGGATTCTGGCGGCGGTGGCGAGCGGCTGGGGCATGGCGGTTTCGGGCGTGGCGATTCAGAACCTGATCAAGAACCCGCTGGGTTCTCCCTTCACCCTGGGGATCAGCCAGGGGGCGGCCTTCGGGGCCTCGGCGGCCATCGTGCTGTTCGGGGCGGGGATTGGGGAAGCGGCCTCGTGGCTCTCCGGCGTGCCCGTGCCCATCGCGGCCTTCGGCGGGGCCATGGCCGCGACGTTGGCGATTCTGGCCCTGGCCCGGTTCCGCCGCCTCTCGCCGGAGGGAATCATCTTGGCCGGGGTGGCACTTTCTTCGCTGTTCACGTCGGGAACCGTTCTCGTGCAATACCTCGCCACGGAGACCGAGCTGGCCTCGGTGGTTTTCTGGAGCTTCGGCGACGTGGCCCGCTCCAGCAAAGGCGAAATCGGCCTGACCGCCGGAGTCGGGCTGCTGGTTTCCCTCTGGCTCTGGTCGGTGCGGTGGGACCTGAACGCCCTTTCGGCGGGCGGGGAAGCGGCCCGGGGCCTGGGCGTCCCGGTGGACCGGCTGCGCCTGCGCGGCATGATGGCCGCCGCCCTGGTGGCCGCGCTGGTCACCGCCTTCCACGGCGTCATCGGATTTCTGGGCCTGCTGGCCCCCCACATCGGGCGAAAAATCTGGGGGGCGGACCATCGGTTGCTCATTCCCGGTGCGGGTCTCGTGGGCGCGTTGTTGCTCCTGGGGGCGGACACCCTGGGCCGGACGGCGGTCGGCTCCGGCAGCCTGCCGGTGGGCGTCATCACCTCCTTCATGGGCGCGCCGCTCTTCCTGTGGTTGCTGATCCGGCGGGACGGGCGATGAGACTCTCGGTGGACGGCGTTTCGTTCCGGTACAACAGCCATCCCGTGCTGGACCAAGTCACCTTCGAAGCCCCCGCCGGCCAGGTGTTCGCCGTGCTCGGCGTCAACGGCGCGGGCAAATCGACCCTGCTGCGCTGCCTCAACCGGATTCTGAAGCCCCATCGCGGCACGGTGCTGGTGGAGGAAGCGGACCTGGCCGGTCTGGAACGCAACGCCGTGGCCCGGCGGATGGGCTACGTGCCCCAGCGGTTCGGCCAGACCGAGCTGAGCGTCTTCGACACCGTGCTTCTGGGCCGAAAACCCCACATGCAATGGGGGCCGGAGGCCAGCGATTACGAAAAGGTGGAGGCGATGCTGGCGCGGATGGGGCTGTCGGAGATGGCGCTTCGGCCGCTGGGAAGCCTCAGCGGCGGGGAGGCGCAAAAGGTCATCATCGCCCGGGCCCTGGTTCAGGAGCCCAAAGTGCTGCTGCTGGACGAACCCACCAGCAACCTGGACCCGAAAAACCAGCAGGAGGTCATGGTCCACGTGGGCGAGGCGGTTCGTCGCGACGGCCTGTGCGCGGTGATCTCCATCCACGACCTGAATCTGGCCTTGCGCCACGCGGATCGGCTGCTCCTCCTCCGGGATGGGCGCGTCCACGCCGCCGTCCCTCGGGACGACATTACGGCGGAGATGATCCGCGAGGTCTACGACATCGAGGTGGTGCTGGCGACGGTCGCGGGACATCCGGTGGTGGCGCCTCGGTAGGGGCGCCGCTTGCCGCGCCCCTACCCCGCAAAAAACGAAATCACCCAAAAGGCTTCCTATGCGAACCCGTCCAATCCAATTTTTCTTCCTGATTTTAATCCTCGCCACCGCCATCCCCGCGGCGGGCGAACGCCAAATCACCGACCAAGTCGGGCGAACCGTGGCCGTCCCGGAAAATCCAAAGCGGATCGTCTGCATCGGCCCCGGGGCGTTGCGGCTGGTGGTCTATCTGCAAGCCCGGGACCGGGTGGTCGGGATCGAAGAGCTGGAAAAACGCCATCCCTACGGCCGGCCCTATTTCCTCGCCCATCCGGAACTGGGCGAACTGCCCCGGATCGGCCCCGGCGGCCCCGCCGGCATCAACCGGAAGCCGGACCTGGAGGCGGTCCTTTCCGTCCGGCCGGATATGATCTTCGTCACCTACATGGAAAAGGAGCTGGCCGACGAGACCCAGGCCAGCCTCGACGTGCCGGTGGTGGTGCTCCGCTACGGCGATTTCGCCGCCTTCGACGAAACGGTCTACGGCGCCCTTCGCCTCGCGGGATCGATTCTGGACCGAGCGGATCGGGCCGAGGCGGTCGTCGAATTCATCGAAGCCGCCCGCCGCGATCTGGACCAGCGGACCCGAGACATCCCGCCCGCCGAACGACCGAGCGTCTACGTGGGCGGGGTCGGCTTTCGGGGTACCCAGGGCATCGAAAGCACCCATGCCGACTACACGCCGCTCAACTGGATTCACGCCCGGAACCTGGCCCGAAGCGGCGGACACGAGGGGCACCGGTTCGTGGACCGGGAAACGCTTTTGACCTGGAATCCGGCGGTCATTTTCATCGACGGGGGCGGGAAACATCATGTGACGGCGGACGCCGGGCGCAAACCGGATTTCTATCGAACCCTCCAGGCCGTGAAAAACGACCGCGTCTTCGTCCTGTTCCCCTTCAACTGGTACGTGGTCAACATCGGCACCGCCATCGCGGACGCCTACGCGGCCGGAAAAATTCTCCAGCCGGAGCGATTTGCGGATGTCGATCCCGCCGGAAAAGCGGACGAAATTTATGCCTTTCTGGTGGGACGGCCGGTGTATGCGCAAATGCGGGACCAATACGGGGAACCAGGGGCCCGCCTTCCGCTGATCCCTGCGGAGTGAGCGTCTCCGAAGCTCCGTCCGGTTGCTCCGCCCGCTCTTTCTTTGGA
>CAYFVR010000060.1:0-3111 GCA_964346545.1 uncultured Desulfobacterales bacterium | reverse complement strand
CCCGCTCTTTCTTTGGAATGATTCATCTCTGGAAGAATGAACTTACGGGCCTAGCCGCCGGCAGATCCAACGGTCCATTCTCAAGCCTTCGTCCGGCGCTTCCCCTCTCCCCATGCGCCTTCCGTCCAAGAATGTTTCATTTCGTCCGGACGACCGGGCGGCCTCCGCTTTTCACCGGCCAAATATTCCAATTCCTCGCAAAGGATTTGACAGCCCGCCCCCGGTGGCGGTATCTGGATTTACCCCTCGCGGACGGGGAGAGCGCATTCTCCCTGTCCAAAAAGCCAATCCAGAGGAAATTCAACCATGACGACACGTTTCCCGATCCAGGGAAGGCTGCTGATCGCCTTTCTGCTGGTAAGCATGATTCCATTCGCCGGCGGCGGACTCATCGCCTTTTACCATTCCAACTCGGCGCTCTCCCGGCTGGCCTTCCAGCAGCTCGAAAGCCTCTTGGCCGTTCGCCAAAACCAGGTGGAACGGTTTTTCAATCAGCGGGCCGACGACATGGACGTGCTGCTGGAGACCGTTTCCAGCTTCAAGCAGGCGGCGGCCCAAAAGCTGGAATCGGTCCAGATCACCCAACAAGCCCAGTTGGAGGACTATTTCGAGAGCGCCCGGGGCGACATCCGGGTGCTGTCCAACAATCCGTCGGTTTTGCAGGCCCTGGAATCCTTCGGCTCGCTGCTGAATCCCGGCGGCGGGCTGGACATGGAAATGTACGACTTCGTGGAGGAATTCAACCTCGCCAACGCGCTCCATCCGTACCGGGACGAATACGGCTACGCCGACCTGATTCTGGTGCGGGCCGACGGCGTCGTGGTCTATTCCCTGAACCGCGCGGCGGACCTGGGGAAGAACGTGCTGTCCGGCGAGCTGGCGGACACGGGGCTACGCGCCTGTTATGAACAAGGGCTGGAAGCGGTCTCCCTGGTCGATTTCGCCCCGTATCCACCGGCGAACGGCGCGTACAGCGCCTTTTTGGGCGCCCCGCTTCTCCAGTACGGGCAGGCCGCCGGCGTGGTGATCTTCCGCATCGACATTGAACCGATCAACAACATGGTGCAACAACGCCAGGGCATGGGGGACACCGGCGAAAGCTTTCTGGTGGGCGCGACGGGCGAAGGTCCGGAACTGCGAAGCGACCGGGTGGTCGGAGAAGGCGACCTGGGCGAATCCATTTCGGGCACGGGGATCACCGCGGCGCTTTCGGGCCGCTCCGGAAGGGAAATCCGAATGACGGCGGACGGCGCCGTGGCGGTTCGCCGCTACGCGCCGATGGAAATCCAGGGCTTAAACTGGGCCATCATCAGCACGGTTCACCTGGAAGAGGTCATCTCGCCGGTGCTGGAGGGAGAAACCGCCGATTATTTCAACAAGTTCATCAGCCAGTACGGATACGACGACCTGCTGCTGGTCCATCGGGGAGGGCGGGTGTTTTATTCCGTGAAAAAACGAAGCGATCACGGCGCCAATCTGGCCGGCGCCGCCCATGCGGACACCGCGCTCGGCCGCGCCTTCCAACAGGCGCTGGACCAAAATCGCTTGATCTTCGCCGATTTCGAAAGCTATCCGCCGGCGGAGGGACAGCCCACCGCCTTCATGGCCCGGTCCATCTCCGACGAGACGGGCGCCGAACTGGTCATCTTCCTGGCCCTTTCCATCGATCCGCTGAACGCGCTGATGGGCCAGCGGGCCGGGATGGGCGAAACGGGCGAAACCTACCTGGTGGGCCCCGACGGCCGGATGCGCTCCGACGGACGCACCGAACCGGAAACCTATTCCGTGCGGGCCTCCTTCGCCGCCGGCGCGAAGGGCCGTGTGGAGACCGCCGCGGTTCGGGCCGCGCTGGAGGGCCGCTCCGGCCAAGCCGAGATGGAAAACTACGCGGACCAAAAAGTGCTTTCCGCCTACGCGCCGGTTCCCGTATGGGGAACCACCTGGGCGCTGGTGGCCGAAATGACGTCGGCGGAGGCCTTCCGGGAACTCAACGACTTCACCCGAACCCTTTTGATGGTCGGGGCCGGGCTTCTGGTGGCGCTGCTGCTGGTCTCTTTCTGGTTCAGCCGCCGCATTTCCCGGCCGGTGAAAAGCGTCATCTCCGGTCTCCGAGCCAGCGCCCAACGGGTGGGCGCGGCCGCCCTGGAGCTTTCCTCGGCCGGCCAGTCTCTCTCGCAGGGCTCCTCGGAACAGGCGGCCTCTCTGGAGGAAACCTCCGGCTCCCTGGAAGAAATGGCCAGCATGATACAGCAGAACGCCGACAACGCGGCCCAGGCCGAACGGCTGACCAAGGAAACCGGCCAGGTGGTCTCCCAAACCAATCAGACCCTGGAAGAACTGACCCGGGCCATGCAACAAATCAGCAAATCCGGCCAAGACACCTCCCGCATCGTCCACACCATCGACGAAATCGCGTTCCAGACCAACCTGCTGGCGCTCAACGCGGCGGTGGAGGCGGCCCGGGCCGGCCAGGCCGGGGCCGGCTTCGCGGTGGTGGCCGAAGAAGTGCGGAACCTGGCCATGCGCTCGGCCGAGGCGGCCCGAAACACCAGCGAACTGATCCAGAAAAACATCGCCCAATTGGAGGAGGGCGCGGGGCTGGTGGAGGAAAGCAACGCGGCCTTCGCCGAAGTGATTCGCGGCACGGAGCGGGTGGGCGAGCTGATCGGCGAAATTTCCGCCGCCTCCCGGGAGCAGGCCGACGGCATCGCGCAGGTCAACAAGGCGGTTTCGGAGATGAACCAGGTCACCCAGCAGAACGCGGCGACGGCGGAAGAGGCGGCCAGCGCCTCGGAATCCATGCGCTCGGAATCCGGCGAGCTGGACGGCTTCGTGCGAGATCTGACGGTTCTGGTGGAAGGCGGGCGGGGAGATTCGACCGAGGAAGAATCGTGGTCGGAGCCGTCGCCGGAGCGGTCGCGCGACCATGGGCGTGACCGCCAATGGAAGCCGGAATGGCACGGACGACAAACGCGCCACGACTCCGGAACCGAAGCGGAAAATTCCGAAGATCGCGCCTCGGATCGGGGACGCAAGAAAAAACAGGGCCGGGAAATCCCCCCCGACCAGCTCATCCCCTTCGACGACGCGGACGAGTTTGATGATTTTTAA
>CAYFVR010000059.1:16191-20735 GCA_964346545.1 uncultured Desulfobacterales bacterium | reverse complement strand
ATAGATTTCGGATAAATCGTCTGCGGCATCGTCGGTCAAAAAAACAGAAAAGGACATTACCGGGCCGATCTCCGTTCCCGTAATCTTCGCACAACATCAGCGGCGGGCTGGACTTTTCCTTCCTCGATCTGCCGGTTTCCCAAGGCCAAAATCTTCAGCAAGGCCAGTGTTTCCTGGGTTTCTTCATAGCTCGCGATATCCTGAAGAACCGCCCTGGCTTCCCCATTTTGGGTAAGCACCATCGGTTCACCGCCCTCATTCAGCTCTCGCATAATCTCCGAGGCATGGGCTTTGAAATAACTGACCGGCTTGATTCGTTCCGATAGTTTCATGGTTCCTCCAATCCAATTTGAACCAATATAGATTCGTCACGCCTTTCCAGTCAAATCCTTCGATCCATTAACTTCTCCAAACATCCCCTCGATCCCCCGCCGATCATACTTCCCCGACGGCGTCACGGGAATGCGGTCCACAACGCGAACGCGGCGGGGCATGGCGTGGGGCTCCAGGATTTCCGCCAGCGCCGAACGCAACGCCGCAGAATCGGCGCTTCCCTGAACCAGGGCGAACACTTCCGCCTCCCGTCCGCCCTCGGCGGCCAGGGAGATCGCCACCGCGTCGGCAACGCCGTCCAACCCCTTCAGCGCCTCCTCGATCCGGTGCAAATCCACCCGTTTCCCGCCCACCTTCACAATCCCGTCGGCCCGGCCCAGCAACGTCCACCGTCCGTCCGGCAAGGGTCGCACTCGATCCCCCGTCCGGAAAAAGCCGTCCCCGTCCCGGGGCGCGTCCGGCCCGACGAACGGAGAATTCACCAGCAGCCGCTCCTCCTCGATTTTCCAATCCACAATCTCGAACGGCGTCAACTCCGTCTCGCCCCGGGCCCGGCAACGCCAGGCCAATCCGCCGGTTTCGGTGGAACCGTAGACCTCCACCAACGGAACGCCGGTTTCCCGGTGAAAATAGTCGGCGTCCTCCGGGGCCAGTCGCCCCGCCGAGGAAAAGGCCATTCGCAAGGTCTCGCCGGGAATGGGGCCGCCGTTCAAAATGTGGTAGTGCATCGGAACGCTGACATAGATCGTTGGGCGGAAACCGACCATCGCCTTCCGAATTTCCTCCGGTAACACAAAAACCTCGGGCGCCACCGAGGCCGACGCGACGAAGGGAACCAGCACGGAGAAGAGAAATCCGTAGATATGATGGGGCGGAACGGTGGCGAGCACCCGATCCGTCGGGCCGATCCCGTGGAACCCGGCTTGAAACTGGGCCTCGGCCAGCATGTTCCGGGCTGTTTTGGTCCACATTTGCGGCCGCCCCGTGGAGCCGCCGGTGAAAAAATGGAGGAAGGGAGCGTCGGGTCCGATGCCGGGCTCAATCGCCGGAATCGAGGCGGGAGAAACCGTTCCGGACGGGGGAACGATCGCCGGAATCCCGGCGGGAGCCAGTTCCGAATCTTCCGCGACCACGGCGGACAACGGAATTTCCCGGTGGATATCCTCGGCGGCCCGGCGGGAAACGGCGTAGGGAATCACCAAAGGGACCCCGCCGGACAGCGCGGCCAGGAACGCGGCGACGGCAACGGCGGGATCGTCGCACAGCAGACAGGCCGCCCCCGCCTTGGGCAGCTTTCGACGAAAGTCATCGGCCATGGCGTAAACCGCGCCGTAACTCCGGCCGCCCACCGTAAACGTCCGGGCGGGATCGGCGGGTCCGGCGAGGAGGCGGGGGAGGTAGGTTTCCATGGAGTCGGGGGAGGGAGATGGGGTTGCTTTCGTGGTCATGGAAAGAGTGTCCGGTGCGGGTTGGCAGGGGTTCCAAATTTTCGCCAAGATGAACGGTATTTGATTCAGGAAAAGGACGCCCTATCCGGCTTCTCCGGCTTCAGATGGACGGCGGCCGCGTTCCGGGCGCCCCTTTCCGCCTGAAGGCGGGACTCCGAACTTCCGGAATGTCCCCTACTCCTCCTTCGGCTCGAAGCTCCGCTTGGCCGCCAGCAGGTCGGGCAAATTGCGGATGGCGTAGGCAATGCTCCGGCGGTGCTCCCACATTCTTCGGCGGAACTTTCGCCGCCATTCGGGATCGGAGTAAAACCGCTTCACATGGGTGTTGTAGAGCTGATCCAGCGTCTCCTTGGAATCGATGCCGTCGGGAACGAAAACGAAATTCAGGCAGTTCATCTGCCGCCAGTCCTGGTCGAACGTCCCCTTTTCGGTGATCGTGTCCCAAACCGGCGCCCCGAAAAAAGGCGTGAACTTGGACATGTTCATGTCGTCCAGCCCCAGCGACATCACGAAATCGCCGGTTTTCCGGATGGATTCCACCGTCTCGCCGGGCAGCCCCATCATGAACAGCCCCTTGGCCCGCAGCCCGGTTCGCTGAATGCGTCGAACCGTGTCTCGGACGTCGTCCAGATAGACTCCCGGCTTGTGGGTTTCCAGCAGCTCCGGGTCTCCGGATTCAATCCCCAGGGAAACCTGGAGACCGCCGGCGGCGCGGAGCATTCGGAGCAATTCGTCGTCGGCATGACCCACCCGGACGGCGCAGTTGAAATGCATTCCCAGGGGCCGCCGGATCAGCAGTCCGCACAACTCGGCGATCCGCTCCCGGTGCAGGGTGAACAAATCGTCGTAGATATTGATGTGACGGACTCCGAACCGGTCCCGGAGATACCGCATGTGGGCGTAGATGTAGGCCGCCGAATTGTATCGGTAGCTTTTCCGGAAGACCGATCGGTCGCAGTAGGAACATTGGTAGGGGCAGCCCCGGCTGGTGTTCATGGTCGCGCCGGGCGTCTGGATGTAGCAAAACAGCGGCAAGTTGTAGCCGTCGGGAAACCCGGCCAGCTTTTCGTAGGCGGGAAAGGGCAGATCGTCCAGCTCCGGAATGGACGTCCGGGGCGGATTGGCGATCACGCGGTCGCCGTCTGGCCCTCCATTTCCTCCTCCGTCCCGTCTCCCCTCGCGATAGATCAGGCCGTCGATTTGGGACGGATCGGCCCCGGAGGCCAGTTCCGCCAGGGTCGCCTCCCCCTCGCCCATGACCAGAAAATCGATCCGGGGAAAATGGCGAAGCAGCGGCGCGCCGATGGCGGACACATGGGCCCCGCCGAAGACGATCTGGGTCTCCGGCCGGATGGCCTTGATTCCGGCGGCGAGATCGTAGCCGTCCAGAAACCCGGACGTGGTGGCCGAAAAACCGACCAGATCGGGATTCGTGGCGAGAATCCGGCGGACGTTGGCTTCCGTTCCGGGGACCGCCTCCGGCCCCAGGCAATCGTGGATTTCCACCGCGTGGCCCTCGCGCCGGAGATAGGCCGCGATGGACAACAGACCCAGCGGAGCCATGCGGTTGGCGGTGGCGGTGACGTCTTTCATCCCGGGCATCCAGTTGGAGCCGGCCGGATGAACCAAGGCAATGCGCATATCGGTCCTCGCGAGGTGCGTGTTTTCATCGGAAAGACCGATCGCCGGCGGAATCGGAAAATTCCAGCCAAACCCGGCGAATCGGTTGGAGCGCGTCCTTCCGTTTCGTTCCTTCGGACTTTCGAGCGGATCGCCGGCCGGTTCAGGGATTTTCCGCCGGGTCCTCGGGCAGATCCAATTCCACCCCCCGACAGCCCTTTCGGGCGCGGCAGATTTCCCGCAGTTTTTCCACGCCCATCCGGGTGGCCCAGCGCATGAACACCCGGGTATATTTCGCCCCGGCCAGAAAAAAACCCAAGATGAACGTCAGATGAGACAGACCGTACATCACCGGACCGCCCACGGCCACCAGAAGCGGGGTCTCCCACCAGACCGCGAGGATTCCCAACACGGTGATGACCGGCCAGCCAATGCAGTAGCTCAGACCGATGACGACGAGTCCCGCGACGATCCGGGGCGTGGGGCGTTCCCGAAACGCGCTCAAATCGGCCCGCTCCCGAATGACGGATCGGACGTATTCCCGGGCCAGCAGGCGGCGCGTCAGCCAGCGGATCACGACTCGGTCCCCTCGGGGACGGGTGTCCAAAGTCCACCGGCCACGCGGACGCGAAATCGATATCGGGCGAAAAAAGATTGAATTTTGGAGGCCATCTGACTACGTTCCGGCTGGCGGTTGGGGACGTGTCCGGAGAACGGGCCGGATTCCAAGCGCAAGATTTAACTCTAACGCCCCAAAACGCCGATGGAAAGGATTTTTCGCCCGGATGGTCTCGAATCGTAGGGGCGCCGCTTGCTGCGCCCCGGTCCAGCGGGCCTCGGAAAATCATTCTGGGAAAACGGCGATCGGGACGAGGCCGGGTTGCCCCATTTCAGCCAATCGTCCGATATTCCTCCACATCCCCGAACGTAGGGGCGCTGCTTGCCGCGCCCCGGTCCCAGCGGGCCTCGGAAAACCATTTTGGGGACACCGGTCATTGGGGACGAAGCCGCATTGTTCTTCCGGGGGGAAATTCCCGGGCGTTCTTCACGCACCGGGGCGCGGCAAGCAGCGCCCCTACCATTCGATTTTTGAATTGAACGACGATCCATGAATCCTCCAACCGACCATTCGAGCCCGGAACA
>CAYFVR010000059.1:0-16091 GCA_964346545.1 uncultured Desulfobacterales bacterium | reverse complement strand
TTTGAATTGAACGACGATCCATGAATCCTCCAACCGACCATTCGAGCCCGGAACAAAAGGCGCCGCCGAAAGACCGCTGGGCCGCCGTCGAGCGAATCTATTGCATCTCCCTGGACGAACGGGAGGACCGGAGAACGCAGGCGGCTCGGGAATTCGCGTCGGCGGGGCTGGCCGACCGGGTGGAATACCACGTCGTGCCCAAGCACCGGGACCCCGAAAAGGGCTGCTTCGAATCCCACATCGCCTGCATATCCAAAGGGTTCCGGGCCGGGGCGGAACGGATTCTGGTTTTCGAGGACGATATCCGCTTCGAACGGTTTCACCCGGAAATCCTGGAAAAGGCCATGACGTTCCTGGAAAAAGAACCCGATTGGCACATGCTCTTCCTGGGTTGCATGGTCCGCCGCAGCCGGCGGACCCGCCATCCGGGGATCCTGCGCGTCCGCTTCCGCAGCCTGACCCATGCCTATATCCTGCGGCGGGATTTCGCGGCCGGCCTCGTGGATCGGCCGTGGCACGGCGTCCCCTTCGACGATTTCATCCGGGATCTGCGCGACGACCATTCCTACGCGGTGCATCCCGCCTTTGTTTTCCAGAGCGATTCCCGTTCGGACAACGAACGCTATCTGCCGCTGGATCGGTTCCGGCGGCTGTGCGGCGGTCTGATCCGGCTTCAAAAGCTGGACGAATTCCTCCATCTCCACCGGCCCCTGCTGGTGGCCATTCACGTCATGGCCCTGCTGGCCCTCGCCGTCTGGCTGGCAGTCTGATGGGCGTCCCCATTCGTCTTCCGGTATTGGCGCTGGTCCTGGCCGCCATCGCGGCGATGGCGGCCGCCGGACTCCATTTCGCGGAAATCGACGGCGACGTGACCCGTTTTCTGCCCCGGAAAGACCCCGTCCTCCGGGACGCCGGATACATTTTCGCCCACCATCCCATCCAGGACCGGCTCGTGGTCGATTTGGGGCTTCCCGACGCCGATCCCGACCGGCTCGTCCGGACCGCCGAACGGGTGGAAACCCGACTCGTCGAAAGCGGATTGTTCAAAAAGGTGGGCATGGGCGACATGCGGGACCAGTTTCCGGCCCTGCTGGATCACGTCGCGGACAATCTCCCGGTTCTCCTCTCCCGGGAGGATTTGCGGGACGAGGTTGCGCCTCGGCTGGAACCGCCCGCCATTCGCCAACGGCTGGCGAAGACGATGGAATCCCTCTCGGGACTGGGCGGCATCGGCCAGGCGGCGCTGCTGCCCAAGGACCCGTTGGGCTTGCGGGAAATCGTCTTGGCCCGGCTGGCCCAACTCGCGCCGACCAACAATGTCCGTTTTCACAAGGGGCGGCTGCTGTCGTCGGACGGCCGCCACCTGCTTATCGTGGCCACGCCGGACGAGTCGGGAACGGACACCCGATTTGCCCGGCAGCTTTCGGCCCTGTTCACGGACATCGCCGCCGAATTGGCGGCCGAGGCTGGAGATTCCGAGCCGCCGGTCACCTTGACCCCCGTGGGCGCGTACCGGTCGGCCCTGGACAACGAAACCATCGCCCGGCGGGACGTGACCCGGGCCATCGCACTGGCCACTCTGGGCATCGCCGTATTGCTGGTGTTGGCCTTTTCCCGGCCGCTCATTGGATTGCTGGCCTTTCTGCCCGCCTTGGCGGGAACGGCCGCCGCCTTTTTCGCGCTGTCCCTGTTCCGGGAGCCGCTCTCCCTCATGGCCCTGGGCTTCGGCGGGGCCATCATCTCCATCACCGTGGATCACGGCATCGCCTATCTGCTTTTTCTGGATCAGCCAAAGGAAATGCGCGGCGCGGAGGCGGCTCGGGAAATCCGCTCCGTGGGCCTGCTCACGGCGCTGACCACCATGGGCGCCTTCGGGGCGCTTTTTTTCAGCGACTTCCCCATCTTCCGCCAACTCGGCGCGTTCACGGCCCTGGGCATCGGCTTTTCCTTCGTGTTCGTTCACACGGTGTTCCCGGCCCTCTTCCCGGTCATGCCGGCCGCCAAGCCCCGGACGCCCCTTCTCGGACGGCTGGCCTCCCGGCTGTCGCGAACCGGAAAAACCGGGCTGTGGACGGCGGTCGTGCTGTTCCTCGTTTTGCTCCCCTTCGCCCGGCTCCATTTCGAGGTTTCCCTGAGCGCCATGAACACGGTGAGCCGGGGGACGGCGGAAGCGGAAAAATTGCTGGAAACCGTCTGGGGCGGCGGCATATACCGAAGCGTCCACCTGATGACCGAGGCGGAATCCCTGCCCGCGCTCCAGAATCGCTGGGACCGTTTGATGGAACCGGTGTCGGCCGATTTGGAATCCGGGGCCCTGGAGTCGGGCTTTCTGCCGTCCATGGTGTTTCCGGGAGCGGCGCGGCGGGCGGAAAACCTGGCGGCGTGGCGGGCGTTCTGGACGCCGGAACGGATCGCGGAAACCCGCCTCGCCCTGGCGGCGGCGGCCGAAGAGCTGGGATTCCGACCCGACGGATTCCAGCCGTTTTTCCAGTCGCTCTCCGGCGACTTCGTTCCGCCCTACGCCGGCGGCGTACCTCCGGGCTTTTTCGAAATGTTGGGCATCCGGGAAACCGGCGACGGCGGCTGGGTCCAGTTTTCCAGCCTGACGCCCGGCGCCAATCACGATCCCGACGGTTTTTACGCCCGGTACGGCGCCGAAGCCCGGATTTTCGATCCCGCGCTGTTCTCCGAACGGCTCGGTTCGATCCTTTTCGCCAGCTTCCAGCGAATGCTGCTGGGCGTGGGCCTGTGCGTAACGGCGCTGCTGCTGATCTTCTTCCTGGACATTCGATTGACGGCCATCGCGCTGACGCCGGTGATCTTCGCCCTGGTTTGCACCCTGGGTCTCCTGAATCTGGCGAACCATCCGCTGGACCTGCCCGCGCTCATGCTGGCCATCGTCGTCTTCGGCATGGGCATCGACTATTCGCTGTACACCGTCCGCGCCTGGCAACGATATGGCGACCCGAACCATCCCTCCCTGGCCCGAATTCAAATCGCGGTGTTCATGGCCGCCGCCTCCACCCTCATCGGGTTCGGCGTTCTGGTGTTTTCGGAACACGCCATGCTCCGGAGCGCGGGACTCACCTCGCTGCTCGGCATCCTCTTCTGCCTGATCGGCGCCTTTCTGCTGCTCCCGCCCCTGCTCCGCCGGATGTTCGTGGACCGGCGAAATCATCCCGAAGCGGCGGCGCATAGGGATTCCCCCGGCGATATCCGGGAACGGGTTCTCGCCCGCTTCCGTCATCTGGAAGGCTATCCCCGGCTTTTCGCCCGGTTCAAGCTGAAACTGGACCCGATGTTCGAAGAATTGTCGGGGTTCTTGGAGGAAGCCGGCCCGATTCGGACGGTGCTGGACGTGGGCTGCGGGTACGGGGTGCCGGCGGCCTGGATGGCGGAACGGTTCCCGGAGTGCGAAATCTGGGGCTTCGATCCGGACGCGGAGCGAGTTCGGGTGGCCGACCGGGTCCTGGGGAATCGGGGAACGGCGGAGGTCGGCGCCGCCCCGGAATTGCCCGCCGCGCCGGCGCCGTTGGACATCGCCACCATCCTCGACATTCTCCATTTTCTGGACGACGCCGGGATGGCGAAAACGCTGGAAGAATTGGCCCGACGCCTCCGGCCGGGGGGGCTGTTGGTGATCCGATCGGTGGTTCCACCGCCGGATGGCCGGTATTCCCGGACATGGCGGTGGGAGGGCGCGAAACTGAGGCTCCAAGGAATTTCGGCCCACTACCGGCCTCCGGAAAAGATCATCGAATCGTTGACCGCCGGGGGCTTCTCCGTGATCCATTCCCAGCCTTCGGGGGGGAATCCGGAGTCTTCCTGGTTTATTGCGCGGAATGGGGAGTGAGGCGAGCGTTGGAAATATGCCATTGCCTTGCTTGAACCCAAAGGGCGAATGCAATTCGCCCCTACCCGATCTCCCCCGCACGAAGGGAATCGCCGCCCCATCCGAAGCCAACCGGTTCGCGTTCGGTTGCCCCGGGGAATGGATCGGGGCGGCGGCCTTCGGGCTGGCGCTTCTTCTGGCGCTGGCGGACCCGAGACTGGCGACCGTGCCCCTCGCCGGGTTCGTAATTCTCTCCCTCGCCGCACCGTTGACGACCCGATTCGGCTATTTCATGCCGGTGGTCCGGCGGGGAATCTCCGGAAAACGGGCCGTGGCCCTCACCTTCGACGACGGTCCCGACCCGGAAACCACGCCCATCCTCCTGGACCTTCTGGAACGCCGGGGCGTCCGGGCCGCCTTTTTCGTGACCGGAAAGCGAGCGGAATCTCATCCCGAGCTGATCCGCGAGATTCTGAATCGCGGGCATGAAATCGGAAATCACACCTACCACCACGACAACCTGATCATGCTGCGCCCGGCCCGCGTCCTGCGCCGGGAGATCCAGCGAACCCAGGAAATCCTGGCCCGCTTCGGCGTGATTCCTCTGGCCTTTCGCCCGCCCGTGGGAATCATCAGCCCCCGGCTACCGCAGGTCCTCCAAGGCTCGGAGGTGTTCGCCGCCCTGTTCAGCCGACGCGCCGGAGACGCCGGCAACCGCCGCGTTAAAGGCATCGCCCGCAGGTTGCTTCGCGGCGTCCGCCCCGACGACATCCTCCTGCTCCACGACATCCGCCCGCCAAATCGGTCGCTTGCGCGGGATTGGATTCTGGAGGTGGAACGGCTTCTCAATGGACTGGAACGACGAGGGCTTGCGGTTCTTCCGCTTTCGGAACTAATCGGGCGGCGGGTGATGAGGCGGGCGGATTCGTTGGAAGGGGCGGGCGGAGGAAGCGACGACGGCCAAGGCAAACGCAACGATCCCCCTGGATGCCGTCATCGATCCCCCCAAAAAAGTCACCGCCCCTCCCGCGCCGTGCGCACCATGGCGTGAATGGTTTCCGGGTAGGTCCAGGTGTCGATGGAGCAGCCGTTGGCCAGGAAAAACCGGCTGTCGCCGCCCAGCTCCAGGGCTTCACGGACGTGGGTCTTCATGTGGGAGATGGTGGTTCTGGCCACCCGTTCGTGGTCGATGCCGCCCATCACGCAGGCGCCGGTTCGTTCCTTCACCTCCGCCAGGGACGGGCCGGTCGGCCCCCGGTCCCACCAGTTGAACACGGGAACCGGGAAATCGTAGCAATCTTCCATGAACAGGTCGCGGCGCCCGTGGACGTGGAGCGTATTCATCGGCCCTTCCGTCCGGATCGCGTCGAACACCCGATGGGCGAACGGCTTCACGAAGGTCCGGAACCGCTCGCGGGCAATCAGCTCCCGCCCCGCCGGAATGGACATGAAAATCCCGGCCGTGCCGATGGCCAGGGAGCGCTTGCAGTAGGCGATCAGGTTGTCGGAAATAATCTCCAGGGCTTCCAGCATGGCCTGGGGCTCGGTTTCCATGAGCATTTCCATATGCTCGCCGGCCATGTTTCGACGAAGGGTCTGGAACGGGTCGAAAACGGTGTCCAGAAAGAGCGCCTCGCCGTCCAGCTCCCTGGCGATGACGTCCAGGGCCTTGAACTGCTCCCGCCAGGGGGAATCCTCCACGTCGAAGATGTGAATCTTCTCCAGGTCGCCCCTGGATTTCACGGCGTCCAGCCCCTCGGGCGGCGGATAGAAATAGTCGTTCATCACCTTCAGGAAATCCAGGTCGTAATGACGAAAAAAATCCAGGCTCGCCCGGGCGTGTCGCTCGCCGGGGAGGTGCTGAAGTCCAAAATGATACCAGAGCGACATGGGCGGAAAATCCACCGGCTTGCCGGCCAACACCGCCTCGACGCGTTCTCGTTTGTTCATGAATGCCTCCGAGGAAAAGGAGATACCGCGTTTGAAAAAAAGCCGGACGATGGATCGTCATTTCCGGCAATGAAATCGGCATGGCAAGACCAGGAACGAATCGTCCTCGACCGAGCGCGCCAGTCGATGTTCCCGAGAAATCCGGCGAAACCAATACCCCGAAAGCGCAAACCGAAGCGGTTCGGGTTTGAAAAGGGCAATCACTTTTCCACGCCCACGACCCGATTTTTTCCGGCGGCCTTTCCGGCGTAGAGGCGGTTGTCGGCCACCCGGAGGCAGGCGTCCGCGTCCATGTCGGCCCGGAATTCGCTGACGCCGATGGTCACGGTGACCAAAAGTTCCTCCCCGGCCCAGCGGCACCCGGTGGAGCGAACGGCTTGCCGGAGGTTTTCCGCGGCGGCCAGCGCTCCATCCAGATCGGTGTCGGGCAACAACACCAAAAATTCCTCCCCGCCCCAGCGGCCGACCACGTCTTGGCGCCGAACCCGCTCCCGCATTCGATCGGACACGGCGCACAGCACCCGGTCGCCGCAGGCATGGCCGTGGCGATCGTTGAAAGGCTTGAATCCATCAATATCGGCGATCGCCAGCGAAAACACCGCGCCATTGCGATGGAACCGGCCCACCTCCGCCGTGATCCGCTCCATCATCTCCCGCCGATTGTACAGGCCGGTCAGCGGATCGGTGCGGGCGGCCAGCTCCAGTTGCCGATGGGTGGCCGCCAGTTCGGCGTAGGCCGCCTCCAGGGCCATGCGGGATCGCCGCAGTTCGATGTGGGTGCGCACCCGGGCCAGCAGCTCGGACTGGTTGAAAGGCTTGGTCACGTAATCCACCGCGCCGGCCTCGAATCCCTGGAGCAGATCGTCCATCTCGTTGCGGGCGCTGATGAAAATCAACGGAATGTCCCGGCGATCGGGATCGGCCTTGATGCGTCGGCAGGCCTCGAAGCCGTCCATCGCCGGCATCATCACGTCCATCAAAATCAGGTCGGGTCGGGTTCGCAGGGCGGCGTTCACCGCCTGCCGTCCGTCCACGGCGACGATCAACTCGTACCCCTCCCGTTTGAGGATGGCGCCCAGCACCTGAAGATTGCGGGGGTTGTCGTCCACCATCAATATCCGGGGCGTTTCCGCCGGTCTTTCCGCGTACGCCAAATCGGTCATTCCGTTTCTCCCTTGCCGGATGGCTCGACGCCCGCATACCGTTTCGAAAGTTGTTCCCATGGCCGTCCCGCCGGGCCGAAAGCCGATTTCCGCGGCGGTCGGAAGGGCCAATCCTCGGATCGAGCGGCGGCCCGACGGATCATCCCACGCTTTCCGGGAGGCCGCCGGGCGGCAAATCGGCCAGCAATTCCCGCAGGGCTTCGATCACCTCCGGAAACCGATCCAGGGATTGTCGGATCGCCGGGATGTCCACCGAATCGGCCCGCCGGGCCAACTGCTCGCCCCAGACTCGAACCGGGTCGCACCGATACCGGCGGCCCAGATCTCGAATCCGAAGCGCGAAATCCTCCACCTCGCCCACCACCATCACGTCGGTCAGCCGTCGCCACTCCGGCAGCAAATCCTCCTCCAGCAGCTCGGCCAGCCGGTCCAGCCGATGGGCCTCATCGGACGGCAACGCCGACCCCGGCGAAGGTTCCGGCGGCGAAGGCGCCGGATTCGCGCTCGGCTCGGCCAAGGGCAGGTGGCGGGCCACCTGCTCGTTCAATTCTCGCCACCGCACCGGTTTCAACAGCACGCCGTCAAACACCTCCCGGGCGGCGGCGCGCTCCTCCGCCCGGATGGTCGCCGTGACGGCCACCAGCGGGATGTCTCGGGTCGCAAGGTCGGCGCGAAGCTCCCGAGCCACCGAAACCCCGTCCCGGCCGGGCATCCGCAAATCCAGGAGCACCAGATCCGGCCGGCGGGCCCGAACCGCCTCCAGCACCGCCTCCCCGCCGTCCGCCTCGATCACCGCGAGCCCCTCCGCGAAAAGCATGGCCCGCAGCAGACGACGGTTCAGGGCCACGTCGTCCCCCACCAGCACCGTGCCGCCCCGAAATCGGACCCTGCCGGACGGATCGCGGCCATCCTCGGAATCGGTCGCCGCCGCCTTCCGCGCCAGGGCCACATCCCGGAAGAGAAGGGTGAACAACGCCCCGCCGCCCGGAGCATCGTCCACCTTCACGCCGCCGTTCATCAGCCGGATCAGCCGCCGCGCAATGGCCAGCCCCAGTCCGGTGCCGACGACTTCGCGGCCGGTTTCCCGCCGCTGGAAGAAGGGTTCGAACACCCGCTCCCGCTCCGAAGCCGGAATGCCGGGCCCCGAGTCCCGCACCGTGACGGTCAGGTCCAGCCGGTCTTCGGCCACCATCCGGCCGTCCATGCCAATCCGGACCTCCCCTTCCGACGTGAATTTGACGGCGTTCCCCACCAGATTCACCAGGATCTGCCGCAGCCGGGTCGCGTCCATCGTCACCGCCGCCGGAACGGCGGGCGACGCCTCCGCCGCGATCCGGATTCTCTTCTCCGCGCCCCGGGCCTCGAAAAGCTGAACGATCTCCCCGGCCACTTGGCGGAGATCGGTGGGGCCGGGGGTCAACACCAGCTTGCCGGCCTCCACCCGGGACAAATCCAGAATATCGTTGATCAACGTCATCAGCAGCCGGCCGCCGGCGTCCATCGCCTTCAAAAATTCCCGGTGCCGGGGGTCGGCCACCTCGGCGGTCAGCAACTCCGTAAAGCCGAGGATGATGTTCATGGGGGTGCGGATTTCGTGGGTGACGTTGGCCAGAAAATCGCTTTTGGCCCGGCTGGCCGCTTCGGCCGAGGCCCGGGCCTGGTCCAGCTCCGCGTTCCGGCGGTTCAGGGCATCCTGGGCCTCCCGCAGTTTCGAGACCATGGTGTTGAAGGCGGTGGAAAATTCTCCCATGAAATCGACCCGGATGTCCAGATTGCCGTCGGCGATGGCCCGGGTCTGCCAGGTGAGGTGGCGAAGGCTGGCCTGAAGGGATTTGAGACTCCCCGCCAGGGCGCCCCGCGCGTTCAGTTCGGCGGAGAGATCGCCCCGGGCCAGGGCCACGCCGAAATCCCGCACCGCCCTCATGTGGTCGGAAAGCTCGGGCGGAGCGGCCGGGCGTCGTTCGTCGCAGACCCTCGACGGAAGCCGGCCGCGAAGAAACGGCTCCGTCGGCTCGGCCGGCCCCTCGAATTCGGGAACCGCCGGGCGCCGCAATTGGGCCACCGCTTCCGCCAGCTCGGCCAGCCGGTCGGGGGAATCGGCCAGCCCGGGGGCGAGGGCCAGCGCCCGAATGCGGGCCTCCGCCTTCGCGCGGTTCGTCCGTTCGCTCGGCCGTTGGATCAAGTCCGACATCGCCGTTTCCGAAAAGGGATTCGCCGCAAACCGGACGTCCGATCCAAAAACCAACCGGAGAAAACCGGGCATGAAAGCCTCATGGCGTCTCCGCCTCGGCCACGAACCGGCAGGTGCGGTCGCCGGTGCACCAACAATCGATTTCACGCACCCGAAAACGCCGTCCCGAGTAGGCGGCGAACAGACCGGCGATGAAGCCTTCGTCGTAGGTGCATGCCTCGTAGTCCAGCTCCGGGAGGCCGGAACAGTCCAGATCCTCGGAAATGGTCAGCACCATCCGCCCGGCGGCCTCGTCCAGCTCTTCGGCCCGCAGGATGCCGATGCCCATCTCTCGAAACCGGTTCCGCAACTGATCGACAAACGTCGGCAAATCGGGAACGTCGCCCAACAGATGGGCGTAAAAATGGCGACCGGCCAGCTCCCCCGCCTCGTAGGCGATTTGGTCGGTTCGTTCGGCGCCCACGTGCCGCTCCAACACGTCCCGGAAGCAAAACTGCATCAGCCGGAACACCTCCAGCCGCGTCTGATTTCCCAAATTGGGCCGACCCAGCGCAATGTCGCCGATCAGGTCCCAATGAAACCGGTATTTTCGATTCGCTTCGCGCTCGCCCATGCGTCTTCCTTCGTTTCTTCGGCTGGAAGGGGCGCGTCCGCAGATTCTCCGCCCCCTTTTCGTTTCCGCATCTTTTTCTCCCGGAAGCCCCCTCCTCGGGAATCGCCCAACCTTTTCTATACCGGCTGCTTCGACTTTTTTCAATCCATACAACCGCCCCTTTCCCTTTAACTTTCCGACGGACTATGCTATTCAAACGCGATGACGACGGCACGAAGGCCGGAAGACCGGGCGTCCGGGAGAACAACCCGGCTTCGGTCTCCGCGAAACCTGATCGGGGCATTTCATCTCCTGGTTCTGGCCGTCGCCGCCTCTCTGGTTGCGCTGGAGCGGTTCGCCGGCCGCCGGGGCCTGCTGGCGGCGTGGACCCGGGAAGGCGGTCCGGTGGAAACCGGCAGCTTCGCGGTCCTGTTGCTGATCGCGGTCTACGGCGGGTTTCGAGGAATCCGGCCTCGAGAGCGGCCGCTTCCCGGCCGGGCGGGACTGCTCCTTCCCTGGATTTTGGCCTCGGCGGCGCTGCTGGCCGCCCTGGAGGAAATCAGTTGGGGCCAACACATTTTCGGTTTCGAATCGCCGCCGTTTTTCCAAACCCACAACCGGCAGGCGGAAACGAACCTTCACAATCTGGCGCCGGCCGAACTCTTCGGACTGGCCACGAACACGGCCGTCTACGCCCTGTTCGTCTTCGGGCCGATCCTGCTTCGGCTGGCCCGACCCGCCGCCGGTTCGCTTTCGACGCTTCGGGCGATGGCGCCGTCGGTCCACAATATTCTGATGTTCTGCGCGGCCTTCGCCTTTCAGGCCTATTTTCGGATGGAAACCGCCGCGGACACGGCGGCCTTCCCGCTGGCCCTGGGGGGCGCGGCCTGGCTGATCGCCCGGGAATCCGGCGCCGAACGAGCGGGCCACTGGGCCCATTGGACGCTGGTCGTCGGGTGCGCCGTCCTGTTCATGGTCAGTTTCCGCGTGTTCCGATACCACAACCTGCAATACGAGATTCGGGAATTCATCATTGCGTACGGCATCCTGTATTGGATGCTCGGCTGGCCCCGGCGGCCGGACGCCCGGCCAAACGATCCCAACCCCACGCGAAACGAAGCCTCCTCGACGGAGGGTCCGACGGAGGGAAGCATGGACGGAAACACATTGAACCGTTTTGAATTTTTCGAAGGCCTCGATCCGGCGAATCGGGAGACGATCGCCGGCATGGCGGAGGTCCGGGAGTACGCCCCCGACGCGATCATTTTCCAGGGCGGGGACCCGGCCGACGCCATTTTCGGGCTGCTGGAAGGCACGGTGGAACTCTCCCTGCTCTTTCGGGACCGCGTTCTGAAAACCGACGAAGTGAAATACGAAGAGGCCATCCGGGCCCGCTTCGAGGAAACGGACACGCCGATCGTCCTGGACGAAATCCAGGCGGGCGAAGTGTTCGGCTGGTCGGCCCTGGCCGGGCTGGAACGACGCACCGCCGCCGCCCGGGCGGCAAGCGCCGTCCGGGCCTTCGCCGTTCCCGCCGAAAAGCTGCGGAAGCAATTCGGAGAAAATCCCGCGTTGGGACTGAGGCTGATGGAGCGGCTGAACCGGGTGATCGCCGCCCGGCTGGCCGAACGGACCGAACGACTGGTGGAAGCCTGGACCGAAGCCTTCGGCGCGGGCCGAATCTGACGGATCGAAACGCCCCATGACCTTGCCGCCGGTCAACCCGAAAACGGACTCGAAGGCCGGGTCCGAAATCACCGTCCGGTCCTATCAGGCCCGGGTGGATCGATGGATCCGAACGGTGGGGGTTCGCTATTTCTCCGAGCTGACCAACCTGGCCCAGCTGATGGAGGAGGTGGGCGAGGTGGCCCGGCTCATGTCCCGCCGGTACGGCGAACAAAGCCCGAAACCTGGAGAAGCCGAAGGGGAGCTGGGCGACGAACTCGCCGACGTGCTCTTCGTGATCGCCTGTCTGGCCAATCAGACCGGCGTCGATCTGACCGAGGCCCTGGCGAAAAATCTGGAAAAGAAAACCCGACGGGACCGGGACCGCCACCGCGGCAACCCCAAGCTGGCCGACGAATGAACCGGCCCGGGGCCGCGAACGCCGAACCACGGACCGCGCCGTCTTCGCCGGAGCGGACGGACGCGGGGGAGGAACGATGAAGGGTAAGGTGCTGATCGTCGACGACGATCCGAAAATCGGGCGACTGCTGAAATTCAAACTATCCAAGGCGGACTATGAGGCCGAGTATTTCAACAGCGGCGCCGAAGCCCTGAAGCGAATTCCAGAGCTGAAACCCCACCTGGTCATCTCCGACATCGAGATGCCCAACATGAACGGGTACCAGTTCTGCGAACAGCTCCGCCAAAACTCACGAACCGCCTACATTCCCTTCATTTTTCTTTCGGGCCGCACCGACGCCACGGATCAGATCGAAGGGCTTCGGCTCGGGGCGGACGACTACGTCTGCAAGCCGGTGAAAATCGACTTTCTGCTGGAGCGGATGGATCGGGTGCTGGATCGGGCCGCCAAGGCCAAATCCTTCAAGTCCCTGGCCGATTTCAGCGGCAATCTCTCCCAGATGAACCTGAACGACGTGATGCAGATCGTCGAGTCCAACCACAAAACCGGAGAATTGGAGTTTTCCACCGGCGAAGGCCGCACCATCGGCCGCATACTGTTTCGCAAGGGAAACCTGATCAAGGCCCAGTTCGGGGCCTTGGAGGGGGCCGAGGCCTTTTACGGCCTCATGGACGAGGAGGAGGGCTTCTTCGAATTTTTCGCCCGGGAGGTGTCCGAGACCGAACAGATCACCATCACCAACATGGCGGCCCTGCTCCAGGGCAGCCGGCTGATCGACGAAGCCAAAAGCCTTTACGCCATGATTCCGGACCTCGACGCCCTGCTCACCCCGAGCCGGGAGGACATTCCGCCCAAGGTGGTGGACCGTTCCGGCAAGGAGCGCATCCGAAAAATCATCGGCATGGTGGAAAAGCAGTTCACCGCCCGGGAAATCATCAACAGCGGAAAAATGAGCCGTCCCCGGGCCGCCTCCATTCTGGCGGAGCTGCTGAAAAACGACGTGGTGACCGTGCTGGCGGAAGAAACCCCGACCGCCCAAACCCGCCAACTCAAGCTACGGATCGAGGAATGGCTGGTCAAGGTGCTGCGCAACGTGGAAAAACGAGCGCTGACCGGAACCATGGAAATCGGCCGCCGGCCGCTGCGCCAAGCCATTTTTTTCAAAGAGGGACAAATCGTCCACGCCTTTCACGGCAAGGTGGTGGGAAGAAAGGCGTTGTACCGAATCTTCGCCGGCCGGGGCGGGGCGCCCACATTCGAAGAGCAGCCGGTGGTGGTCATCCCCACCATCACCGAGAATCTGGACTATCTGCTGGAGGACGGAAACCACGAGGTGGAGACGCTCCGGCTGCTGCGGCGCGCATCCTTCAACAACCTCATCACCATCAACAAGAAAAACGTGGAGAAAATCTCCCGAATCAAAACCCGGCCCGGCCTCAAGGAGGTGTTGACCCTGGTCTTCCAGCACGGCCAGATTCGGGAAGTGATCGACGCCAGCCCGCTCACCGATCTGCGGACCTACAACCACCTCCTCACCATGGTCAAGCTCGGGGTCGTCAACATCGACCGGTCGCCCGAGGACGGGGCCGCATAGCCCCCTTCACGGCCGGCCGAACCGCCGTACGGTTTTCGGGGGATCCATCCTTCCGGCGCCGGGCCTATTCGTCCACGTAGACCACCTTCAAATTGTTGACGTAGTCCACGAACCGCCGCACCAGCCCCTGAATCTCCTTGAGTCCCCTCTTCTCCCTGGCCGCCTCCTCGATGGCCAGTCCGATGTCGCTCATTTCTCGAAATCCTTCGCTGCACGTCACCGAAGAACCCTTGATCTTGTGGCCGAAATCCTTGAGCGCCTGGTAATCCCCCGCCTTCAGGGCCTCCACCAGTCCCTTGATCTCCGCCTTGCTGTCCTCGATGAAATAGGGGATGATCTCCTCCATGTCCCGCTCCACGTAGGCGACATATTCCGTTTCGCTCATGGCTCTCGCTCCGCTGGGAAAGAATTTCCGGATGGGAATTCGGGCGAAAACCGTCCCGCCCGCGCACACCATAGCCAAATTCCGCGCCGGCCGCAAGCGCGCGGAATCGGTTGACGCCATCCGGGGATTTTCGTATGGTCGCAACGCCTTGCGCGGGCCGGTCCCGCGCCCCCCCCACCCCATTCCGACGGAGGAACGCCATGGTCCGAACCGAAATTTCCCTTTTTCTGAAAAACGCCCCCGGCGAACTGGGCCGCCTCTCGACCCTGCTTTCCCAAGAGGGCGTCAACATCGACGCCATCGCCATTCAGGACGCCTCGGCCTACGTGCAGACCCTTTTTCAGGCCCGGGGGAAATCCCTGAAGCGGATCGCCTCCAGCGCCAGCTACAATTCCATGCGAAAAGATTCCGCCGCTTTCGCCCTCATCCGGCTGCTGGTCGATCCCGCGGACAAGGCCGTCGCCCTGCTGGAGCGCGAGGATTTTCTCTACGACACGGCGGAGGTGATCGCCATCCGCCTGAAAAACCGGCCCGGCGAGCTGGCCAAGGTCACCAGCCGCTTCGGCGAGGCCGGCGTCAACATCAACTACGTCTACGGCTCGGTCTCCTCGCCGGACGAGCAGTGCCTCTTCGTCTTTTGTCCCGAGGACGCGGCCCTGGCCCGCAAAATTTTCGACGAAGATTGAACCCCGCCGCCCCGAAAACCCGCGGCGGGGCGACCGCCTCCAAAAAACGGAAACGCCCGGCTTCCCTTTCGAGAGGGAACCGGGCGTTTCTTTATTTGGATGAACCGCTTCGAAGGACGGGAGATTGGGATTCCGACTACATTTTTTGCCTGAGTCCGCCGTCGGGATCGGAATCGTCCGAACGGGGCGGCGGAGGCGGCGAATCGCCGGAGGTTTTGGCCGGAGGCGGATTCCCGGTCACCTTTTGCTCGTAGACGGAAAGAAGGAATATGGTCGCCAAGGGCTGGGTGAAAATCCAGCCGATGAAGACCGAGCTGCCCACGGCGGTGATCGCGATGAACAGCAAC
The DNA here is from genome assembly GCA_964346545.1 of uncultured Desulfobacterales bacterium. Classification (GTDB taxonomy): domain Bacteria; phylum Desulfobacterota; class Desulfobacteria; order Desulfobacterales; family Desulfococcaceae; genus CAYFVR01. Next base: position 1,265 of record CAYFVR010000059.1, on the reverse strand, counting down.
GCCGTGATGAGGTGATCCATGAGGTCGTCCCCGGTGACCATTCGGGTGCTTTCCTTGACGGCGTCGATCAAGCCGTAGCTCCGGTCGGTCATCAACGGAAACATGTAGAGGCAGACAAACGTGATGCCGCAGATGATGACCACGCCCGGCAGGAAGAAAAGGGAAAAGCCGATCATGGTCAGCACGAAAACCGCGACGCCGAAACCCAGCAACGGCAGGAAGAGCCGCATTTCGGAAAACAGATCCTGCACCTGGGGTTCACGTCCGTTGCGAATCAGCTGCAAAATGGACTGGAAATAGCCCGCGGTGACCACCGGCGCCAAGATGCCGAGGCTGATGAACGACAGCACCGACCAAAGCAGGGTCATCAGGATAAGCGGAACGAGGACTTCGATGGTCAGGCTCCAGGCTCGTTCCAAATGAATTTTAAAGTCCATTCCGTCTCCTTGCATACGGGTTTCTTTGGGTTGGAACAGTTAAAAGGTATCGACGTTCCGATCGGATGTCAACCCGAAGGGACTCGCTTTCGCCCGCCGCCTTCAATCCAAATAGATCATTCGGCGGCTCATCCCGCCGTCCACCGTCATGTTGGCGCCCGTGACGAAGCCGGCGGCCTCGGAGAGGAGAAAGGCGGTCATGGCGGCCACGTCCTCGGGGCGACCCACCCGACCGGCGGGGTGCTGCTCGTGGTCGCCGGGCCGGAGGGTTTCGTCCACCGGGGGAGCGCCCTTCTTCCACTTGGAAACGTCGATCCACCCCGGACTGACGGCGTTGACCCGGATTTCAGGCCCCAGGCTGACGGCCATGGCGTGGGTCAGGGCCGTCACTCCGCCCTTGGACGCCGCGTAGGCCAGGGTGTTCGCCTCCGACTGAAAGGCGCGGGTGGATGCGATGTTTACCACCGCCCCCCGGGCCGCTCGCAGATGCGGGACCGCGTGCTTGACCGTCAGGAAATATCCGGTCAGGTTGGTGCCGATGATCCGATTCCACTCCGCCAGTTCGATTTCCTCCACCGGGCCGCCGTCCGGGTCCGAAATGCCGGCGTTGTTGACCAGCCCGTCCATCCGGCCGAATCGGTCCATCGCGTCGGCCACCCAGTCCCGCACCTGGGCTTCGTCGGAGACGTCGGCCGACCGGAAATGAACAGTCCCCAGATTCCCCAAGCGATCCATCGCTTCTTCCCCGGCCTCGGCGTCCTTGTCCGCCAAGGACAGCCGATATCCCCTCCGGACGAGATCGTCGGCGATCCCCCGCCCAATGCCCTG
>CAYFVR010000058.1:17631-20800 GCA_964346545.1 uncultured Desulfobacterales bacterium | reverse complement strand
GACGCTCGGGAAGTGGTCGGCGTGGACCGCAATCCACGGGCCATCGCCTTCTCCCGATTCAACGCCCGGCTCAACGACATTGCCAACGCCGACTTCCGGGAAGGCGATCTTTTCGAGCCGGTGGCCGAGGAAACCTTCGACCTCATCGTCGGCAACCCGCCCTTCGTCATTTCTCCGGAAAACCGGTTTCGCTTCCGGGACGGCGGCATGACCGGGGACCACTTCTGCGAACGGATCATCCGGGAGGTTCCCGACTATCTGGCCCCCGGCGGGATGGCCCAGTTTTTGATCAACTGGGCGGAATTTTCCGCCGGCGACTGGCGGGACCGGATTCACGGCTGGTGCATGGACAACGGCTGCGACGTCTGGGTGTTGCGCACCGATTCCACCGACCCGGAAAATTACGCCCACACCTGGCTGAAGCAGACCGACCGGGACGATCCCGAGGGCATGGAGCGCCGCCTGTCCGAATGGGTCGCCTATTTCGAATCCCACAAGATCACCGCCATCGGCTTCGGCGGAATCACGTTGCGGCGGCGCGACGGGACCGAAAACTGGTTCCGGGCCGACGAAGTTCCGGAAGACATGCGCGGTCCCTGCGGCGATGCGGTGCTGGGGGTGCTGGACCGCCAAGATTTTCTGGTCGCGACCGACGACGCCGGATTGCTCAAGGCGTCTTTCCAGGTCTCTCCCGCCGTCCGGCTGGACCGGACCTCCGCGCCCGAAGACGGGGAATGGGTGGACGAAACGTTTCGCCTCCGGCTGTCCGAGGGCTTCCAGTTCACGGGAAACGCCGACCCGTTCATCGCCCGGCTGGTGGCCCGTTGCGACGGGGCCACAACCCTGGAAACCCTGATGGCCGAAATGGCGGGCCAATTGAACGAGCCGATGGAAAAAATCTCCGGCCCGATTTGCGGCATCGTCCGGGAGATGGTGGCCAAGGGGTTTCTGTTGCCGAAGGCGCGTTGAACCGTTTCCTCCGGTTTTATCTCACCGGCCCGACGACCGGTTCCGCGATGGATTGAAACCGGGCCAGCCGAATCCGATCCTGGTGCTTGAAGGAAAGCAGCGGCATGAATCCGGCCTTCAGGATTTGGGCGGCGGCTCGTTCGGTCAGATAGACTTCGGCGGTCGGCGTGGTGGCGCTTTCGCCGTCCCGTTGGTAGACGAAGACCGGCAGGCCGTCGATGTCCAGCACCTCGCCGGGGCGAAATCCCAGGCCGCTCCGGCGAAAGGCGTCGCAAAGCAGCTTGGCGCAGGCCAGCCCCGGATGGCCCCAAAGGTGATCCTTGTGGTTCGGCGGATCGGCCATTTCCTCGAAATCCGCCGGCCCGTCCACCGGATCGGTTTTGGCGCCGTAGGGCAGGCGGAGGAGGAACCGGGGGAGCGCCAATCCCAGGTAGCTGGCGGCGTCCTGTTCTCGGAGTTCGTCCCATCCCTGCGGTTTCGGAAAATCGGTCCAATCGTCGGGATCGGGCGTGTCCGCCAGTCGTTCGCAGCCGACCCAGGCGTCCGTCGCGCCGGTGATGAACGGCGTTCCGGCGGCGGCCGCTTCCTCCGCGAGGCGGGTCAGGGTGGCAACGTCCTCGCCGGTCGGGCGGAAGGAATGAAGCGCGGTCACGGCGGTCCAGGGCGGTTCGCCGGGTTCGGGCCGGAACAGGGCCTTTGACGCTTCCGATTCGGCGATTTCCTCCCGGCTCAGGTCGATGACGTAGATTTGGAGATCGGCGTCCGTTTCCACGTTTCGGACCAGCCAGCGCAGGCCCCGCCAGACCGATTCCAGCGCCTGAAATTCCGGATGGTGAAGCACCCGGCGAAGCAGCTCGCCCAACCGGGCTTCCCGGTTGCCCCGAAGCAGCGTCTCACGGGGATCGGGTTTCGCCACGCGATGGGGCGCGACGATGGATTCCATCACGTCGTCGGGAAGCGGTTTCGGGGGCGACGGTTTCCGGGTCTCGCTCTCTTGGCCGCTTTCGGATGCGTCGAGAATTTGGTCCAGCAACCCCGCTTTGGTGGCGGGTGGGGCATCCGATTGCGGAGATGGCGGGTCTTCTTGGGCTTCCCGGGTCGCCGTTTTCTCCGGAGATTCCGGCGGCGATTCCGTTCCCGCCGATTTTAGCGCGTCCCCATGTTGATCCAGCCAATTCTCCAGCGGCCCGAGGATCTGGTCGGGATGAAAGTCGTCGATTTCCCGGAAACGCGGTTGAATCGGCGGCGCTCCCGACGCGATTTCCAGGGACAGTTCCGGCGCGAGCCACTCCAGCAGATCTTCCAGGTTGTCCCGGTCCACGAAAATCGGACGGCGAAGTTCCAGCGGCTTCCGAGGCGACCGGCCCATCAGATCGGCGGCGACGAGGACGCGAAACGGTTCGGCGGGGTCGGCCGAACGGGATTCCGGTCGGGGTCCCACATGGATTTGGATTTCGCCTTGATTGTTGGTTTCCGTCATGGAAGCCTCTGTTGTTTCGCGGTTCCCGTCCAAAAGCGTTCGATTTAAAAACAGTATCGTTCATTTATGCGAAATGTTGCATGGGCGTATCCCATACGCCCTTTGGCCAATTCGGCGCCGTCATCCATTGAAATCGTCAAAGCGAACGGCATTGGGGTTAAAAGTCCCGAACCGGTCTTTTCGACCGCGCCATGGAGTCGGAAAGACCGGTTTTGAAAATGGAATCACGCAAGGGTCGTCGGGAAACTGGTCTGGAACTGGAGAAGATCCCCGACAAATTTTTCGCAGATCACCATGCCCGCCGTGGCCCGTTTGAAATTCTCATTGGCGCTCAGATCCGTCCGGTTGGTCGTCTCCACCTTGCAGGCGTGGTAATTTCCGTTTGTAAGGTTGGCTCGGATTGTCGCCCGTTTCTGTGTTCCGTTGTCGAGCTTTGCCAGTTCGGTCTGGCCGGCGGCCGAATTGAGGATTTCCGTCGTGGCCTTCACCATGGTGTCGAAATCTTTGTAGGCGGACGTCTTCTTGGGATTGCCCGCGGCGAGAACCCGGTTTTTCATCGACAGAAAATCCGCTCCGCCATGCTCCTTGACCGCATGGGCCGGTTTTCGCTTGTTGGCGGGAACCGGGCTGAACTGGTTAACGTTCCCTTCCATGATTCGAAGCATACCGCGCACTTCCGTTTCCGTATATTGACGCGCAAAGGCCATGTTGCACCTCCAT
>CAYFVR010000058.1:14879-17531 GCA_964346545.1 uncultured Desulfobacterales bacterium | reverse complement strand
CCACCGTCACCCTCACCTCCCGAATCCCCTCCCCCTTCGCCATCCTCGCCAAAATCTCTTGAGACATCTCCGGCAGCAGCGTATTCGTCAAGATGTGGTCGATATTCCGCGCGCCGCTGTCCACCTCGGTGCAGCGGGAGGCGATGGTTTCCACGATTTCGTCGTCGTAGACAAAGGTCACGTTCCGGTTTTCCCGCATCCGCCGGGCGATTCGGTCCAGCTTGAGGCGGACGATGGCCCGCATGTTTTCGTCGGTGATCGGGTAGTAGGGCACCACCTTGAGCCGGCCCAGAAAGGCCGGCTTGAAATGCTTCTGCAATTCCGGCCGCAACATCTCCGCCAGCGCCGGGGGATCGGGCATGGTTTCGTCGTCGGCGCAGGATTTCATGATGAGATCCGTGCCCACGTTGGAGGTCAGGATGATCAGCGTGTTCTTGAAATCGATCACCCGCCCTTCCCCGTCCTCCAGCCGACCCTTGTCGAAAACCTGGTAGAACAGCTCGGCCACGTCCGGGTGGGCTTTTTCGATCTCGTCCATCAACACCACGCTGTAGGGCCGTCGCCGCACCGCCTCGGTCAGCACGCCGCCCTCGCCGAAGCCCACGTAGCCCGGCGGCGATCCCTTCAACCCGGACACCGTGTGGGCCTCCTGGTATTCGGACATGTTGATGGTGATCAGGTTCTGCTCCCCGCCGTAGAGCAGTTCGGAAAGCGCCAGCGCCGTCTCGGTCTTCCCGACGCCGGAGGGACCCACCATCATGAACACGCCGGTGGGCTTGGACGGGTCCTCGATCCCCGCATGGGTCGTCTGGACCACCTGGGCGATGGATTCCAGGGCGTGTTCCTGGCCAATGATCCGCTTCTGCAGATTGTCCTTGAGCGCCATCACCGATGCGATTTCGTCGGCGACCATTCGGCCGGTGGGAATGCCGGTCCAGGCGGAAATCACCTCGCTGACCGTGTTGCCGTCCACCGCGATGGAAAGCAGCGGATCATCCTTCTGGATTTCCGCCAGCTTCGCTTCCAGCTCCCGGTATTTCTCCTGCTGACCGGGAAGATCGGGGGACGATTCCGCGCCTTCCTCCCCGGACGCAAAGATTGTCTGGCGCAGTTCCATCAGCTCCCGCGCCACGCCCATCTCTTCTTCCAGCCGTTTTTCCAGGGCCGAAAGCCGTTCCCGCACCTCCCGATCCCGGCTTTCCAGGGCCGCCACCCGCTCGCCGTGGTCCCGGCCGGTGAGGGATTCCCGCTTCAGCCGCTTCATTTCCCGCTCGATCTGGCCCAGATCGCGGACGGCCGCCTCCATGGCGGGCGGGCTGGCCTGGAGACCGATGGCCACCCGGGCGCAGGCGGTGTCCAGCACGCTGACCGCCTTGTCCGGAAGCTGTCGTCCGCTGATGTAGCGATGGGAGAGACGCACCGCGTCCATGATGGCGTCGTCGGTGATCATCACCTGATGGTGTTGCTCCAGAAAGGGGGCGATGGCCCGCATCATCACCATGGCGCGCGGTTCGTCGGGCTCGTCGATTTTGACCACCTGGAACCGCCGGGCCAGGGCCGCGTCCTTCTCGAAATACTTTTTGTACTCGGACCAGGTGGTGGCCGCGATGGTCCGCAGTTCGCCCCGGGCCAGCGCCGGTTTCAGCAGATTGGCCGCGTCGCCCGCGCCTTGGGCGCCGCCCGCGCCGATGAGGGTGTGGGCCTCGTCGATGAAGAGGATGACCGGCACCGGCGACGCCTTCACCTCGTCGATGACCGATTTGAGCCGCTTTTCGAACTCGCCCTTGATCCCGGCCCCGGCCTGGAGCAGGCCCAGGTCCAGCACGTGGAGCGCGATGTTTTTCAGCGGTTCCGGCACGTCGCCCTCGGCGATCCGCAGGGCGAAGCCTTCCACCACCGCCGTTTTGCCCACGCCCGCCTCGCCGGTGAGGATCGGGTTGTTCTGCCGCCGCCGGATCAGGATGTCGATCATCTGCCGGATTTCGTCGTCCCGGCCCAGCACCGGGTCGATCTCGCCGCTTTGGGCCCGTTCGGTCAGGTTGATGGTGAACTGGTCCAGGGCCCGCTCCCCGGCCGGTTTTCCCGCCGCCCGGCCCGTCCCCGCTTTTCCAGGCGCGGCCTGCGCGGAACCGGCCTGTTTGGCTTCCTCGGAATCCTGGGTCAGATCGTGAAAATTGGCCTGGAGCGTTTCCACCGAAATGTTTCGCAGATCGGGGGCGCTCTCCTTCACCATCCGGGCGTTTTCCGGGTTGTCCAGCAGCCCCAGCAGAATATGGCCGGATCGGACGCCGGCCGCGCCGAATTCCACCGAGGCCAGCAACCACGCCTCCCGCACCATCGCCGGAATGCGCGGGGAGAGCGCCGGGGTGCGGCTGTTGCCGCTTTTGAAGGATTCCATGGCCCGGCCCAGATCGGTGATGACCCGGTCGGGATCGATTTCGAAATGGCGCAAAATCCGATGAACGTCGGTGTTTTCGCTTTCCAGCAGACGGACCAGGAAATGCTCCACGTCCACCTCGTAGTGGGTCTGGGACAGACAGAGACCGGCCGCCGATTCCAGGGCCTTTCGGGTGACGGGATTCAGCTTTTCAATCAGCGCCTTCAGATTGGTCTGGGCCATGGCGGGGCCTCCTTATGCATTGGCGATCGGCG
>CAYFVR010000058.1:10362-14779 GCA_964346545.1 uncultured Desulfobacterales bacterium | reverse complement strand
ACGGTTCCGGCGACTGAAACGTCACGTACGGGTTTTCGTCCATGGCCAGGTCCGGGTGGCGGGACCATCCCGCCCAGCCCAGCCGAACCGCGCCGGCTTCCGGGGTGGGCGCCCCGAGGATGGGCGGCGGCGTCTCCTCCACTCGCAGGTGAACGCGGATTTCGAACTCGAATTCCACGCCCACCATGTACCGCACCAGGGCGAAGATGGGCCGAAGCATGTCCCCGTCGGGCAGAAACCGAAGGAATCCGGCGTAACCCATGGGGCCAAGATGAACCCGGAAACGGGTCTGGCGTTCCCAGACGAAGCTGCCGCAAACCGTCTCCTCCCCCAGCCGCGCGTTGGCCATGCCCACTTGGGTCTGGTCCTCGGGCGCCAGGGGCAGCCGCCGTTCGATGAACTGCTCCACCCGGGCGTCGGTTCCGGCGAGATAGGCCACCGCGCCTTCGATGGCCGCGGCCGAGGCGATGTCTCGGGAGAGGTGGCCGGTGCAGTAGGTCAGCGCCTCCGCCGGCAGGCCGATCATGGGCAGCAGGCCCGGCGTTCCCAGCCCGATGAGGCTCAACAGATGGCGGGAGAGCCGGTCCCCGCCCCCGGCGCGGTAGCTGTCCGGAAAGCGGTATTTCTTCCAGGCCAGGTAAAAGAGCGTGATGAGCCGGTGGTGAAACAGGTCCAGAAAGTCGGTGAACACCCGGTCGCCCCGGCGGCTTTTCTTCTGGGCCAGCTCGTTGTACCAGTCGGGCAGAACGCCGGACGGACCGATCAATCCCAGAAAGGCCACCGACAGTTCCGGAGGGCCGCCCCGTTCCGACTCCGCCAGCCCCTCGATCTCGTTGGGCGGGAAGGCGAAGCCGGGCCGCACCCGAAACCGAACCGGCTCTTCCGACGGCCGAAGCGTTTCGCCCAAGGGCTTGGCCCGTCCGTCGAAGGCTTCCAGCAGCCGCACCGCCCGGAAAAAGGAGAAGCGGTAGAACTCCCGGAAAAGCCGGTCCCTCAGACCAGGACCTGGGTTCCGCTCCGCGGCGGCCATCGCTTGCGAATCCCTTCCCGTCCCACCGTTCGCAGCACGGTTTGGACGAAGGCGTTGACGGAAACGTACTGGGCCAGAAAACGCTCCAGAACGCCGGCGAAGAGGAAAAGTCCCGCGCCCACGAACTTGTCCTCGTCCAGGGTCAGCGTCACCTCCACGCCCCGGACGAAGGCGTTGCCCAGGCGGCGGGTGACGTGCCGGGAATCGATCCGGGCGATTCCGTCGATCTGCTGCCGGGTGGAGGGCGACTGATCGAAATCGTAAACCCGCAGCAGCTCCCGGAAGGCGTCGGTCCCTTCTTCCACCACCGACATGTAGTTCAGGGACAGGTGGGACACCAGCCGCCATTGCAGGGCCCCGGAAAGGCCCGGCCGCCGGGTGGGCGTGGGACGGATCACCGTTTGGATACCGGCCACCGGCGCGGCCAGCTCCATGGTGAAGTCGGAATGGACGGCGGCCCCTTTTTCCTCGGCGTCTTCCCCCTCGGCGGACGTTCCCGGGGATGGGGCGTCGGAACGGCCCCTTCCCCAGGGCAACCGGGCCGGAAGGTCGCGGTTGGTGCAGGTGCAGTGAACCGTCACCACGTCCACGCCGGGGTCGGCGGGGACCAGCTCCAAATCGGTGAAGGAAAGGAACACGTCGGTGCCGTTGTCGTGGGCCCGGCCCGAGGGCCGACGGGTCTGGTGCCAATAGGCGCCCCGGGTGTCATCCCCTTCCAGATGATGGCGGACGGAATAGAACGGCCGGTAGTCCATGGTTTCGTCCAGCCGGTTTTCCGCCGTCGCGGTCACCCGGTCCACGCTGAAAATCTCGGTGGCGTTGGGCCGCCGGATGTCGGGGATGAGCGGATATTCGGATCGTTCCCGGCTGACCCGGATGGGCTCCGCGATCCGCCGGAACAGGTTCACCGCCGGCGCGGCGTGCAGGCGGAAGTTTTCCGGCCCGACCGCCTGATTGGCCCCGGCGGCTCGGTCCAGGTAGAACCACAGGTCCAGCGTCTCCCCGGCGTCCCGCCCCTTCAATCCATCCAGCCCGGTCAGGTCCAGAAACCGGAACCGCTCCGGAAAGGTGAAATACTCGTTCAGCAGCCGATAGCCGGGAAAACTCCGTCTCGGCTGGGGCAGCATGGCCTCCCCCGGCTCGAAGCCCACCGGCCGGACGGCGTCTTCCCGCAGCACGCCCTTGGCGTTGCCCGAAGCCCACTCGATGCGCCGAACCCGGTTGAGCAGGAATTCGTAGAGCGGATAGACTTGCTGGGCCTGTCCGTTGAGGAAAATTCGCAGCGATTTCCAGCCCAGTTTGGAAAACGGGGTTTGGTTGTGGGTCCGGAGCCGGAGCCGCAGGGCGCCCATGGCGCCGGCCACGGGCCGGGGCGGATCCCGGTACTCCGCTTCGGCCACCGACACCGGCCACAGGTCCACCGGCTGGCGGGTTTCAAACTGGCAGCGCTCCTCTCCGTGTTTCCGAAACAGCGGCGTGCCCGGCGGAATGGTGTATCCCGAAGGCGTCAGGTTTTTGACCAGCGGGAGGAATTCCACGATGGTCATGGACGGAATCGGGCGCACGTAGTGGGGATAGACGATCTGGAACAGCGACTCGGTGATTTCCGGAAAATCGTCGTCCAGCTTTTTGTGAATCCGCCCGGCCAGAAAGGCGAAGGCTTCGATCAACCGCTCCGTGTGCGGGTCCGGGGAGTGATCCGCCTCCAGTTGTAGACGACCCGCCACGGTGGGATATTTCCGGGCGTACTCCGCGCCCATCCCCCGCAAAAAGGTCAGCTCGCGCTCGAAATATTCAAACAGCGGGTCGTCCATAAAACCTCGTCGCCAATTTCAAACCGATGTAAGGGCTTCTTGCGTCCGTCCCGATGTAGGGGCGCCGCTTGCCGCGCCCCGGTGCGTGGAGAACGAATGCCAATTTATCTGGGTCCATCCAGCGGGTTCCTTCCTTCACGCCCTGCCCTATTTTCTTGAATGGCATTCCCCTGCCCGCTGGGGCCGGGGCGCGGCAAGCAGCGCCCCTACCGTTCGAAGATTGCTATCCCGACACCTTCGCCTCGCCCCGATTCAAATCGATCACGGTGTGGAACAGGACCGGCTCCTCGTAGGGTTCCACCACCAGGACGGCGGAAATGCGAAATTTGAGACGGCCCCGCAGGCCGTCCTGGTCTTCCACCCGCACCGTCACGTTTTCCAATCGCGGTTCGAACAGGCGGATGGTTTCCTCCACCTCCTGCTGCAATCGCACCCGGGCGAAGGGACTTTTTGGGTTCCGGGCGGAGAAATCGGGGAGGCCGTACCGGTAGAAAGACTTTTGGATTTCCGGATAGGCGTCCGGCGGTTCCAGGATGCGGCGGCGGGTGTTGAGCAGGTTTTCCAGATCGCGAATCACCCAACGCCGCACCTGACTGAAGCCCGGCCGGGCCGACTCGTGGTCGTCGGCCACGAGCCGGTCCAGCACCGAGTAACGCAATGCATCGGGTTCTTTCCCCATCTAACCATCCCCGACCGGCCCCGACCGGATCATCCGCCCTTGTTGGCGTGCAGATCCCAATTGGCGGAGACGTTGCCCTTGGCCTTGCCGGTCTTGTGATCGGTCTCCGTATAGGTCCAGGTGATCTTGCCGTAGGCGAAGGAAACCTGTTCCAGCGGCAGCGATTCCCCTCCTTGGGCCGAGCCCCCGGGAGCGACCGAGGTGACGATCACGTCTTCCAGCTTGTATTCCATGTACTTCTGCTTGTCGCCGCCGGCTCGGCAAAGCTCCACGGTGACGGTTTTGACGTGGTCCCCGTTGGAGCAATACAGGTTCAGCTTGGGGCTGGCTTTGTCCAGAGCCTTGACCGCGCTGAAATCGGCATGGTCGGTCCGCTGAGATGAACGACTGCCCCCGCTGCTGACCGACCCGGACCTGGGTTGGGTGACTCCGTGGCTGAAGGACAGAATCTCGATCCAGTCCTTGTGCTTGTCGTCGGTGGATTCTCCGTCAATCCCCTCGATTTTAAGAAATGCGTCAAAAGCCATGATTCGGCCCTCCTAAAATAAGGTTGATCCAAGGTTGCCCGGGCGGGCGGGCGCCCGCTTCGACGGGCTATCCCTTGGCCGGCGGCGGAAGTTCGGACACCAGCCGAAGGGAAATGGTGAGTTCGTCCAGCTGATAATGGGGCTTCAAAAAGGCCACGGCCCGGTAGGCGCCGGGTTTGCCGGGCTGTTCGGCCACTTCCACCCGGGCTTCCCGCAGCGGATATTTGGCCTTGGCCTCCTGCCCGGCGTCGTCGTCCAGCAGCACGTAGTTGCTGATCCACCGGTTCAGGAAATCCTCCGCGTTCTTCCGGGTCATGAAACTGCCCACCTTGTCCCGCATGATGGACTTGAGGTAGTGGGCGAAGCG
>CAYFVR010000058.1:0-10262 GCA_964346545.1 uncultured Desulfobacterales bacterium | reverse complement strand
AAGGTGTGGGTGGGCAATCCTTCCACAAGCCCCCCGCCCTCCACGCCGCGAATGGCGGCGGTCCAGCCGTACTTGGCGAAGGCGTCGGTCAACCGGGTGCCCAGGGCGTAGGCGGCGTTGCCCCACAGGTATTTGCCGTGGTCCAGCCCGCTGACGTCTTCCTCGAAGTTGAAGGCTTCCACCGGCTTCGTGGTCTGGCCGTAGGGCAGCCGCATGAGGATGTGGGGGACCGCCAGGGCCACGTATCGGGAATCCTCCGACTCCCGAAAGGACTTCCACTTGGCGTATTCCACGCTCTGGAAGATCTTGGCCATGTCCCGGGGCTGGCCGATGTCGGTGAAGCTTTCCAGGTTGAACAGGCCGGCGTCCGCGGCGGAAATGAATGGGGCGTGCGCGGCGGCCGCGACGTGGGAAAGTTCCTCCAGCAGGGCCATGTCCTGGGGATGGTTGGAAAATTCGTAATCCCCGATCAGCGCGCCATAGGAGGCCCCGCCGAACATGCCGAATTCTTCCTCGTAGATTTTCTTGAACAAGGCCGACTGGTCGAATTCGCTGGCCCGCTCGAAATCCTTCACCAAGTCCTTCTTGGAGATGTTCATCACCCGGATTTTCAGCCGCTCGCTGGTTTCGGAATTGTACACCAGGTAGCTCAGTCCCCGCCAGGAGGCCTCCAGCTTCTGGAAGTCGGGATGGTGCATGACCTCGTTGAGCTGGTCGGAGATCAGCTTGTCGATCTGGGCGATCCGGGCGTTGATGGTGGCCTCGGCGCTTTTGGAGGCGACCATGGCGCCTTCCGAGACCTGGCGGACGAACTCGCCGATGATGTCGGTGGCCCGCCCCCGCTGACTTTCCTCTCGGACCATCCGGCCTTTTTCCAGAATTTCATCCAGCAGGCTGGGTTCCGGCGCGGATTCGGTTTCTTCGGCGGCCGCCGGGGCGGCTTCGGTCTGCTGTTCGGCCATGTGTCCCCTCCTATTGCTCGGAATCGGGCGCGGAAGCGTCCTCCGATTCCGCGCCGGTTTGCGTTTTCAGCTTCTCCAGGGATTCACTGTTGGAGAGGACGTCCTGGAGAAGCTCGTCCAGTCGGTCGTTGCCGTCCAATCGGCTCAACAGCTCGGAAAGCCGCTCGCGGGTCTCCACCAGCTTCCGCAGCGGTTCAATCTGTCCGGCCACGGCCTCTGGGGAGAAATCCTCCATGGACTTGAACTTGAGTTCCACCGCGAGCTGGCTGTCGTCGTCGGTCAGCTTGTTGTCCACCCGAAAGGCGGCGCGGGGCTTCATGCCGGCGAGGACGTTGTCGAAATTGTCCCGGTCGATCTCGATAAATTTCCGGTCTTTGGGCTTGGGCAGCGGCTCCTCGGGCTTGCCGCTGAGGTCGGAGAGGACGCCGACCACGAAGGGGATTTCCTTCATTTCGATGGCGTCGCCGATCTCCACGTCGTAGGTGATCTGAACCCGGGGAGACCGGACGCGGTCCAATGTATGCTGGCGGCTTTCTCTGGCCATGGGGAATTCTCCTTTTATACCCGGTAGCCGATGGCCCGGGTCACGTCGGTGGTGCAAAGTTTCCGAAGCAGCTCCGCCGCTTTGTATTCGTCGTCGCTGCTGGGCTCGCCGGCGGTGAGGCATTTGTAGAGGGTTTCGTAAAGATCGGCGATCCAAAGGGGCGATTCCCACCGCTCCAGCGCCAGCTCCTCCACCAGGGCGTGCAACTCCTCCGCGATGGGCCGGGCCAAATCGGGTCGTTCCGCCTCCAGGCAGAGTTTGGCCATGAGCAGCCGAAACCGGGTCCGGTCGCGCACCGAGGGCGCCCCCTGGGCGTGGACCATGAGGATTTCCAGGGCGGAACGAATGCCGGATCGGTCCAGCGCGTCCGCCGCCGCCGTCCAGGCTTCGGCCTCCGCGGCGGTGGGCGGGGCCAGACGGTCGAACCGGAGGACCGGCTGGCCGGGGCCGGAAACGGTCGGTTCCGCCGGGGACGCGGGCGGAACGGAAGGAGCGATCCGGGGGCGTTCGCTCGTCTCGGGGGGGCGACCCGGCGCGTCGGCTTCTCCGGTCGAAGCGGCTTCCGTTTCCTCGGACGCTTCCGCCTCGGGCTCGGGATCGGGCTCCTTTTCCCGTTTTTCGGCCAGCAATCGGTCGGCCAGCCGCTGGATTTCCCTCAGGATATTTCCCAGGTCCGAAAGGCGCGGCGCGTCCCGTTCGAACCGTTCATCCACCAATTGGTCCAAGGCTTCAAAGGCCGCGATCCCCGCCCCAACGTCTTCGGCCATTTTGGCGTAGAAGGCCTTGGAGGTCTTGAGCACCGCCTTGTCGAAATCCTCCGGCGGCGTTTTTCCGTCCTCGATCTTCTCCCGGCGGGCCTCGGGATTCCGGGCGTCGCCCTCGTAGCCCACGTCTCGGGATTCCCGGTATTGGGCGAAGCTGAAGCCGGCCGATTCCCGGGGATCGGTCACCGGCGCCTGGGAAAGGGCGAAGGGACCGTTGTTGTTCAGAAACTCCAGACGGGCGGATCGAAGCTCGAAGTCGTCTTCGTCCTCGATGACCGGGTGGAGGGTGTCCCAAAAGGATTCCATCAGGTCCCGGAGAAATCGGCAGCCGGCGGCGAAGCCTTCGAAGCCGTTGGTGTAGGTCAGTCCTTCCGCCAGCCAGACGGCCACCTGAAGGTCTTTTCCTTTCTTCTCCAGAGCACCCCGGGCCAGTTTCACCGCTTCAAGCCAGTCCGAGGTTTTCAACTCCTGTTGCCAATCGCCGCGGTCCAGCGGGTCGTCCGCCCGCCGGGCCTCCTTGATGGCGTCGGAAACCGGATCGTAACGCAGATCCTCTCCCGCCGGGTTGTCCTCGGAAATCGGTTCCAGCAGCGGCGAAAGGTCAATCATCGTTTCGGGCCTCCGTTTCGGCGGCGTCTTCCGGCGCGCCAAACGGCGTGACGTTCAGCTCCCGGATGTCCAGCAGGCCGATGTCCTCCTCGCCGATTTCGTACACATGCGGCCCCAGTCCTTTTTCCAGCCCCGCGCCCAGGTCCGACCAGTCGGTTCGCCGAGCGAGCCGGTGATCCGGCTCGCCCGCCGCGGTGGTTTCCGGATAGCCGACCGGGAGAAAGCAGTTCAACGTCAACCCCTCCCATGTGGTGAGGGCGGCCGGGGCCCAGAGCAGATCCAGCAGATTGGCGGGCGGGTCCATTCGCAGTTCGCGAATCGCGAAAAAGGGCGCCCAGACGTATCGGCCATGGACGAAGGCTTCCAGCACGTGTCGCAGGCGATCGTCGGTATCGCGAAACCCGGAGAATTCGGTTCCGTTGACGGTCCCGGAGAGCGGCGGCCGTCGTTGCTCCACCTCCGCCAGCCGGGCGGCCGCCGCGTCGGCGTCTCCGGATTGCAGGGCTTGGAGCACCCCCAGCAGCACCTCCGCAAACCCGGTGTCGGAGGAAAGAAAACCCGGCCGTTCGCTCCCGGCGATGACGGCGGCCCGCTCCTTTTCCGCCTGAACCAGCCCCCGGCAGGCCAGCAGGCTTTCGGCGGCGGCGGGGTTCTGGGTCGCGGCCATGTCCAGATGGCGGTCGGCCTTGTCCCACTCGCCCAGGAACAGCAACACCCGGGCCAACAGGGAGCGGGCCGCGGCGTCGCCGGGACGGCTCTTGACCGCTTGGGTGAGTTGATGTCGGGCTTCGGCGAGATCACCCGATTGAATGCATTCCCGGGGCGTCATGGTCGTGGTTCCTCCAGGCGGGATAAGGGAAGGAATTCGGCGGAAGCCGCCGAATGGTTTCGTCCGACGTCGGAGAGGCGGCGGATCGGACGAGGACTGAATTTCCTACAGTTTTTCCTTTACACTTGTACAGATTAAGAAGATTCACCGCCGCTGTCAATGGGGGAAATCCGGTGCGCAGAGGCGGGAAAAATCGGACTTCCGCAGGGGGCGAAAGAGCACCGCCAGCCGAGGCTCCGATCCGCCCCCGGCGAAGACCGCGGCGGGCGGTTTTCCGGTGGAGCGGGCCACGGCCGAAGTCGCGGCCATCAGGCAGGCCAGCCGTTCCTCGGGCGAACCCGGGCACAAATCGTAGATCGCCATGCCGTTTTCCGCCGCGCTCGGTTCCGGCGGTTCTCCGGACGGCAGGCCCGCCGCCTCCGCTTTCCATTTGTCCCATTTTGGCGCGGGCATGCGGAGTTCCGCCATTTCGTCTTTCAGGTCCGGAACGGTTTGGAACGCCCGGCCGGGGAAATATTCCAGCCGTCGCCAGACCTCCTCCAGGGCCAGGGGCAGCAGGGTCCAGGATTTTTCCCAGCCTTTGTACGGCCCGGTTCCCAGAACCGCGAAGGGAAACGGCCGTCCCACCCGATCGCCGCTCCCGGTCAGCAGACCGCAAACCAGC
The DNA here is from genome assembly GCA_964346545.1 of uncultured Desulfobacterales bacterium. Taxonomy (GTDB): domain Bacteria; phylum Desulfobacterota; class Desulfobacteria; order Desulfobacterales; family Desulfococcaceae; genus CAYFVR01. The sequence goes on along the minus strand of CAYFVR010000058.1, from coordinate 5,890 downwards.
TCCCCGGCCGCGCCCGGGGCGAAAAAGCGCCAGGAATACCGTTCCGCGCATTGCTCCCGACCGGGAAACCCCGCGGCCACCCATTGGCCGAAAGCCGAGAGCACCGGGTCTTCGGGGCCGATCCGAAGGAAGTCGGCGGCCACCGGGTGTTTCCCGAAGGCCGCCCACCGCCAGGACCGCCGCCTCAGCCGGCCCAGCATCGGGTGATCCTTTCGGGGGCTTGGCCGGGTTTGGGGCCGGTTTCATGGCCGGCCGCCCCGGAGACTTCGCCGCTCAGTTTGTAAAAGACGTTGACGTGGGTGATCCCCATTCGCTCCAACGCGGCGGCGTGGCCGGGAAAATCGCCGGCCGTGAACCGCTGGACTCCGTCCCGGAAGGTCCGAACGAAGCTGCGGAAGGGCAGCTCTCCGCCGAACCGGTAGGTCAATTCACGGGTCCCCACTTCGATGGAAATGCTCACCTCGGAGCAGGTTTCCGGCCGCCAGACGAAGGTGCGGTCCACCGGGAAGTTGAGGTTCTCCAGCTCCTGATCTCCGTCGTCGCAGCGCAGTCGGAGGATCGTGGCGCTGGGCCGAACCTGGGCCCCGGGGTTCACGTCCGCGCCGGAGCCCTGCACGTTGACCCGGTACAGGTCTTTCTGCTCCCGGGCCCGTCGGCGCTGGGCCTGTTCCACGGCGAGGCGGTTCACGCCCGAGAAAAATCCGCCCGCAAAGTCCAGTTTGTCGCCGAAGGCTTCCCGGGGAAAGTAGCCGCCCCCGGCCCGCCGACTGACGAAGGGACCGGCCGGGCCCTGGAGAAAGGCGTCCACCACCGCCGGTTCCGGATTTCGCCGGAACTCGAACAGGGCTCCGCTCTCCCACTCCCGCTGAAGCTGGCAGGCCGCCTCGTTGCGAAAGAAGTCCCACAGAAATTCCCGAGGTCCGCGAAGGATGGGCCAGAGCGCGCTTTCGGGGTTCCCGGTGGCGGCCGCCATGCGGTCCACCGCGCCGGCCACGGCGTAGAAGGGCGAGGCCGAGGTGACCGGATCGTCGGCGAAGACCTCCCCCGCCATGCGGAACGCCTCCCGGCGGGAGGCGGACGCCTCGGCGATCACGGCCAGTCCTTCCAGGTAGGGTTTCAGGTCCTTCTCCGCGTCCAGACGGATCTCGTCGGACCCGATTCGTTCCCGGAGCCTCTCCGCGGCGTCTTGGCCTCGTTCCGCCGCGGTTTGTCCCCGTTCAAAGAGGCTCACGCCGCGTCCAAAGGCTCGCCGCAGGAAGCCGGTGGCCGCAGCGGCTCCGGCGGCGGACCCGCCCCCTTCGGCTTCCGCCAGTTCCCGGCCGGCCCGCTGAAAGGCGTAGAGATGGGCCACCCAGGGCGGCGCGTCCTCTCGGTCGCGCACCGGTTCGATCTGCTCCGCCAGCGTCCCCAGAAAGGCGAAATAGGGTCCGTCCGAGCCGCCGATCTCCCCGGCGATCCGGGCGTGGGGGGTTCGTTCCTCCCCCAGCCGTTCCCGGCCGGCGGGAAAGGCGACGACGAACTCGTTCCAGCCGGACAGATAGTCCCGGTCGTACCGCTCCAGAAAGGCGGCGCGGGCCGTCGCGTATTCCCCGGCCGCCTCGCCCGGCAGGGCCCCGTCGATTTCGTCCAGAAATGCTCGGATCGCCTCCCGTCCCGGCACCGTGTAGGCCGGTCGGACGCCCACCGCGGGACCCGCCAGCGACGGCTCGCCCCAGAAATCGGCCAGCGTGATCGGCTTCAGGTCGCCCCGGGTTTCCACCCATTCGGCGATCCAGCCCAGATCGGGCCGTCGGCGGGTCAAGAGCGTCCGCAACTCCTCCCGCAGGCGGGCCAGCTCCGGCCGGAGGCTCTCGGGTTCCGCCCCGCCCCAGAGCAGGTCGTAGCGATACAGGCTGTTGAGGGGAACGTCCAGGGACGGTTCCAGTCGAGCCCCCGCCGTGCGGCTCACCGCCGAAAAGGGCGCTTCGGGCAACTTGGCCAGTTCGTCGGGCGCGTCCCCGTCGATCCGGCCGTCCACCAGATGAATCCGCCGAACCAGGAAGCGGACGTGCCGTCCCATCTCCTCCGCCGAAGCGCCGGTCGAAAAGCGGTCCAGCCCCGGGGCCAGCTCCCGGTCGAACCGCTCCAGAAACCGGGAGCGGAACAGGCGGCTGAAATGGGTTTTGAGCCGGTCTTCGATTTTCAGGCTCTGGTCCAGGCCGAAGCGCGGAATGAACCAGCGCCGGTTGTGGGCCTCCACCCCCAGAATGCCCACCCGGAACTCCTCCATGGTCCGCAATTCCTCCGACCCCATCAACGTGGCCGCCTCCAGGGAGGGCGGCGGAGGCACGTCCCGCAATGCCTTGAGGTTGAGGACGAAGCTGTAGGAGAGCAGGCCGCAGAGGGCCAATCCGAGGGCCACCCAGGAGGTGAGACCCAGGTTCCGGGTCAGCCGGTTCCACTGGATGGCCCGCTCCGTGAGACCGAAAAGCCGCCGGTCCGCCGGGAGAATCCGGGCGAAAAAGTCCTTGAGAAACAAGCCCCGGTTGGAGTCGGGCAACATTTCCCCTTCGCCGATGAGGCCGAGGTTTCGGAGGAAATGGGAAAAGGGCGCGCCCTCCTGCCGTCCGCTGCTGAAAAAGATGCCGCGCAGCAGCGGGGTTTCCAGATACTGGGTCTGCTTGAAGGCGGTGGCGACGAAGGATTTGAGGCCGGGCGTGAGCCGTTCGAACTCCTCGGGGAAGAGCAGCAGCTCCGCCTCGGCGGTTTGGACCCCCGGCCGGCCGATGAGCAGCAGCCGCAGCTCCCGCAGCCGGTCGCCGATGGCCGCCATGGCCCGGTTGAAGAAGGATTCCGGCCCTTTGTCCGGGGCCAGATTGATCCGGCCAAAGGCCTGTTCCAGGCTGTCGTCGGGCAACGCGTCGCAGAACTGGACCATCCCCTGAATCCGGTCCAGCTTGGTCACCAGCACGTAGACCGGGAACTTGGCGCCCAGCACCCGCATCAGCTCGTCGATTCGGGCCCGGATGATCTTGCCCTGTCGCTTCATTTCCTCCGGCGCGTCGTCCTGGCGCAGCTTGTCGGCGGACACGGTGACCACCAGGCCGTTGAGCGGCTCCCGCTTGCGGTATTTGGCCAGCAGGCCGAGGAAGCGTTGCCATTCCTCCCGATCCCGCTCTTCGTCCACCGGCACGGCGAACCGGCCCGCCGTGTCGATGAGAATGGCGTCCTCGAAAAACCACCAGTCGCAGTTTCGGGTGCCGGACAGGCCCGGGGCCTGGGCGATCTCCCCGAAGACGGCGGAAAGCCGGGCGCTGGAGATGGCGGTGGACTTGCCCGCCCCGCTCTCCCCCACGATCAGGTACCAGGGCAGCACGAAGAGCGGATTGCCCTGTTTTTTGAGCTGGCTGTTCCGCAGGGCGGCGATGGCCTCCTTCCAGCGGTCCTGAAGCTCCTGGAGGTTGTCCCGCTCCTTGCCGGCCATGGTCTGGAGAAAGTCCTCGTCCTGGTCGATGATCTGATCGACGAACTGCTGTTCCTGGTTGCGGCGAAGTAGTTTCCGGATGAACAGCCAGCCGACCCAGAGCCCCAGCAGCCCCATCAGCACGAAAAAGCCGACCCACCAGGGCCAGCGCAGGTAGACCACCGCGCCGAAGACCAGCAAGATCCCCAGCAGGCCCAACAGCCCCAGCAGAAATATCTTGAAGATTTTCAGAACCAACCGGCGCATCAGACCCCTCCCGGCAGGATGGACCCGGCCACGTGGCTGAGGATGAAATGATAGATAATGTATAGCCCGACGAAGAGCGCCACCGGCCCGGCCAGAAAGCCCACCGTGAACCAGGAAAACCGGCGCCGACGATACACCGCGCCGTCCATCTCGTCGGCCGTCTCCCCGGCGTAGGCGTCGGGAAACAGCGTCTCCCGGGCCAGGTTGGGCGCGCCCAGGGAGCCGCCCACCAGCAGCTTGAGGTTGGAAGCCTTGACCTGATCCAACAGCACCTCGTCGCCTTCCTCGCAGTGGCGGCCTTGAAAACCCAGGGCCAGGCAGAGGTAGTAAACCTCCCGCACGTCCCGCTGGTGGAGCCCCAGGGCGTTGAGCCGGTCGAAGAACAGCTCGCCGGCCTCGTTGGTCTTGTAGTAGACGAGCTGAAGCTGTTCCCCCTGCCAGCGGCCCCGCTCCTTCCAGTCGCTGCTCAGGATCATTTCGTCGATCCAGGCGAACACGGCGAACCGGGCCAACTCGTAGTCCTCCCGGTTGATCCCCTCCTGGTTGGTGCAGCGTTCGCTTTCGCCGATCATTCGGTGGATGTCGGCCTTGACCTGGTCGAAGGCGGGCTGACGCTTGCCCACGTCCCGCATGAGGTAGGCCACGTAGGCGATGAGTTCCACGAAACAGTCGCTGAGGCGCATGGCGTTATCCCTTTCCCACCACCATCAGTTCGGCCTTCAGGTCGTCCGGCGCATTTTCCCAGTAGAGGGCGACGTTCTTTCCCTTTTCCACCTGGGCCCAGCGGTCGCCGTGGTGATCGATCTGAAAATAGACCGCGTTGGCCCGCCGGGGCAACTCTTGGGGCGGAACCGGCAGATGTTCCAGCTTGACCCCGGGCAGGGCCCGGGCGATGAGCAGGGGGAGCGCCTCCCGGGCCCCCAGCTTGGCGGCCGCCTCCAGGGAGGAAAGCAGCGTTTTGCCGTCGGCGTCGGTTTCCAGCACCAGGTAGAACCGGTTTTTTCCCTCGAAAATCTTGGGCGGCAGGTCGGCGGCGAAATAGGTGCCGTCGTAGACCAGGGCGATCATGTATTCCGGCCCGGCGGTGATTTCGTCCAGCAACCGAACGATGAGGGATTGGGTTTCGGCGAAACAGCGGTACAGGTTTTCGTGGCGGTAGGTCGGCAACAGCTTCGTCCCGTCCCCCGTTTCGCCCAGGGCGGTGATCTCCTCGCTGAAGGTGGACAGCTCCGCCGCGATCTGTCGAAGAACCCCGTATGCGTTCCAGGGGTGGGCCTTGCCCGATTCCAGCAGATGGTGCAGAGCGGGGATGTAGCGGTTGAGGGAGCGCAGCGCCAACAGGTAGACCATGTCCCGGGCGCCGAAGGTCGCCGTGTGGATGCCCCGGCTTTTTTTGTAGGATTCCAGTTGCCGGCCCCGGGAACCGATCTGGTCCCGCACCTCCCGCAACAGCAGGGACAGCGGCTCGGAGGCGGCCACCGTGACGCAGGGCGGGGCGTAGGTTTCCGAGGGAACGATGGCGTCGGCGTCCCGTTCCAGCCGGAGGATGGGAACGAGCGTATAATCCCCCAGGTCCGGCACTTCATGCTCCCAGAACAGTCGGAGGACGTAGTACAGCCGGGCCACGTCGGCCTCCGGGCCTTGGCGGTGAAGGTCCGGCGCCGCCTCGGCGTCCGCCGCCGCCACGAAGCGGGTGGTCACGTCGGCGACCCGCTCCAGGTCCGGCAGCACCGTCACGTTTTCCCCCAGGGGATTCCACTTGCGCAGGCCGGCGTAAACCGTCAGCGGCTTGTCGCCCTCGATCCAGCCTTCGTCGAAGGTGCGGGCGTCCAAGACGGCGTTGTCGGGAAAGGAGACGTAGGTGTGATCGGGAAAGATCAGCTCCGCCTTTTCGGGCCGTTCCACCGCCGTGCCGGAGACCGGGGCGGGATGTTCCAGATGAATCACGCCCCAGAAATGGGGCTGAAGCTGCCGGTGCAGCGGCATCAGCAGGCTTTCGGTGAAGCGATCGTCGAGCTGAAAGTGTTGGGGCTGAAGGAAGAGCCCCTGGTGCCAGTAAACGGGACGTGCCATGTTCTGCCTCCCGGGGGACGGGATGGAAACGCCGGAATCGGCGTCGCGGGTCGGGGATGGACGGAATCCGGTCAGGGCTTCACGGAAATCCGCTGAATCTGTTCGGCG
>CAYFVR010000057.1:8347-20838 GCA_964346545.1 uncultured Desulfobacterales bacterium | reverse complement strand
AATCCCCCGCCATTTTGGCGTATCATGCGGGGGTGTCGCCGGTGGCGGGGGTGTTCAAAAATGGGAAGCAAATCGCGGGGAACCTGGAGTAGCGACAATGGCGCAGGAAGAGACTCTGCTTGGAAGACAAGGCGGCTACCGAAAGCTGAAAAGCTTCCAGATCGCCCAACTCATCTACGACATCACGGTTCGGTTTTGCAACCGGTACATCAACATCCGCAGCCGGACCCACGACCAAATGGTGCAGGCCGCCCGTTCCGGAGTTCAGAACATCGCCGAAGGCAGCCAGGCCGCCGGGACTTCCAAAAAATTTGAGATCAAACTGACCAACGTGGCCCGGGCAAGCCTGGAAGAACTTCGGCTGGACTACGAAGACTATTTGCGGCAGCGTGGTTTGCCGTTATGGCCACCGGACCATCCGGTGCTCATGCGGTTCAAGGCCTTGCGGTGCTCTTCGGTGGAGCAGTTGAGCGATTGGATTCGGGTCGAGCGGGCCGCGTGGCCGTTGGGGCCGGGGGGCGGCACGGACCCTCAAGGACCGCCCCGGAGCGCCGCCCCCACACGGACCCCCGGAAAGACCTCGGAGAATCCTCCGGCCAGGTCCGTGGCCCGCCGCGACCGTCCGTGCTGGTCCGTGTCGCCCTCTCCCCCCAAACCCTCCTCCGCCACCTTCGCCGCCAACGCCGCCCTTTCGCTGCTCAACCTCTGTTGCCATTTTCTCGACCGCCAAATCGCCGCCCAAGCCAAAGCTTTCGAACAAGAAGGCGGCTTCACCGAACGAATGTACCGTGTCCGCACCGCCAAACGAAAGAAACGGTGGTAGCTCAACCCAATTTCCCGGGCCACCTGCCTGTTCCCAAAGAAAGGACCCCCCATGCCCCTCATCGAATGCGTCCCCAATTTTTCCGAAGGACGAAACCCGGAAACCATCGAGGCCATCGCGAAAGCCATCCGCGAGACCGAGGGCTGCCAACTTCTGGATGTCGATCCCGGCGCCTCGACGAATCGAACCGTCTTCACCTTCGTCGGCGACCCCGATTCCGTCGTGGAAGGCGCCCTCAACGCCGCCAAGGTGGCCCGGAAGCGCATCGACATGCGCAAACATTCCGGCGAGCACCCGCGCATGGGGGCCATGGATGTCTGCCCCTTCATTCCGGTGTCCGGCGTGACCATGGAAGAATGCGCCGAGATCGCCAAAACCTTCGCCCGCCGGGCCGCCGAAACGCTGGACGTTCCTTTTTTTCTGTACGAAGAAGCGGCCGAAAAAGAGTACCGCAAAACCCTGCCCCAGATTCGGGAAGGGGAATACGAGGGGCTGGCCGAGCGGCTGAAAAACCCGGCCTGGGCGCCGGATTTCGGGCCGGCCCGCTTCGTGCCGGAGTGGGGCGCCACGGTCGCCGGGGCGCGGTTTTTCCTCATCGCCTACAACGTCAACATTTTGGGAACGGCCAATCAGGCCCACCGGATCGCCTTGAATCTGCGGGAAGCGGGTCGCGGTCCCGACGAACCCGGTCGATTGAAAGAGGTCAAGGGCATCGGCTGGTACGTGGACGAGTACAACTTGGCCCAGGTGACGGTGAACCTCACCAACTACCACGTCACGCCGATTCACACGCTGTTCGAGGCGGTGAAGGAGGAGGCGGCGAAACTGCAAGTCGGGGTGGCCGGGTCGGAAATCGTGGGACTTGTTCCGCTGGAAGCGATTCTCATGGCCGCCGAGCATTACATCGAGAAGGAAAACCTCTTCATCCTGGACGAAGACCAGAAGGTGCGGCTGGCGGTGGAACGGTTGGGTCTGAACTCGGTGGCCCGGTTCAACCCGGAGGAGAAGATCATCGAGTACCGGGTGGCCGAGCCGCCCGACGAGCCGCTGGCGGGGATGACGCTGCGGGCCTTCGTGGAAGAGGTCGGCGCCCGCACCACGGCGCCGGGCGGCGGATCGGTGTCGGCGGCCATGGCGGCCATGGGCGCGGGGTTGGGGGCCATGGCCGCCAAGCTGACTTTCGGCGTGCGCAAGTTCGAAGAGCTGGACGCCCGCATGCGGTCCATCATTCCCATCCTGCACGAAACCAGCAAGGAACTGATCCCCATGATCGACGCCGACACCTCGGCCTTCGCCGAATTCATGGATGGGCTTCGCATGCCCCGGAGCACCCCCGAGGAAAAGGCGGTCCGGAAGGAAAAAATGCAGACCGGGCTCAAAACCGCCGTCAACGTGCCGCTCTCCACCATGCGGCTGGGCGACCGGGTCTGGGAGGCCATGGCCGACGCCGCCCGCCATGGCAACATCGCCTGCAAATCGGACGTGGAGGTGGGCGCCCGGGCCCTGGAAACCGGCATTTGGGGCGCGGGGCGGAACGTCCGCATCAACGCGGTGGACATCGAGGACGCCGAATTCCGGGAAACCGCCCTGGCCGAGGCCGAACGGCTGATGGATCGGGCTCGGGAGAAATGCGCGGAGGTGCTGAAAATCCTCGAATCCCGGTGAATTTCAACTCCAGCTCCGACTTTTTCCCTTTCGCGCCATCGCCAACACCCCGTCCAGCACGAATCCCACCGCCCCGATGGCGAGGACCACGGCCATGAGGCGGTCGTAGGCCATGGTGTCGCGGGCGTCGTTGATGAGGTAGCCCAGGCCGCTGGAGACGCCCAGGAACTCGGCGGGGACCAGGACGATCCAGGCCACGCCCAGGGCCAGGCGAAGGCTGGTCATGATGAAGGGGACCGACGCCGGAACCACCACCCGCAGCAGCAGATCCCGGTCGCCCGCGCCCTGGTTTCGGGCCATGGCGATCCAGCGGGGATCGACCCGGGAGACGCCGTGGGCGGTGTTGAGGATGATGGGCCAGACCGTGGCGATGGCGACGAGGAAGTAGATGGCCGATTCAAACCCGGGGAAAACCAGCAGGGCGATGGGCATCCAGGCCAGGGGGCTGATCATGCGGAGGAATTGGAGCGGCGCGTGGGTCATCCGGCGAAGGCGGACGAAAAACCCGATGAGCAGACCCGCCGGGATGCCCAGGACGGCCGCCGCCGCGATGCCGACCGCCACCCGCCGGAGGCTGGCCGCCACCGAGGACCAAAAGGCCGGATCTCCCGCCAGGCCGGCCAGTGCGCGGAGCGTGGGGAGGGGAAGAAAGCCGGAAAATTGGGAAAGGCCCGGGCGGGAAAAGAGGGTGTAGCCCACCGCCGCCCACAGGGCCAGAAAAAGGGCCGCGCCGGCCAAACCGTAGGAAATTCGGGCGCGAAGATCCTCGATGGGCGTGGCGGCTTCGGGCCGGTCCCGACCGGTTTCCGGAACGGAAAGGCGGAACATGGGCTTCAGATTTCCACCACTTCCTCGCGGACCCAGGGGCTGGCGAAATCGGGACCGTCGAATTTACGGGGCCAACCGGCGATTTGAATCGCCCGCTTCACGAATTGGTCGTCCACCAGGTCCCGAACCGCGAAATCGGCGTCCAGTTCCCGTAGAAAGCCGGTTTCGCCTTCCACCCGGGCCCGCGACAGCTCCGACAGGATGAAGCGGGTGGCGGAAGGGTAGGGGTAGGGCTGAAAACCAATTCGGCCGATGTTCCATTCCGGATGGTGGATGGGGCGGGGCGGGTCGCCGGCGGTGTATTCCGGAATGTCGGCGTAGCCGGTGAAGACCCGTCGCAGCACCGGTTCCGGCGCGGGCAGATAGTTGCCGCCCGCCGGACCGAGCAGCCGGGCCGCTTCCTCCGGGTTTTCCGTGGTCCACCGCTGGGCCCGGACCACGGCGTTGACCACCTTCTGCGTGAACACCGGCCTGGAGCGGGTGAGATGCTCGTTCATCACCACCACGCAGCAGGGATGGTTCTTCCAGATGTCGCCGGTGAAGCGCATGATCCGGGCCTGGATGCGCAACTCGGCGAAGGCGTTGAACGGCTCGGCCACGATGAAGCCGTCGATTTTTCCGGCGGCCAGGGAGACCGGCATTTCCGGGGGCGGAAGCACGAAGAGGTTCACTTCGTCGCCCTTCAGGGCCGCGCTCTGGGGCCGGATCACCGGCTTGAGGCCCACCGTCCGCAACCCGAGCTGGAGGATGACGTTGTGCATGGAATACCAGTAGGGAACGGCGATCTGCCGGCCGCCCAGATCGGCGAAGCCTCGGATGTCCGAGTCGCCGGCCACGGTCAACGCGCTGCCGTTGGTGTGGTCCCAGGCCATGATTCGGACGGGCGCGCCCAGCTTGTGGCGCATCCAGATGGGAATGGGCAGGAGCAGGTGGACGAGGTTGAATTTCCCGGAGAGGAAGGACTCGGACAGGGTGGACCAGTCCCGGATGCGCACCGGCTTTTCCACCTTCAACCCTTCGTCCCGGAAATAGCCCCGGGCGTGGGTGACGAGCAGCGGCGTGGCGTCGGTGATGGGCAGATAGCCGATCCGCACCGGCTCGTCGGGTTCGGCGTGGACGGCGGGGAAGGGCGGGCCGCCCGCGAGCGTCCCCGCCCCCAGGGCGAGGCTGGTTTTGAGAAACTGGCGTCGGGAAAAAGACGAGTTCATATCGGATTCGTCCTTGCGGCGGGAGAAACCCGCGGAGGCGTCCGCCGCCGATTTGGGAAGAGGGACGTCGAAACCGACGCCTACTCTTCCAGAAACACCCGCCGAAATCGCTGAAGAATTTCGGTTCGAATCAGCAGATAGGTTTTGGAGCCCATCTCCCGGGGATAATGGAGGTTGACGTCGAACACGCCCACCGGGCGGCTGGGATTCCCGCCCAACAGCAGAATGCGCCGGCCCAGCAGGATGGCCTCGTTGATGTCGTGGGTGACGAAGACCACGGTAAACTTCTCCCGTCGCCAAAGCTGAATGAGCTGGGTTTGCAGGTGGTGTCGGGTGAAGGTGTCCAGCGCGGCGAAAGGTTCGTCCAGCAACAGCATTTCGGGCTCGCCGATCAGCGCCCGGGCCAGGCAGACCCGCTGGGCCATGCCCACGGAAAGTTCGTGGGGGCGGGCCCGCTCGAAACCGGAAAGCCCCGTCATCTGGATCAGCCGGGCGGCGCGCTCCTCCAGCCGAACGGTGTCCCGGCGAATTCGGCAACCGAAGACGATGTTTTCGGCCACGGTAAGCCAGGGCAGCAGGCTGGGCTGCTGAAACAGCAGGGCGCGGGAGGGATCGGGGCCGGTCACCGGCCGTCCGTCCACCAGAATTTCCCCGCCGGTGAGCGGCAGCAACCCGGCCATGAGATGGAGCAGCGTCGATTTTCCGCAACCGGATTTGCCGAGAATGACGAGAAAATCGCCTTCGCCGACGGAAAAGGTGACGTTTCGGAGCACGGGAAGGTTTTTTTTCCGTCCCACCGAAAAGCTTTTCCGGATGTCCCGCAGCCGGATTTTGAAATGGGCCCGATCCGGCGCACGGGACAAGTCCACCGTCTTTTCCGGGTCCCACTTTCCTTCGGCGAATTCCGCCGGTTTTCGCTCAGCCAATGGTTTCTCCAGGGGGATACAGGCGAACCGGGGACCGTCCGCCGACCGGCGTGTCCATTCCAAAAACAAAACGGGAAACGACACCGGCAAACGCTATAACAGTCTCAATTGCTTTTTTCAATCGCGTTCGTGGGCCGTTTGGCGCTTTCCGCCGCGCGCCGCGGCCGGGGGGCTTGGAAAAGCCGGTCGCTTGTCCGCGCTCTTTTTTGTTCCGATAACATTGATTATGTAAACTTATTGGATGGGGATAGCGGTCCGGCTTTAAGCCTTTTTCAACCCCGTGTCCGTTGCATTCGGATTGGGAATGAAAAAAAGCGTTGGCATTGACAACCCCGTTTCCTTTCGGTATTATTTTTGGGATTTTTCCCTTTAACTTTTTCCTTGCTCCGAACCTGGACTTTCCGGCGTATTTTTTCCGCGCCCGGAGGTTCGAACCCCACGCCAAAGGAGGTTGCCCATGGCGGACAAACCTGCGGTCGGTTGCGCGCGCCCGACCGGCGGAATGGTCGGGGAGTCGCCCCCGGAAGGAACGAAGGAACAACCATCCCAAGCCGTTCAAAAGGAGGCCCGAAAAATGATTCAGGTTGGCAAGCCCGCTCCGGATTTCGTCGCCCCGGCTTATTTCAAGGGGGATTTTACCTCGGTGAAACTCTCCGATTACCTGGGGAAATGGGTGGTGTTGTGCCTCTATCCCGGTGACTTCACCTTTGTCTGAGCGACCGAGATTTCGGCGGTCGCCGAAAATTATCCGAAGTACCAGGATTTGAATACGGAAGTGCTGTCCATGAGCATCGACAGCGTCTTCGTTCACAAAATGTGGAACGATCACGAGCTGTCCAAAATGGTGGACGGCGGGATTCCGTTTCCCATGCTTTCCGACGCCGGGGGGAAGGTCGGAACGGCCTACGGGGTGTACGACGAGGACGCCGGGGTGGAAAACCGGGGACGTTTCATCATCGATCCCGACGGCGTGATTCAGGCGTACGAGGTGCTCGCGCCGCCGGTGGGTCGCTACACGGCGGAAGCCCTGCGACAAATTCAGGCGTTCCAACTCGTCCGGAAAAGCGGCGGCGCCGAGGCGACGCCTTCCGGCTGGAAACCCGGCAAAATCACCCTGAAGCCCGGCCCGGATTTGGTTGGCAAGGTCTGGCAGGTCTGGAAAACGGAGATGGAGAACGACGGAGGCGTTTGAGGGGTTGTTGACGGGAGACAGAAAATTCATAAACAATGATCGGAGCCGGGGGTTGTGGATCGTGGCCGTTGAGCGGAATCGATCTCCGCTCCGATCATTTTTTTAGTCCCTTGCGAATGAACATTCAAACTTGGATTGACGAAAACTTTTTTCATTATAAGGAGAAAATATGGAAATCCCAGTAAACGAAATCCATTCTGTGGCAATGGAAATGGCCCCGCACGAGCGGGCCAAACTTGCGGCTCATCTGATTGAGAGCTTGGAAGAAGAACGCGAAAAAATCGACGAAGCGGCCATCGAACAACTGTGGATCGAGGAAGTGGAGCGGCGTACCGCAAGGGTCGATGCCGGTCTGGAAGAACTCATTCCCGCCGAGAAAGTGCTGGAAGAGCTGAGGAATCGTAATCGTTGAAAAATGTAAGGCTTTTTCCCCTCGCCCGTAAAGAAGTCCTCAAGGCCGCAAAGCATTATGACCAATTTTCAGATCGTCTCGGTCATCCCCTCCAACAACCGCCGCGCCTTCGCGATGATTCGGCCATTTTCTTCGGCCCGAACCATCGCCCGTTTCAGGGACGCTTTCGCGGCGGCGAAATTCCCCTCCCGCCAGGCCGCGTAGCCCGCCCAATAGCTCATTTCTCCGTCGGGATCATCCAGCTCCGCCGCTTGAACAAAGGCCGCCCGCGCGGCCATGAAATCCCGCATGGCCAAGGATAGATTGCCGACAGTCGCCCAGCGTTCCCGCGTCGGTTCCGATTCCGCGGCCGATTCGGCGGCCTGCCGCGCCGCGTCCAAATCCCGGGCCTGTTTCCATATCCGCGCCAGCAGATCCAACTCCGCCGCGGCCGGCGAATCGCCAAACGCCCGTTCGTGGGCCTCCGCCGCTTTCCGATATACACCGGCGCGGGCGTACAAATCGCCCAGCCGACGCCATTCTTCCCGAGACGGCGGGGAAAGGCGATAGGCCAACGCCAAGTCGGCGGCGGCCTCCCGAAAACGTTCCCGTTGGATTCCCACCCGGGCGCAGAGCTTCCAAACCGCCGGGTCGTCCGGCCGATTTTTCCGCAGCCGAACAAGGACGGCCTCGGCTTCTTCCCACCGCTCCAACGCCCCCAAAGCCCGAACTCGGAGGAATTCGTGGGATTCGACCAAATCTCCCGCCCGCATTCCAGCCTCCAAAACGGAAAGCGCTTCCGACGGTCGATCCACCCGGAGCCAGAAGGCGGCCAACCGATGGATTTCGGCGGGGGAAAGAGAATGGCGCCCGGACCATTCGACGGTTCCGGCCGCTTCCACCGCCGCGTCCCGTTCTCCCGTTTTCAGCAGGATTTCCGCCAACGCGATCCGCCATTTCGGGGCGGCGTCCGGTTGCCGGGCCAGTTTTCGGATCGGCGGCAGCGCTTCCGTCGGTCGTTCGGTTTCCAGAAGCCAATCGGCCCGGACTTCCATCATCTCCGTCGAAGACCCGGCGCCGGCGGCCCCCTCGTCCCCGGCCATCAGCGCCTCGGCCTCGTCCGTCGCCCCGGTCCGGATCAGCAACCGGGCCAGATCGGATCGCCATTCCGGTTTGGCGTCGGGCCGGTTCGCCAGCGCCCGCAACAGCGCCGCCGCCGTTTCCGGTTGTCCGGCCCGCTCCCACAGCGCCGCGGCCCGCAAACCCACGTCGGAATCGTCGGTCTTTTGGAACGCCCGGGCGAAGGCGTCCGCCGCCCGGTCTTTTTTTCCGATCCGCTCCATGGCGTCGCCCAGGGCCAGAAACCATTCCGCCCTCCCCTTCTCCACGCTCGCCAACGGCGCCAGCGCCTCGGCCGCCTTCCCCGGCTTTCCGGCGGTCAGCCAGGCCCGCCCGGCCCGGTATCGGTTTTCGGCGGACCCGCCCACTCGAACCGCCCGCGCATAGGCGTCGGCCGCATTCTCCATCCGCCCCGCCTGCTCGTAGGCGTCGCCCAGGGAAGAAAGCCATTCCGCCCGTGGGCGCTTCCGGCGGACCAGCCGTTCCAGATGGGGAATCGCCCGGCCGGGATTTCCGGCGGCCAAGTGAAATCCCGCGGCCTGATACCGCAATTCGCCGTCGTGGTCCTCCGAAAGTCGAAGCGCCCGTTCCGTCGCCTCCGCCGCCGGGCCCGGCCGATTTTGGGCATGGCGGGCCGCCGCAAGGTTTCGCCAACCCGCCTCGGCGCAGGAATCCCGTTTCAGGGCTTCCATCAACGCCGTTTCCGCCTCGGCCGGCCGTCCCATGGACAGCAAAATTTGTCCGCGCAACAGCGGCGGATAGGGATGGCGAAGGTTTCGCGTCCGGGCCAGGGCCGCGTCGAGCCGGGAAAGGGCCTCGGCGGGACGACCGGCGGCCAGAATTTTCCGAACCGATTCCAGCGCCGTCCCCAATTCATGGGGAAGCGGCCCCGAATTCGGACAGGGAGCGGCCGCGACGGACGCGGCAAAGGCGAAAACGATCACGAAGACGGCGATGGGTTTCATGGGCTAATCCAATTCGAATCGGATGGGCAGCTCCACCAGCGTTTCCACGGTACGGCCGTCCTGGCGACCGGGACGGAAACGCCACGCCGGAATGGCCTCCCGGACGGCATCCTCGAAGACGCCGGGGGGATCGGCCTCCAGAATTTCCAGGTTTCGCACCCGCCCCTCCCGGTCCACCAGAAATCGGACCCGAACCACGCCCTGCACGCCCCGTCGCCGCGCCATGTACGGGTAGGCCGGTCGTTGATGGTTCATCACGCTGGGCGGCTGGTCCACCTCTCCGGCGGCGTACGGTCCCCGCCGGGCCGGCGGCCGGGCCGGTTCCGGAGTTCGGGACGAGGCCGCCGGGGCGGGGCGCCTCGGCGCCGCCGGTTGGGGCGTCGGCGCGGGCCTTGGCGGCGCGGCGGTCGGCGGCGCCGGCGCTTCCGCCACCCGGGGACGGACGCGAACCGGCACCCGGGAGGCCGGCAATTTCACCGGCGGGGGCGGCGCGGTCTCCACCGTGGGCACGGGAAGGTCCGGCGGCGGCTCCGGGACGTCCACTTCCGGCGGGATCGGTTCGGGCGGGGGCGGAACCGCCTCCGACTCCGGCGCGGGGGGCTCGATCTCCGGGGGGCTCGGCGGCTGCGCCGGTTCCGGAGACGGCGGCGCTTCGGCCATGGACGGCAACTGGAGCCGCACCGGCGGCTCGATTTCCTCCGGCGGCGTCCGATCCGGCCGCAGCAGCAACGGGGCCAGCCCGAGGATCAACAGGTTGACCAACACCGCGGCCGTCCCCGCCAGCAGATTCCGCCGACCTTCGCGAAGGGAAAAGATCACGGCCGCTCCGTCCGGGCCGCAACGGCCACATGCTCCGCCCCGGCCAGCCGCACCTGATCCAGCACCGCCACCAGCCGCCCGGTTTGGCTGCCCGCGTCGGCCTCGATCAGGACGCCGCCGCCCGGGTTTTCCATCAAAAAAAGCTCCACCCGGCCGCGCAGACTCCGGATATCCACCGCCTGGCGATCCATGAAAATGTCGCCTTCCCGGGTCAAGCCGATCCGCAGCCCCGGCTTCTCCCGGGCGACGGCGGAGGCGGCCACGGGCCGCTCCACCTCCACGCCGCTCTCGCGCACGAAGCTGGCGGTCACCAGAAAGAAAATCAGCAGGATGAAAATCATGTCGATGAGCGGGGCCATGTTGATTTCGGCCTCGCCGGGATCGTCCGCCTCCAGCCGGAATCGGCTCTGGAATCTACGCATGACGCCCCCCTTCCAGCCAGCGGTCCACCGCCTGATGAAAGGCCACCAGATCGGCGCGGAGATTTCGGACCCGTTTTCGAAGAATCTGTCCGGCCAGCATTCCCGGAATGGCCACCAGCAGTCCGGTCTGGGTGGTGATGAGCGCCTCCTGAATGCCCGAGGCCAGGGCCTGGGGGTTGCCCGCGCCTTGAACCCCGATGGTCCGGAAGGTTTCCACCATGCCGGTGACCGTGCCCAGCAGGCCGAGGAGCGGCGCGGCGGCGGCCAGGGTGAGGATGACGGTCAGGTTCCGACTCAAGCCCGGCAGTTGTCGGCGAACGGCCACGTCCCAGAGAATCCGGTCGGTTTCCGGATCGCGGCGGCGCCGGGCCAAAAAGTCGACCAGCGCGGCCACCCGGGGACCGTCCATCGGCCCCGCTCCATCTTCTTCGGAAATCACCGCTTCTCCCGTCTCCAACCGCGCGATGGCGTCGGCGGCGGCCAAGCGGCGCCGACCCGCCCGCCAGGTGCGAATGGCTTGCAGCACGATCAACTGCCACATCCAGAGCGACAGGAACACCAGCGGAATCATCACCGGCCCGCCGGTCCGAAGGTAATCCCACAACGCGGCCCAGGATTCGAGAAGCGGGCTCATGGGGTCGCCTCCCGCACGGTTTCCAAGCCATTTTGCAAGTGGTTGCGGAGCAGCGCGGCCATCAGCGCCATGGCTTTTTCCTCCATGTCGGCGGCGATGGTCTGGGCCCGGCGGCCCAGCAACGCGGAAATCACCAGAATCGGAATCGCCACCGCCAGCCCGAGCTGGGTGGTGATGAGCGCCTCGCTTATGCCCCCGGCCATGAGGCGGGGATCCCCGGTTCCGTGGACCGTGATGACCTGAAACGTGTTGATCATGCCGGTCACCGTTCCCAGAAGGCCCAGCAACGGCGCGATGGCCGCCAGCACCTTGAGCGCCGGCAGAAACCGCTCCAGCCGGGGCATTTCCCGAAGGATGGCCTCGTTGAGCCGGCTTTCCACGATGTCCCGGGGCTGGTTCCGCTGGCCCAGCCCGGCCCGAAGCACGTTGGCCGTGGGACGGCCGGCCTGGGAATCGGTGGCCGCCACCGCGCCGTCGAAATTGCCCTCGTCCACCATGGCGGTGACCCGCGTCATCAGATGGTCGGTGTTCTGGCGGACCCGGCCCAGGAAGATGATCCGCTCGATCGTCAGAAAAAAGGCGACGACGCCCACCAGCAGGATGGGCCAGATCAGAAAGCCGCCCTCCCGGACCCGCTCCCAGAGACCCGAATCCCGGGCCAACTGGCGAACCGCGCCGCCGCCGGTGACGTCCAGATAGGGGGCGGCGTCGGCTTCCGCGAGATCGGTTTCCATCGCCCGGTTCAGGTTTCGCCGAACCCACAAACCGGGTTGGCCGGCGGCCAGCAGCCGTTCGCCGTCCACGCCGGGCAGCAGATATCCGATCCCGCTCTCGCCGCGATACAGGGCCGTGAGATGGCCCAACCGGAGAATTTCGGCCGAGACCGACGATCCGTCCCGTCCGACGATCTCGCCTTCCCGGCGGGCGATCCGTCCGCCTTCGGCGATGTCCGTGAACGCCAGATCCAGCAGCGCGGTCAAGTCGCCGAACCGGAACCCCTTTTGTTCGTGAATCCGCTCCAGTTCCGCCAGCCGCTCCGGCGCTTCCGCGGAGAAGGGGGACTGGCGGAAGAGCGGCAGCCAATCTCCGGCCGTCTCCCGAACCAGCGCCTCCAGCGCGGCCAGATCGCCGTCCCCTTCCCGCACCGCTCCGGCTTTTTCGTCCCGCGCGATCCGCGCCGCCGCCATCCGCTCCCGCGCCTCGGCGAGCGCGGCCCGTTCCGCCTCCAGCCGGTTTCGCAATTCCGCCATTCCCGCCTCCATGGCTTCCCGTTGGCGTTCGATGTCGGCTTCGGTTTCGGCGACTTCGGCCCGGGCGGTTTGGAGGTCCTTGCGAACTTCTTCCGCGACATCGGAGAAGGGGCGGGTTTCGGTTTGGGCGTGTGTTTGGGATGGTGAAAAAAAGAAAAGTGTAGCGATGAGGATCGCTGCAAGTGTTGCGAGTTGAATGGGTACAGAGGTAGAAATTTGGGCGGGAGAAATCCCCCCTGGCCCCCCTTT
>CAYFVR010000057.1:4494-8247 GCA_964346545.1 uncultured Desulfobacterales bacterium | reverse complement strand
CCAACTCCGGCGGCGCCACCGGAAGCTTCACCAATTCCGCCAGCCGATGTCCCTCGGCGATCCGCGCGGCGTCCGAAAGGGCCGGTGCATGGTGGGGAATGGCGGCCCATTCGCCCGGTTCCGGTTTCCACAACCATGCGGATCGGTTGTCCGGGCTGAGGGCGAACAATCCCAGACGGCCGACATGAAGCCGGCGGACGCGAACGGGTTCGCCGCCAACGGAGATGTCGGCCGTATCCACCCCGGCGACGTGGCCGGCCTCCACCTCGGCGGTCACCGCGTCCAGCAACGTGCGGGCCCGCTCCGCCGCGTTCGCGTCGGCATTGGTCAACGTGCGCCGAACCCGTTCCAGCCGGGCGGCGCGTTCGTCCCGGGCGAAGGGCAGGTCGGCCTCGGCCAAGGCGGAGAGCCGTTCCAGGGTGTCGTCCAGCAGCGGTCCGATCCGGTCCCGCAGCGCCTCGGCTTCGGCCTCCAGGGTGGAGAGATCGGCGGATTTTTGGGAGAGGTCCCGTTCGAACGCCTCGGTCTGCCGCCGTTCCCATTCCAGACGACGGATTTCCATCTCCATCCGGTCCATCTCCGCGAACCATTCCGCCTTTTCCGCGGCCCAGGCGTCCCGTTTCTCCTGGGCGGCCAAGCGGCTTTCCACGGCGGAAACGGCGTCCCGGCGCACCGCCTCCGGATCGGAATCGTTCCGGCTCCAAACGGCCGGGGCGAGAGACAGGCACAGCACGCCGGCGGTCAACAGAGGAAGCCACCGGCACAATGGGCGTGAAAACCGTCCCATGGATGTCCTTTCGGTTTGGATGTTGAAACGCTCAATTGGATTTTCCGGACGTCCCCGCCCGGCAACGCATTCCGTTGGGTCGGGGGCCAATGGATCATCCCCCGGAGCCGACTCGGCCCCGCCGGAGAGAATTTTCCCGCCCGCCCGAAAACAAAAAAAGGCCACAGAGCAGCGGCCGGATTCGTTCCGGCGGTCTCTTCGTGGCCCGGGATGTTTGGATTGCCTCGTGTTTTGAGCGGAATTTCGTATCCCGCGTTGGATCGCATTTTTAGTCAAGTCGCCAAAATTTGTCAACGCCTTTTCCCCCGCGCCGGGCCCAGCCCCGCCCTTGTTTCCCAAACATCTGCGAGGGAATCGGAAGCCGAAACGGCGAAAGAACCATTCCGATGGCTTTATGAAAAGCCGTCGGAATTCGTCTGAAACGGCAACAACCGCCCCGCCGGTCCCGGATTCACCACGGGGACGCCCCCCAGATATTTCCGGCGGGCCCAGGTTTCGTGGATGTGGCCGCAGACCACCAGCGGCGGTTTCCGTTCCACCACGAAATCCCGCACCGCCCGGCTGCCGATGTGGCGGTTTCCGTCGATTTCGTCCAGGCAGCCGAGCGGCGGGGAATGGGTAACCAGGACCGCGCCCGGCGGGCACTCCGAAAGCAGCCGCGCCGCCGCCCACTCCGGCACGTCCACCGACCATTCCGGAAACGGGGTGATCGGGGTGGCGCCGCCCAAGCCGAAGAAGGTCACCCCCAGAATTTCCACCGAATTTCCATGAAGGACGTGGGCCGCTTTCCAATCGGCGCAGGCGCGGACCAGCTCTTCGTGGGATTCGTGGTTTCCATGCACCAGAATCGTGGGAATCCGGATTCGCGAGAGGGCGGCCATCGTCGCCGCCAACCCCTCCCGAAACAGGGCGAAATCCCCCGCCCCGATGGCCACGTCGGCGTCCCGAGATTGCCGGGTCACCGCCGCGATGGCGTCCATTTCCCCGTGAATGTCGCCGAAAAGCAGCAGTTTCATAAACCGTTCCCCGAATGGAATGACGGCCCGAAAAGAATGGGAATCAAGCCCGTTTCCGCTCCGGCGCCCGGCGATGGGAAATCCCCAGCAGACCGTCGATGGAAAGGTCTTCATCCAGCAACGGCCAATGGATGCCGTAACCAGAAGGCGAAATCTCAAAGGTTTGCCGCTCGGCGGCGGTGGCGTGGAGCAATTCGTCTGAAATTTCGGCCAACGGAAATTCCATTGGTTTTCCGTCGATTTCCATTTTCAGGGCATCGGATTCAAATCGAACATTTTTAACTTCGTGATCGGGTTTCACTGATTTCTCCTTTGCTGGAATTCGTCCCATGCCTGTTCAATAATTTCAAAATGATGGAAAATAATTCTACGAATTTCCCTTCTCGATTTCGCGTTTAAATTGAAAGCATAGGCTTCTGAAATTTCAAAATTTTCGCAATCAAGCCAAAATTTGCACTCAATCTCCCCTTTGCGACAATGGATATGAATGGGCTCGTTCCCCTCGTTGGCGTAGAAAAAGAGACGCCAACCCAGTATTTTCAGAATTGTGGGCATTCTTCCATCCGAATGTCAGGTTGGATTCCCGGATCGGGATATCAGGATTCCTCCGTCTTCATTGGAACCGTGAAAAAAAAGGTCGTCCCCTCCCCTTCCCGGCTGTCGAACCAGATGCCGCCGCCGTGGGATTCCACCACCCGCTTGCAGAAGGTGAGGCCCAGACCCGTGGCCCGCATGGAGCTGTGAACGGTGGGGCCATGGACCCCCTCCTCGAAAACGGTGGACGCGTCCGCCTCGGCGATGCCGTCGCCGGTGTCCCGGATTTCGAACCGCATCATTCCCGAATCCTTCCGCCGATCCGGCGCGGCGGAAACCGTCACCCGCCCGCCGGCCGGGGTGAATTTCACGGCGTTGCCCATCAGATTCACCAGTACCCGAACCAGCAAATCGGGATCGCCCCGAACCGGACGCGCGGCCTCGGATATCGAGGTCCGCAACGCCACCGAGCCGTCCGCGGCCAGCCCCGCCACCTGATTCACCGCCCGTTGGATGAGGGACTTGGGATCGTGATCGACGTCGGAGGCCGAGGCGTCGCCCAGCCGTTCGGCCCGCTGGACCTTCAGCAAATCGTCCAGCATGTCGGTCACCACCTGGCCGTTTTGCTCCGCCAATTTCAGAAAATGGCGCTGCCGCTCGTTCAGCTCGCCGGTCATCCGGATCATTCCCACGCCGAGAATCAGGGAGGTCAGCGGCGTCCGAAGATCGTGGACGACCAGATTGACGGCGTACTTCCGGGACGCTTCGGATTCGCGGGCTTCGGAGAGGGCCTGGCGGAGGGAATTCACGCCCCGCCGCAGTTCAAATTCCGTGACCACCTGGGCGGCCAGGGCGTAGAGAATTTCCAGATCCTGATCGGTCCATTCCCGGGCTTCGGAGTCGATGGCGCAAAGGGTCCCCAGCACCGATCCCTCGGAGCAAACCAGCGGCACGCCCAAATAGGCGATGACTCCGATTTCCGGAATGGCCAGATTGCTTTTCAAAAAGCCATGCTCCCGGGCGTCCGCGACCCGAAGCGGCTGTTCGGACATCACCACGTACTGGCAGAAGGAATGGGTCAACGGCGTCTCCCGGAGGCTGGCCCAGGGTTCCGGTAGCCCGCACTGGCTTTTGAAAAACTGCCGCTCGCCGGCCACCAGGGTGATCAACGAAATCGGCGCGTTCAGAACCCGCACCACCATCCGGGTCAGCCGGTCGTAGACCGCCTCCGGCGGCGTGTCCAACAGTCCGCTTTGCTCCATCGCCCGAAGCCGCCCGGCGCGATCCAGGGCGGAATAATCCTTCTTGAGATCCTTCATCCGTCTGCCTCCTGAAACTCGACGCGAAAAGCCCGACCGTCGCCGGGACCTGGTTGCAACCAAGAGGAAAATTTAAAAAATAAGTTTAAAAGATAAG
>CAYFVR010000057.1:0-4394 GCA_964346545.1 uncultured Desulfobacterales bacterium | reverse complement strand
ATAAGTTTAAAAGATAAGGCGTCCCGGGAATTTTTCCAAGGAATGCCGTCGAAAACGGGATCGCCCGCGGACTCGGCTTGGGGAGGAAGAAGCCCGCGCGGCATCTCTCGGTCAGGGATGGTCCGTTTCCCGCCCTTCCGCCTTCGGCGCCGAAACGGCGTTCCAAATATCCCACCCGGACCCCGCCGGAAGCGGATCCATCTCGATGGCGTCGGCGGGGCAGGTTTCCGCGCACAACCCGCAGCCCCGGCAGCGATCCGGATGAAACGCGATAATCGCCGGTTCCCTTCGGCCCGATTTCCCGGCGGCGGCGTTGGCGTCGGGGCGTTTGCGCCGGGCCGTGAAGGCTTCGAATGGGCAGCGTTTCACGCACCGGCCGCAGCGGATGCAATCCGGCTTTTTGAGGCGGGCCAGATACCGCCGCTTGGGCCAGACTCCCGGGGCGTCCAGCGCCTCCGCCAGGCGATGGGGAAAACAGCAATCCGCGCAGCAATTGCAAATGGCCCCGGTCAGCCGCCCGTTTTCGTCCAGCCCCAGCTCGCCGGACTGCATCAGCCCCGCCCGATTCGCCGCCCGAACGATCTCCATGGCCCGTTCCCGGCCGATCTCCCATCCCAGTCCCCGGTCGTTGTCGAACCGAACGCAGGCGTAGACGGATTGATCGCAGTTTCCCAGCATGGAGCGGCAGTTGCAGGGCCAAAGGTAAATCCGGTCCACCCGCCGGAGGATTTCCATGGCCTCGTCCAGCAACACGTAGCGGGGCGTCACGGATCGAGGATCGGGCGCCTGGCCGTCCCGAAGCGCCGTCACCCGATCCCGGTTCCCGGCGACGTAGCGATCCAGCTCCCATCGATTCAGCCGGTCGCGGATATCTTCGGGGAGGTCCTTCCAGCCTTCGAACAAAGCCCAGACCTCGAACCGGACCTGGAAATCGGTCGGACGGAGGGTTTCGGCCTCCGGAGACAGGACGACGCCCCGCCGCCAGGCGCGTTGCAGGTTCTCCCGAGAAAACCCCAGTTCGGCGACGATTTCGGTCGGATTCGCCTCGGTTTCCCCCAGCCGGGCCAGCAGACGCATTTCCGCCGGTTCGTAAAACCGGTCCAGCCAGGGTTCCAGAAATTCCGGCGCGCGGACGCTCCGTCGAACCGCATCGTGCATGAAGGACTCCAAAATTTGAGTTGAAAAGCGATATCCGTCAACAACCCTACGGATTTCTTCTTTAATCCTACTTTGGCGCCTTGGTGCTTTAGAAGTGGAAACGGAGTCTTCCGATCCAAAAAATCCCCCCGGCCCCCTTTACAAAAGGGGGAGAAACCCGCCGGCCGAACAACCTACCAAAGTAGAATGAAAAGACAAGCCCGGGATGGCCTCCCTATTCATTTGGGGAACCCCCATGAACGACGCCGTCCGATCGGGATCGGACGTTTGCGACACACCCCGCAAAATTTCGTCCAATGGAACGGCACGGGGTTCGCCCCTCGTCGCGATTTCCCCGCTCGATTCCCATCCGCCGCTGTGATAAAGCTTCCCGGGATTTGGAATTTCCGCCATTCAGAAGGAAAGAATTCATGAGCAAATTGTCCCCCGAAAAGGCCCGGGAACGGCTGGACGCCGGATTGCGCCACGCGAATTGCCGGAATCTGCTGGTGGTCTTCGGCGATCAGTTGACCACCGACGTGCCCGCCTTTCGAGAATTCGATCCGAACCGGGACCTGGTGTTGATGATGGAGGTCCGAGAGGAGGCCGAGCATGTCCCGTCCCATCGCCAGCGGACGGCTCTTTTTTTCTCGGCCATGCGCCATTTCGCGCTGGAGTTGTTGGAACGTAGCATTTCAGTTCGCTACATTCGTATCGATTATAAAGGCTACGATAAAAGTGAATCTCATCGCTTCAAAGATGAAGCGTCAAGTCGCTTCAACCGTATGGCGACGAATCGCTTCAACGGTATCGATCCCAATCGCTTCGCGCAAAGCCTGGATGGAGAAGTTCAACGGGCCGCGGCGGAGGTTTGCCCCGAGGCCATTTGGCTGACCCGGCCGGGAGAGCACCGGGTGATGGCGATGGTGGAAGGGTGGAAACGGCGCTTCGATTTTCCCGTGAAGGTGTTCGAGGACTCCCATTTTCTCACCGATCCGGCCAAATTTTCGGAGTGGGCCGGCGGACGGAAACAGACCCTCATGGAGCACTTCTACCGCCGGCGGCGGAAGCGGCTGAACATCCTGATGGAAAATGGAAAGCCCGCCGGCGGGAAATGGAATTTCGACCATGAAAACCGGGAAGCCTTCAAATTCGCGCCGGAGGTTCCGTCGCCCTACGCGGCTCGTCCGGACGCCATCACCGAGGACGTGATGTCCGCGGTGAACCGGCTGTTCCCGAACGCCTACGGTCGACTCGACCGATTCCGCTGGCCGGCGACCCGGGCCGAGGGATTGCGGGCGCTGAACGATTTCATCGAACACCGGCTGCCGAACTTCGGAACCTACGAGGACGCCATGTGGACGGACGAGCCGTTCCTTTATCATTCTCTGCTTTCCCCGCCGCTGAACCTCAAGCTGCTGGACCCCCGGGAATGCGTGGAGAAGGCGCTGGAGGCGTGGCAAAACGGGAAAGCGCCCCTCAACGCCGTGGAGGGATTCGTCCGGCAGATCATCGGCTGGCGGGAGTTCATGCGGGGGGTCTACTGGCACGAAGGCCCGGCCTATGGGGCACGCAACTTTTTGGACCAGCACGGCGCCTTGCCGGATTTTTACTGGACCGGGGAAACCGACATGCGCTGCATGGCCCAATGTCTGGCCCCGGTGATCGCGGACGGCTACGCCCACCACATTCCCCGGCTGATGGTCATGGGCAATTTCGCGCTGATTTCCGGAATTCATCCCCGGGCCATCACCGACTGGTTTTTGGCCATGTACGTGGACGCCGTGGACTGGGTGACCACGCCCAACACCCTGGGCATGTCTCAACACGCGGACGGGGTGCGGGCCGCAAACGGCGCCGTGGAAAAAGCCCCGGTGGTCGGCGCCAAACCCTACGCCGCCAGCGGAAAATACATCCAGCGCATGTCCAATTTTTGCAAAGACTGCCACTACGACGTGAAACGCCGGGACGGCGACCGACCCTGCCCCTTCAACGTCTTCTATTGGGATTTTTTGATCCGCCACCGGGACCGATTCGCGGACAACCACCGCATGGCCCTGATTCTGAAAAACGTGGAGCGGATGGATCGCGGGGAAAAGATCGGGATACGGAATCGGGGGAATGGGTTGCGGGAGCGGTTTGGCATTGGAGAAATCGCATGAACATTGATCAACTGTTGGCGAATGCCGCCCGCCCCTTTTTCGACGACGCACGGGGCAGCCATGGGTGGGACCACACCCTGCGGGTGGCGGCGCTGTGCGAAGAGATCGGCCGGCGGGAAGGGGCCGATCTGGAGGTGCTGACCGCGGCGGCGCTGCTGCACGACATCGGGCGGCGGGACCAGGACGAGGCCAAGGGCGCGGTCTGCCACGCGGAGCGGAGCGCGGCGCTGGCCGAACCGATTTTGGCGGGTTTGAACGGCTTCTCTCCGGAATGGCGGGAGAACGTCCTTCATTGCGTCCGGACCCATCGCTTCCGGGGCAAAAACGTGCCGGAAACGCGGGAGGCCCGAGTGCTCTTCGACGCCGACAAGCTGGACGCCATCGGCGCGGTGGGCGTGGCGCGGGCGTATCTGTTCGCCGGGGAAATCGGGGCGGCGCTGCACAGCCCGGACGTGGACGTGACCGTTTCTTCGGCCTATTCCCGCGACGACACCGGCTACCGGGAATACCGCGTGAAACTGCTGGGCATCCGGGATCGAATGCTGACGAAAACCGGCCGGGAAATGGCGGAAGAGCGCCACCGGTTCATGGTGGCGTTTTTCGATCGGTTCCTTGCGGAGGTGGAGGGGAAGGCTTAATTTTGTGAATTCCAGAACGATATGTTTTACAATGAATCCACTTTAACAGGAGAATGCGAGGTTCCCCATGAATCAAAGAATTTCTATCGATCCAGAAATTTGCCATGGACAGGCTTGCGTGAGAGGCACTAGAATCCCTGTTCACCAAGTTATTCGCATGCTTGCCAGTGGCGACACGATGGAAGAAATAATCGAAGACTTTCCTCCAATCACAGAAGCCGATATTTTTGCCTGCTTAAACTATGCAGCCTCATTGGCGGAAGAACAGTTTTCCACATTTGACACGCATGAAGAACTGGCATGAAAATCTTAGTTGATGAAAACATTCCGAAAATTACGATCAAACGCCTTGCGGAAAAGGGATGGGATGTTGCAGATATTCGCCAAACAGACAATCAAGGCATGAAAGACGAATTTCTTTGGGAAAAGGCTCAAAGCGAACAGCGAGTCTTCGTTA
>CAYFVR010000056.1:452-20982 GCA_964346545.1 uncultured Desulfobacterales bacterium | reverse complement strand
CCCTTGCCCACCTCGCTTTCCACGGAAATCGTGCCCATCAGCGAATCCACCAGCCCCTTGACGATGGGGAGGCCGAGGCCGGTGCCGGTGACGAAGCGGGTCTTCTCGTTTTTGACGCGGTAGAACCGCTCGAAGATTTTGTCGAAGTATTTTTCCTCGATGCCGAAGCCGGTGTCGGAAACGGAGACCACCAGCTCGCCGTTTTCCTCCCGGCCCGTCACGGTGACGGCTCCGCCCTCCGGCGTGTAGTTGATGGCGTTGCTCACCAAATTCCCGTAGATGCTTTCCAGCGCGTTGGGATCGGCCATCAGGCGGGGCAGGGGCGTGTCCGGGAGATCGGCCGTCAGCGTCTGCTTTTTGGCCTGGGCCCGGGCCTGCATGAACTCCACGATGCTTCGCAGCAACTTGTCCACGCGCACCTCCACCGGCTCCCGGGTCACGCCGCCGGATTCGATGCGGGAAAGATCCAGCAAATCGCCGATGAGGCTGATGAGCCCCTGGGTCTTCTCCTTGGCGCGGGAGAGAATGTACTGTTCCTTTTCCGGATCGTCCTCGATCATGTCGCTCATGACCATGGCGAGTTGTTCGTGGATGGTGGACAGCGGGGAGCGCAGCTCGTGGGAAACCTTGGCCACAAAATCGGATTTGATTTGATCGAGCACCTTCATGGTGGTGATGTTCACGAAGGTGACCACCGCGCCGAGACATTCCCCGTCCTCGCCCAAAATGGGCCGGCCTCGGGCCATCAGATAGGTGTTGTTTTCCATGCACAGTTCATGGGAGGGCGGATCCTCTCCGGCGCAGTATTTTCCGGAGGAAATCTCTCGTATGGTCTCGCACAGCGCCCCGTTGGAGACGTAGGCCTCGATTCGGTCGCCCGGGGCCCGGCAGGGGTCCAGGTTGAGCAGTTGGAGAAAGGCCGGGTTCATCAGCACCACCTGGCCCCGGGCGTTGGTGACCACCAGGCCGTTGGGCAGGGTTTCGATGAGGGTGCGGAGCCGGCTCTTCTCCGTGCCCAAATCCATCAGGGTCTTTCGCCGCTGTTGCTCCAGCAGCTCCGTTTCCCAGGTCAGCCGAAGGTTCTCCCGGGCCCGATCCACCACGATGCGCAGGTGATCCGGCTCGAACGGTTTGGGGATGAAATCGTAGGCGCCCCGCCGCATGGCCTCGATGGCGGTTTCGATGGTGGCGAATCCGGTGATGATGATCACCAGGATGGATTCGTCGATCTCCTTCAGATGGCCCAGCACTTCCAGACCGTCCATCCCCGGCATTTTCAGGTCCAGGAGCACGATGGAAATCAGCTCGTTTTTGGCCACCTCCAGCCCTTCTTCGCCCCGGCCCGCCGTGAACACCTGAAAGCCCATCCGGGACAGAATCCGCTTGCAGCCCTCCCGAATGCCGGCCTCGTCGTCGATGACCAGCGCGTTCATGGTCGCGGCGGGATTATCCGAGGAATTCGGCGGTTTCGTCATGGCTTTTCTTCTCCCCCTCGGTTGGATGGGTCAACGGCAGTTGGATGCGGAACAGGGCTCCGCCTTCGGGGCGATTGACGGCTTCGATATGTCCGCGATGGTGCTTGACGATGCTGTAGGCCAGGCTTAGACCCAGGCCGGTCCCTTCGCCTTCCTCCTTGGTGGTGAAGAAGGGGTCGAAAATCTGGGAAAGAATCTCTTCGGGAATTCCCGGTCCGGTGTCGGCGATTTCGATCCGGACGTGTTGACCGTCGTCGGAAAGCCGGGTCCGGATGACGAGATGGCCTTTTCCCGCCATGGCCTGGGCCGCGTTGAAGATGATGTTCATGAACAAATGGTTGAGCTGCTGGATGTCGCCGGGAACCTCGGGCAGGGCTTCGTCCAGATTCGTTTCAATTTCGATGTTGTGGAACAGGGTCTGCTTGTCCAGCAGAAAAATCGTCCGCGAGATGGCCCGGTTGATGTCGTGGGGCTTGATCTGGTAGCGGGTCTGCCGGGCGAATTCCAGCAATTCCTTGACGGTGTCCCGGCACCGCTGGGCGTCTTTCAGAATCCGGTTCAAATCCTCCCGCGCGCCGTCCTCCAGCTCGTATTCCTCCAGCACCAGTTTGGTGAACAGAGTGATGCTGCCCAAGGGATTGTTGAGCTGGTGGGCCACGCCGGCGGAAAGCTTGCCCAAGGAGGCCATTTTGTCCGCCTGCTGAAGCTGAAGCCGGGTCCGATCCAGCTTTTTGCGCATCCGGATTTCCTCGCGAAGATCCCGGAAAAAGCCGATGGTGGCGACTTCGGTCTCCTTTTCGTAGACGATGCTGGCGTTCAGGCTGATGGGGATGATCTCCCCGTCCTTCCGCTGGATGTCCACCTGGTAGGATTTCAGCTTTCCCCGCCCGCCGTATTCCTCCGCCCGCAGCTTGCGCATGATGTCCCGCGCGCCGTTCTGTTGGGGATAAATCTGATGGATCATGAGGGAATGCAGTCCCTCCTCCACGGTATAGCCGGTGGTCTCCGCCGCCGCATCGTTGAAAATGAAGACCTTGCCCATGCGGTCGGCGGCGATGACCGCGTCCACCGAGCTAAGCATCAGGTTGCGGAGAAAGGCGTTGGAGCGCCGGAGTTTTTCCTCCAGCCCTTCCAAGAGCGGGATGTCGAAGTCGAGCATGACCACGGCGTCGACTTCCTCGTTTTCATTCAGAAGGGGATAAAAATAGTGGCAGTAATTTTTTTTGAAGGTGAGGAAGCTGGTTTTGTGGATCAGCGCCGGTTTTCGTTTTTGGACGATGGCGTCGATGGGGCATTCCTCGCAGGGGCGCTCGCACTGCCAAAGGACTTCGTAGCAGGTTTTCCCGACGATTGGGTTCGGAAATCGTTTTTGGGCGTGGCGGTTGGCCGCCAGAATTTTATGTTCTGTGGAAATCACGACGATCTGCCGTGCAAAGGCATCCAGAGCCCGGATCAGATAGTCTTTCTCTTCCGCGGTGCGCATGAAGACCGCCTTTGGGATGGCCCGGAAACATCGTCGCGCGTTTCCATCCGGGCGATGCGGTTCGGGGGACCGGGGGGCCCGGCGTCTTCCCGGGAATCCAGTCCGGCCAATTTTTCCAATATCTCAAATGAACCATATCGAAAAACAGTGGGGTCATCAACAGAAAAGCGAAGGCGGTTGAAATAATGAATTCAATTTGGCGGGATGCGTTTTTTTGCGGCAAGCGGCCGTGAGGATGTGAGAAAAGCTTGGAAAAGTTAAAATTGGAGATGAAGTCGGGATCGTGAGGGGAAAATGATGATCCGGCCGTGGGAGGGACTTTGCCGGGAGGATTATCGAAAAACATGGTGGCGATGCCATTCCAAGAAGTGTTCCGAAGGAAGGAATCGGTGGGGTCGAAGGATGGGCCTTTCATGGAAACAACGAATCATTTCGTGCGTTTTGGGGTCGCTATCGTTTTTCAGTTCGGTGGAAATTTGGATGGTCAAATTCGTGGATATGGTCATCAAACCACAGTCGAAGAGCCGATCGAAAGTGGCGCTTAAACACAAACCGTTTCGAGGGTCCGTTCGGAACCGGTCGTCCCGGCTCCATGGAATGATGTGGCTCGCCACGAGACATTCGCGAATTTTCAAACCGGTTATGCAACAAGTGCCGTCATAACTGCTCAGGACGGCATCTCGGAAAAAAGACTGATGAATACGGGTTTTTCGAATGACCTCCCTTTCGCTGGGGCCTTCCGGTTGTTCCAAATTCTCCGAAAAACTTTCTGCTTTTCCGGCATCCCGAAACCGCAGATTGATTTGTTTGGCTTCAAGGACGAGCTGATTCCAATTTTGATGAAAGGAATCCCAAATCTCCTTGTCCATTCGGCTTGCGTGGGGAAGGCCGGAGATTTTTCGTTGGGACAATTCCGGATCGAACGAACCGAAATTGCCAAGTTTTCTGGCAATGCTGGCGGGTGTTCGTTTCAGGATTCTCGCGAGTTCGATGACGTCCGGGTTTTTCGCTGTAGTTTTTTTGAAGGGAATCCGGCAATACAAATCGAAGGCGAGGATCAGCTCATCTCGCGCCCAGGGTAGTCCATGCTTTTCTGGCTTGTTTGAGTTTTCCATGGGCCAACGAAAGGAGCGAACGGGGCCGAAGCCATCGAGAGAAGGCCGTTGGGAAAAGCATCGGGGCGCGACGCCCTCAAATCATGACAAACAACGCCAACAGCAAAACCAACGCCAGGCACACGCCCATCAGAATCCAAAACCCCCGCTTGTAGTCAAAGCCTTCCGGCTTTTTCTCGCCGTCCACTTTCGCCGGCAAGGTTTCCGTCGGCGCCTGGCCCAGCCCCGTGGCGTTCAGGAACCGTTCCACGTCCCGGGCCATGGTGCGCTGACCGTGGGCCTTGAAGGTGTCCCGATATTTCCGCAACCGCTCCAGCGCGTTTTTGCGCTGGCTTTCCGACGAAAGCTCTCCTCGGCCATACATGGCCTTGATTTCCTCGAACCGCTCGTAGCTTTCCCGCACCGCCTTTTGCTGGCGCTCGGAAATTTTGGCTTCCATGGCCTTCTGGCGGCCGATTTCGTCCTGAAGGCTTTGCACGGCCGCGTCGATGGTTTCGATGAAGCCGTCCACCCGTTCCTTTCGATCCGCGTCTCCCACGCTTTCGAACAGATGGGCGTATCGGGTCAGCGCCTCTTTCTGGTGGACGAACTGGTCGAGATGGGAAAGGTCGGCGGGGGTGGCCTTGAAGCTCTGGAACAGGCTGCCGGCCTGGTCGAAGAGAAAGCGGGCGGCCCGGCGGCTTTTTTCGGCCATCACCCGGCGCGCGGACTGCAAATTGCGCTCCAGCAGCCGGCGGGCCTCGTCCAGGTAGGGATCCTCCCCCAACTCGGCGGAGCGGGATTCCAAGGTTCGCAGGTCGGCCCGCAGCGGGGCCAGTTCGTTGAGGTAGGCCACGGCCTGCTCTTCCAGCCCCGGCGGGTCCGAAACGGTTCGCTCCACCGCCAGCTGGATCCCCCGGGCGGCCCGGGCCAGGGTCAGCAGTTCGGTCAACCCCTCCATTTTTTCGGCGAAGAGAGTCCGCTTGCCCCGGATCAGATCGGCCAGCTCGGGGTCGGGAAGGGCGGAGACGGCGGCGGTGAACAGCGTCTCGAAACGCTTCCGCCGGCCCTGGTAGCGTTGGTATTCGTCCGGTTCGACGGAATCGGGATTCAGGAAAAGCCGTCCGCCCGGCTGGAGCTGGAGATGGCCCGAGAGCAGATCGGGAGCCAGGGAGGCGGTGACGCCCCGCTGGTGGGCCTGCACCAGCCGGCGGTTCCACGCCTCGATGGTTTCCTCGATGTCGGCCAGGGTTTCCCGCACCGGGCGGGGGATCACGCGGAGTTCCAGCTCCCGCAGGACGAGTCGGTCCAGCTCTTCGGAGAGGGTCTGGTGGCGGCGGGCAGGGGTCATTTGCAACGCTTCGGCCCGTTCCCTGGGGAACGGGCCGCCGGTAGGGAAAGCCGGAACGGGTCGCCGCCGAAAAATCCGGAAGCGCCGGGCGGCGCCGGGTCGGGCCGGATCAAAGCGGCCGGGGCCGGGTTTCCGTGGGGTCATGGGTTCGCAGGGCGCGAACCGCCTCGCGGAACTGGCGGCTCCGGCCCTGGTGTCGGGCGAAAAGGACGCGCACCCGGTGGCGGCGCCAGGGGGACGGGCCCTTGCGGGCCAAGGCCATCAGCAGCTTTCGGCCTTCCGCCCGCTCGCCGGCCTGCTTGCGGATGCGGTCGCGGCGGGTTTCCAGGTCGGCGTAGGTCTGGCCGACGGTGGATCGGTAGTCGCCCAACGCGCCACGCATCGGCCCTTCGGAACCGTCCGGGTTCGCCATTTCGCGGCCTCGGGCGTCCTCGAACCGGTTGATCTCCTCAAACGTCCGGTTGAGTTCCCCGATTTTCGGATCCGGCCCGGAAAGCTGGAGCAGGGTGGTGGGGCGGCGGGCGAACCGCTGATGGATCGCCTCCAGCAGGCCGGCGGCCCGGCGAAGGCGAACCGACTGATCCTGGAACAACGATTGGAGTTCCCGGGAGCGGCGGACCTGGTCGCGGATCAGCTCGACGTCGTCGGCCAGGGCGGAGAGCAGTCCGATCTGCTGCTGTTTGAGCTTGCGGAAGTCGGACGCCGCGGCGTCGGGGCCGGGCCCCACGTAGACGAGCCGGTTGACCGCCACCGAAATCCCCTCCAGCAGCCGCTCCCCCTCCGCCAGAATTTTTTCGACCGACGCCTCCAGCCGCTCGGCGGCGGTTTCCGATCCGTCGTCCAGGGACTGGTCCATGGACGCGGCGGCGCGAAGATAGTCCTTGACGCTCCGGGTGAAACGGCGGGCATCCACCGCGCCGAGGGCCGCTTCCAACGCGGCGAGGGTCGCGGGGTCCAGGGGCCTATTCCCCTTCCTTCCGATGGATCAGCCGCTCGATCTCCGCGCGGTTTCCCTGGATATGCTGAAGCCGCTGCTCGTCGTTTTTCCGGTACACGTCCTCGGCGTCCTTCAGGGCCTCGTATTCCATCTGCCACTGGGGGCTGTTGGTCATCTGGTCCCCCACCAGAGAGGCGTAGCGGCCCAGCACCTTGTTGCCGTCCTCGATGCTCTCCACGATCATGACCATGGACTGGGTGACCCGCGCCACGCCGGAGCATATCTGGGAGACGTTTTCCACCGCCACCTTCATGTGCTCGGCGCCGGCGGCGAACTTGTCCACCATGTTGACGTGCAGGTCGCCCCGCTCCTTGAAGTCGTTGATGAGCCGGCGGTAGCTTTTGAGCGCGGTCTGGTACTTGACCCCCATGTCGATGTTGGTCTTGTACTTCAGCTCCATGCCCTGGCTTTCCCGCAGGGCCATTTCCAAATGGTCCCGCAGTTTTTCCACCTCGGGGTACCGGTCCTCCACCGGCGACATCCCCTCGTGGATGGGAACCAGCTCCTCCAGTTGCGTTTCCAGCTCCCGGCTGTGGTCCACCTGGTCGTTGTAGGCGCGGCGGTCGCCGTGGATCTGGTCGGTGAAGGCGTCGTTGACGCTGGTGAGGTTGCGGACGATGCTGTCCACCTCCACCACCGTCTCCCGCAACCCTTCGTTGAGGCTTTTGAGGCTGTGAATGTACTGATCGATCATGCCGCGAAATTCGTGGACCATGACCTCGTCGGGCTTGCGGGGGATTTCCTTCTGGACCACTTCGTAATCGGTGTAGGTTTCCATCTCCTGCTCCTTGAGGCCGGTCAGGACCATGGCCTTTTCGAGCAGGTTGTATTGCACCGGCCGTTCCCGTTCCACGGGGATCTTTTCCTCGATCACCTTGTTGGTCCGGGAGGCGATGATGTTTTTGATGCCGTCCTCGATGACCTTGATCTCGTCCACCACGTGCTGAAGGTTCTGCGCGTTGAACGAGCTGGATCGAATCTCGGCGTCCTCGTTGATGCGGGTGTTGGGCGGGCGGAAAGTCTTGGACGGCACGGAAATCGGGACTTCGGGGGCCGCGCTTTCCGAAGTCCGGATCTGGGCGTACCGACTCGCCAGTTCGTCGATTTTGGCGTCCGTCGCCGGCTCGGCGGCGGCATTTTCATTTGGGCTGTTTTCGACCATTTTTTCGCGTATGCCTCCTGCGTTTTCGAGGGATATTACACCAGCGTCCCGACGAGGTCAACCGGAACCGGCGACGCGGGAGATGTCGGCGCCGGACGGGTCGGACATGGACGCCGCTCGAATTCGGGTTCGACTTCGGGGGTTTTCGAACCAAATCCGGAGGGTTCCGATCGATTCCAGAGGTCCGAAATCATAAAAAATACCTTGAAAGTTTCCCACCCCTGTGATACCTCCAACCGGAATTATTCCCGTCCGCCCAAACCTCAAACCCGGAAAGGAAGTGAAGGATGTCGGCGAAGAAGCAATTGCGTCTGATCTACGGCGTTGTCACCGTTTTGCTGGTCGTGGGGGTTATCGGCTACGCGGCTTTTCCACCTTCGGTCGACGAGAAAAATCCCGACCGGATCATGTTCGTCAACCCGGCCGGGAACGTGCTCTTCGGCCACCGGGCCCATGCCGCCGACTACGGATTTTCTTGCTTCGCCTGCCATCATCATCCCGATGAATCGGCCGGGGAGGAGCCGGTGGTCGTGGGGTGCGCCGAATGTCACGCCCTTCCCAAGGACGGCTCCCTTCCCGGCGCCTGCCTCGACTGCCACGACGAGAGCATGATCGACCTGACCGGGGTGCCCGACAAGACCGAGGCCTTTCACGTCCAATGCATTCAATGCCATCTGGACAGCGGCGTCAATTTCGTGGAGTGCGCCGAATGTCATCCCATCTAAACGCCGCGCGGCTTCCCCGCCGGCTTTTTTTTGGGCTTCTTTTATTCACCGCGCTGGAGGAGAGAGGTTGGACATGAGGAAACGATCGTTTTTTGGGTTCAAACAACCTCGGTTCGAATACGCGGCGATTCGGAACGTCGCGGTTTCGCCCGAGCGGATGCAGGCCCCGGATCGGGTGGTCCTGCACCTGGAAACCCCGCCGGACCCCAAGGCCGAGCCCCTGCTGAAAGTGGGCGACCGGGTGAAAACCGGCCAGCGGCTGGTCTTGTATCCGGACGCGACCGCCTACGCCGTTTCGTCGGTGACCGGCGCCATCGCGGCCATCGAGGGATTCGCCGGGGATTTCGGGAAAAAACTGACCGCGATCGCCATCGACGCCGAGGAAACGGACGAGTTTGACGGCGGCTTCGCCGAGCGGCTGGCCGAGGACGAATTGGCCGCCATCCGGGAGTACCTGGGCGCGGCCCCGGGCGGACTTCCTTTGGACGCGCTGGGGAATGACGAGCGCTCGATCGACACGCTGATCATCCACGGCGCCGAATCGGACCTGCTCATCGCCACCAATCAATACGTCATGGCCGCCGACACCGAGGCCATGAACCGGGGCATCAGCCTGCTCAAGCGGCTGACCGGGGTGCACAAATGCATCGTGGCCGTCCCGGAAAGCATTTTGTCCGCGGCCGGCGGCGTGGGCGGCGCGTCGGGCGTGGAGCTTCGGGTCGTGGGACGGGAATATCCGGCCGCCAATCCCCGCCTGATGATGCGCGACCTGATGGGGAAGGTCGTGCCCGCCGACCGGACCCCCGAAGATCTGGGCGTTCTTTTCGTTTCCGCCCAGGCGGTGGCGTCCCTGGGCCGCGCGTTGGAAACCGGCCGGCCGCCGACGACCAAAATTTTCACCCTGGTGCGCAAAGACCTGAGCCGCGCCATGGTGGAGGCCCGAATCGGCACGGCGGTGGGCGCGGCGCTCCGGGCCTTCGACGTCACCCTCTTCGACGGAGACCGCGTCGTGCTGGGCGGTCCCATGACCGGGTCGGCCATCTACGCCGAAACGCACCCGATCGGGCCGGACACCGACGCGGTCCTGGTCCAGGGCAACGGCGACATCGCCCCGGTTTCCGATTATCCCTGCGTCAATTGCGGGGAATGCGTCCGGGTTTGCCCCGCCCAAATGCCGGTGAGCATGCTGGTCCGGTTGCTGGAAGCCCGACAGTATGAAGCGGCCGCCGACGACTACGATCTGAACTCCTGCATCGAATGCGGGCTGTGCAGCTTCGTTTGCGTCGCCAGAATCCCCATTTTCCAGTATATCCGGCTGGCGAAATACGAGTTGGCCCGGATGGGCGCCGAAGAGGAGGGCACGGATGTTTAACCGAAAAAAATTCATCGTTTCGCACGCGCCGTTCTGGCACAACGGCAGCGGGATTTCCGAACGCAGCCTTCACACCCTGCTGGCCGCCCTCCCGGCGGCGGCCATGGGCGTTTATCTCTACGGAATTCCGGCCTTGGCCGTGTTCGCCCTTTCTGTGGGCTCCGCCGTCGGGTGGGAGATTCTCTTCTGCCGGGTGGCCCGTCAGCCGGAGACCGTCGTGGACGGCAACGCCGCCGTCATCGGGCTCCTGTTCGCCATGCTCCTGCCCCCGGTGATTCCCTGGTGGGTGGTGATCACCGGCACCTTCGTCGCCGTGGTCATCGGCAAGCAGATCTACGGCGGCATCGGCGGCAATCCCTTCAATCCGGCGGTGACCGCCTTGGCCATCGTGACCGTTTCCTGGGGGCACTATTTCAATTTCGACACCGCCGCCCTGGGATACGACCACGGTTTCGCCCGCCTCTTTCCGGTGGCCGAACCGCTGGCCGCGGTGAAGCACGCCGCCAAATATCCGGAGCTGTTCGACGTGGGCGCCGTGGTGGCCAACTTCTCCCCTTCGGAGCTGCTGATGGGACAGCAGCTGGGCGGCATCGGCGCCACCTTCGGCCTGGGGCTCGTTCTGGGCGGCCTGTATCTGATTCTGCGGGGCTTCATCCGCTGGGAAATTTCTCTTTCCTTTCTGGCGGGCGTCGCGGTCACCGCCCTGGTGTTTCACATGGCGGCGCCGGAAAAGTATGTCGGCCCCGTGTTTCATCTGCTGACCGGCTACACCCTGCTGGGGGCCTTTTTCCTGGCCACCGAGGACAGCTCCTCCCCGGTCCACGCCGTTCCCATGCTGATTTTCGGGGCCACCGCCGGGGTGATGACCGTCCTCATCCGGAACATCGGGGCCTACGCCGACGGGGTGATGTACGGCATTCTGATCGCGAACCTCATCAACCCGCTGTTGGACAAGATTCGACCCAAAGCGCTGGGAAAGGTGGTTTGATATGAGCGATATGATCAAAATGGTGGTCGTCCTGACCGTGCTGGCCGCGTTTTCCGGCGGTCTGCTGGCGGCCGTCCGGGACAATACCCATGAAAAAATCCAAAATCAGCAGCTCAAGTTCGTCAAAGGGCCCGCCCTGAACCAAATTTTCGAGGAGGCTTCCAACGATCCCATCCAGGACCGGTTCACCGTGGGGGAAGCGGGCCAGGAGAAGGTGGTGTTCGTGGGCGTTTACGGCGGCGAACCCAAGGCCGTGGCCATTGAAGGCTACGGGAAGGGCTACGGCGGGGACGTGGGCCTGATGGTCGCCGTCGACTTGACCACCGACAAAATCATGGGCGTGGCGGTGACCACCCACGCGGAGACCCCCGGCCTGGGCTCCAAGGCCAAGGATGAACCGGGGCTGGCCTCTCAGTTTGCCGGAATCGACATGGGCACGCCCTTGAAAGTGACCCAGGACGGCGGAAACATCAACGCCATCAGCGGGGCGACCATCACCTCCCGGGCCGTGGCCAACGCGGCCAACCAGGTGGCGGAATTGTACAAGAGCATAAAGCCCGATCTGGAAACCAACGCCAAACAGTTCGCCAAGTAGGGAGGTCCTCGCATGGCCAAGACACTCGTACAAGAGTTTACCAAAGGACTGTGGGCCGAGATTCCGCCGTTCCGGCTGGTGCTGGGGCTCTGTCCCACGCTGGCGGTCACCAAGTCGGTGGAAAACGGCATCGGCATGGGCATGGCGACCACCTTCGTGCTGGTCTGTTCCAACATTCTGGTTTCGCTGTTGCGCAAGGTGATTCCGGCCAAGGTGCGAATCGCCTGCTTCATCATCGTCATCGCCACCTTCGTGACCCTGGTGGAGCTGCTCATGCAGGCCTACGCCTATCCGCTCTTCCTCAAACTTGGCATTTTCATCCCGCTCATCGTGGTCAACTGCATCGTGCTGGGCCGATCCGAGGCGTTCGCCTCGAAACGTCCGGTGGTGCCCTCCGTCGCCGACGGTCTGGGCATCGGCATCGGCTTCACCCTCTCTTTGGGCGCGCTGGGCGCGGTTCGGGAGCTTTTGGGCGAAGGCACGCTGTTGGGCCATTCCATGTTCGGATCGTCCTTCGAACCGTTCAGCTTCATGGTCCAGGCGCCCGGCGCCTTCGTCTGTCTGGGGCTGATGCTGTGCGGCATGAACCTGATCGGCAAGAAATAGGAGGAGGAGATGGGCGACTATATCGTTCTGGCAATCAGCTGCATCCTGGTCAACAATATTCTTTTGGCCCAGTACTTGGGGCAATGCCCCTTCATGGGCACCTCCAAAAAAATGGAGACCGCCGTCGGCATGGCCATGGCGGTCGTCTTCGTCCTCGTCATGGCCGGGCTCATCACCTGGCTCATCGACACCTACGTGCTGAAAGCCTTCGGCATCGAGTTCCTGCGCACCATCGCCTTCATTCTGGTGATCGCCTCGCTGGTGCAGTTCGTGGAGATGTTTCTCAAAAAGAGCATTCCGGCCCTGTACGCCGGGCTGGGCATTTTTCTGCCCCTCATCACCACCAACTGCGCCGTCATGGGCGCGTGCCTCATCAACATCAACGAGGAATACGCCTTCATGGAGGCGCTGGTGGCCTCCTTCAGCTACGCGGTCGGCTTCGGCCTGGCGCTGATCATTTTCGCCGGTCTGCGGGAGCGGATTCTGCTGGGCCGGGTTCCCCGTCCGCTCCAGGACACCTCCATCGCCCTGGTGACGGCGGGCATCCTCTCCCTGACCTTTTTCGCGTTCAAGGGAATGGTCTGACAATCATTGAAACGGCCGTTCGGGCGGGGGCGTCGGAGTCGGTGAAACAAATGGAAACCGTTTGTTTCACCTTCGCGACCGGGTAGATGTTCCCTCCAAGGGATCGCCCCAAAAACACGCAAGAACCGCCCAAGAACGACGGACCCGAAGGAGGATTCGTTTTGGTAGAAGCCATCCTGATCATGCTGGGCGTCGGCGCCGCTTGCGGCTCGGTGTTGAGCATCGCCTCCAAAGTGTTTTACGTGTACGAAGATCCCCGGATCGCCCAGGTGGAGGACTGCCTGGCCGGCGCCAATTGCGGGGGCTGCGGCTACGCCGGCTGCGCGGCGGCGGCGGCGGCGGTGGTGGACGGCAAGGCCCCGCCCACCGTTTGCATCATTTCCGGTCCCGAGGCTTCCGCGGCGGTGGCCGAAATCATGGGCATGGACCCCGGGACCGCCGAACCGCTGCGCTCGCTGAACAGTTGCGACGGCGGCGACCGGGCCACCGACAAGTTCGAATACATGGGCGTCCAAAGTTGCGCCGCCCTCTCCGCCCTGTACGGCGGCAAGCGGGACTGCAAGGTGGGCTGCCTGGGCATGGGGGACTGCGTCAAGTCCTGCAATTTCGACGCGATCCACATGGGCCCCCATGGCTATCCGGAGGTGGACCTGGCCAAATGCGTGGGCTGCGGCGCCTGCGAAACGGCCTGCCCCAAAAGCATTCTGACCGTGCGAACCATGTCCCAGCGGCTGTTGCACCTCAACCAGGTGGACGACGCCCTGGCCCCCTGCCAGCAAACCTGTCCGGCGGAAATCGACATCCCGACCTACGTCAACCGCGTGGCCCGGGGCGACTACGAGGGCGCGGTCCACGCCATACGGGAGCGGAATCCGCTGCTGCTCACCTGCGGCCGGGTCTGCCCCCATCCCTGCGAGGACTACTGCCGCCGGGGCCTCGAAGAGGAACCGGTTTCCATCAACCAGCTCAAGCGCTTCGCCGCGGACTTCGAGATGAATTCCGGAAGCCGCTTTCCCA
This sequence comes from uncultured Desulfobacterales bacterium, assembly GCA_964346545.1. Taxonomy (GTDB): domain Bacteria; phylum Desulfobacterota; class Desulfobacteria; order Desulfobacterales; family Desulfococcaceae; genus CAYFVR01. The sequence goes on along the minus strand of CAYFVR010000056.1, from coordinate 7,532 downwards.
TTCCCTGCGCCCCGGCCACCGGCCGCAAGGTGGCGGTGGTGGGCGGCGGACCGGCCGGCCTTTCGGCGGCCTTCTTTCTTCGGCGGGTGGGCCACGACGTGACCATCTTCGAGGCCATGCCCAAGCTGGGCGGCATGATCCGGTACGGCATCCCCGAATACCGGCTCCCCAAAAAGACGCTGGACTGGGAAATTCAAGGCATTCTTGACCTGGGCGTCGAAGCCCGCACCGACGTCCGGATGGGGCGGGACTTCACCCTGAAAACGCTGGCCGAAGAAGGTTTCGAAGCGGTTTTTCTGGGCATCGGCGCCTGGAGCGACTATACCCTCGGGATTCCGGGGGAGGATATGGACGGCGTGTACACCGGCATCAATTTTCTGTCCCGGTTCGCGGGCGGCGAGAACATCCCCGCCGGGAAAAGCTGCGTGGTGGTCGGCGGCGGCAACACCGCCATCGACTGCGTGCGGACCCTGGTGCGGCTGGGCGCGGAAAAGGTGACGCTGCTGTACCGGCGGACCCGGAAGGAAATGCCGGCCAACGACGTGGAAATCGAAGCGGCCGAGCACGAAGGGGTGGAATACCAGTTTTTGGCCGCCCCCGTTCGGGTGGTGGGCGAGAACGGCCGGGCCACCCATCTGGAATACCTGAAGATGGAGCTGGGCGAGCCCGACGCCTCCGGACGCCGTCGTCCCGTGCCCATCGAAGGCTCCGAGACGCTGCTGGAGGCCGACATGGTGATCAGCGCCATCGGCCAGCGGCCCGACGTCTCCTTCAAGGAAGGCGACGGGGAGCTGGACGAACTGGGCATCACCCGCTGGAACACCATCGACAACGAACCGGTGACCCTGGCCACCAATCTGCCCAAGATCTTCACCGGCGGCGACTCCGCCACGGGCGCGTCCCTGGTGGTGGAGGCCATCGGCGGCGGCCGACGGGCGGCCCGCTCCATCCACCAGTATCTGACCGGGGAGGCGGTCAAGGCCCCGGAAAAGGTTCTCTTCAAGACCCACATTCCCGAGTCGCTGTTCGACCGGGTGGACGGGATCGTGCCGTCCGAGCGGGCCAAAATGCCGGAGCTTCCGGTGGACGGCCGGATCAAGACCTTTGAAGAGGTGGACCTGGTGTTGGAAGAAGCCTCCGCGTTGAAGGAGGCCAACCGCTGCCTCAACTGCTGCCGTCTCTGCTACGACAAGGATACGGAAAAAGCCGCGGCCTAGGGCTCGCTTCCGTTTCCCTTTCGGCCCGAACCATCGCGCCGCTCTCCCGAAAAATCGGAAGGGCGGCGCTTTTGTTTCCGGGGAGGCGGCGTCGGGAAATTTTCAAAATCTCCGGCGGATATCGGGATTCTTGCGGGTGGATGGCGCGGTCGCCGCGCGCGGAAATGCGTTTGGATTTGGCGGGATTTGGCATATCCGGACAAAAAGAGTATGATAAGCGCAAATTGCGAACCCGATGAGGACAGGAAAGAAGGCGGACGGACATGACACAGATTCTTGATCAACCGAGAACGGAATGCGGACGTTGCGCGGGAGAATTGGCTTTCGATTTCAGCATGGCCTTCCAGCCCATCGTGGACGTGGAGGCCTTGGAGGTGTTCGCCTACGAGGCGCTGGTTCGAGGTCCCGACGACGAGCCCGCCGGCTGGGTCTTCGACCGGGTCAACGACGACAATCTATACCGCTTCGACCAGGAATGCCGGGTGCGGGCCATTCAATTGGCCGCGCGGCTGCAAATGAAGACCTTTTTGAGCATCAATTTTTTGCCCAACGCCATCTACCACCCCGAAGCCTGCATGCGGAAGACCATCGAGGTGTCCGCGGAAACCGGCTTTCCCCGGGATCGATTGATCTTCGAGGTCACGGAAGGCGAACGGGTGGAGGATCACGCCCATCTGCTCTCCATCATCCGTTCCTATCGGGAGCAGGGGTTCCGAACCGCCATCGACGACTTCGGAGCCGGCCATTCGGGACTGAATCTGCTGGCCGACTTTCAGCCGGATCTCATCAAGCTGGACATGGCCTTGATGCGCGCCATCGATCGGGATCGGGTACGGCAGGCCATCGTCCGGGGCATCATGGGGGTGGCGGAGGAGATCGGCTGCGAGGTGATCGCCGAGGGAATCGAAACGGCGGAGGAGCTGAACACGCTCCGGGAACTCGGGGTTCGATTGATCCAGGGCTTCCTGCTGGCGCGTCCCGCCTTCGAGCGGCTCCCGGATTTCGATCGATCGGTCCTCGAAGGATGAAGCCGGTCCCGCGGCCTTAGCCGGTTTCCATCAGGGCGCGAACTCGATCCGGAACCGAGGCCACCTTTCGGTTGCCGTAATCGAAGAGAACGATGCCGGTTTTGCCCCGGGCCACTTCCCGGCCCGTTTCCGCGTGGGTCAGCCGGTAGAACATGTCGCAGCCCTTGCGGTTCCAGTCGCCGGTGGCCACCTCCGCAAGCAGACGGTCGCCGTGAAACCCTTCCGACTTGTAGACGACCACCGCGTCGGCGACAATCAGGCCCAGGCCGTCCAGGTCCAGCTCGGAGAGCCCCAGATGGGCGAGAAAGCGGACCCGGGCTTCGTGCATCAGACGGACCACTGCGTCGTTGCCCATGTGCCCGCCGTAATTGATGTCGCCGATCTGGATCTGAAGTTCGGTGGAGAAGGGGAAGGTTGCCGGGAGTTCGAGCCGAACGCGGGCCATGGGTCTCTCTTTCCGAGCGAAAAGTTTAGGGACAATGCCGTTCATTTTGGCGAAAATTTGTAGCGGCGAATTGCGTTCGCCCCCGGACAATGCGGCACATTCGTCCTTTGGGAATCCCAAATTGAACGGCATTGAGTTTGTATTCTTCGAACCGCCGAGATCGGGGGGCCGGTTTGCAAAGCCCGATCGACGGCCGGCCGTGGCAAACGAATTTGTTTCGGCGACGGAAGCCGGATGGAATTCAGGACTTTTCGGTTTCTTCCCGCAGCTCCCGCAATCCGGCCAGCAGGGCCGTCATGTCCGGCGGCGGCGGCGCTTCGAAATCCAGGAATCTCTGGGTGGCCGGGTGGGCGAATCGGATCCGGCGGGCGTGCAGCATCTGCCGTTCGATGGGGACCAGGAGGCGCCGAACGGCCGGAGAGGCGGCCTTCATGGCCTTGGGGCTGCCGTAAATCGGATCGCCCACCACCGGGTGGCCGATGGCGGCGCAATGCACCCGGATTTGATGGGTCCGGCCCGTCTTCAGGTCCACCGAGAGCAGGGAGGTGGCCGGAAGGCTTTCCGCCAGGGTCCACAAGGTCTCGGCGGGGCGGGCGTTGTGGCCCGCGGTGGACATCCGCTTTCGATCCACCGGATGGCGACCCACCGGTCGGTTGATTCGACCGGACGCCCCCGGCATTCGCCCGTAGACCAGCGCCAGGTATTCCTTGGAAACGGCGCGGGCTTTGAACTGGGTGGACAGGCCCGACTGGGCCCGGGCCGTTTTGGCCACCACCAGCGCGCCGGAGGTGTCCTTGTCCAGCCGATGGACGATCCCGGGACGGATCGAGCCGCCGATGCCTTCCAGGTCGGGGATGTGGTGGAGAAGGGCGTTGACCAGGGTGCCGGTTTCGTGGCCCGGGGCGGGGTGAACCACCAGGCCGGGCGGCTTGTTGAGCACCAGCAGATCCCGGTCCTCCCAAAGAATGTCCAGGGGAATCGGTTCGGGACCGAAGGGCGTGGGCGTCGGGGCGGGAATGCGGCCGTCGATCCGGTCCCCGGCCCGCAGCCGATAGCCGGGCTTCTTGATCTCGTCGTCCACCCGGATGGTTCCCTCGCGGATCAGCCGCGCCGCCAGGGAGCGGGGGCAGTCCGGAAGGCGATCCGCCAGCAGGACGTCCATCCGGAGGCCCGAGGCGGATTCGTCCACCCGTATGGAAAATGCGTCGTCCGAGTCGATCCGCGGCGGGGAATGGGTCGGGGAGGTCGTCGATTTAGGAGGCGAAGAGGGATTCAATTTCCGAGCGAACGACGTTTTCGTCCGCCTCCTTGGCGGTGGAAAGCTCCCGAACCAGCAGCACCTGGGCGGTGTCGTAGAGCTTTCGTTCTCCGAAGGAGAGGTCTTTGGAAAGTTTGAGAATGGAAAGGTCCCGGAACACTTCGGCCACTTCGTAAAGAGAACCGGTTTTGATTTTGTCCATGTATTCCCGGTACCGTCGGTTCCAGGTCTGGTTGTCCACCGGTCCGTTCCGCTTTTCGCTCATCACCCGGTAGATTTCCGGAATTTCCCCCTCGCCGATCACGTCCCGCAGGCCCACCGATTCCACGTTGGCGGTGGGGATCATGATCACCATTTCGTTTTCCAGAACTTTCAGGATGTAGAAGTCCTGCCTCTCCCCCCCGATCACCTTGCTTTCGATGGCTTCGATGCGTCCGACGCCGTGCGCGGGATAAACCGCGAGGTCGCCGACCTGGAACCGTCGCTGATGATTGATTTCTCCCTGTTCCTTCAACATTTTTTCATTCATCTTTCCACCATTGTAAGGGCCGTCATTGTATGGGTAACGGAACCAACCCGGGCGTCTGGGGATGATTCGGGATGCAGCGGAGAGGCGAGAAGGCCGGAAATGAATGGATTCCGTGAAAAAAAGGAGATTTTTCCGGCGAATCCCTTGCAATATACCATAAGGCGAGCGACCAATCAAACAAAAAAGGCTTGGCGCGGCCAAAGCCGCCCCAAGCCTTCCAATGCGCGCGACGTCCGCGCCCCGGGCGAGCCGGGACGCGAACGAAGAATCGATTACATCAGGAACGGAACCATCAGCAACGCCACGACGTTGAGGATCTTGATCATGGGGTTGACGGCGGGGCCGGCGGTATCCTTGTATGGATCGCCGACGGTGTCGCCGGTGACGGCGGCCTTGTGGGCCTCGGAGCCCTTTCCGCCCAAGTTGTCGTCCTCGATGTACTTCTTGGCGTTGTCCCAGGCGGCGCCGCCGGTGGTCATGGACAGGGCCACGAACACGCCGGTGATGATGGAGCCGATGAGCAGACCGCCGAGGGCGACCTTGCCCAGCACGAGGCCGACGACGATGGGCGCGGCAACCGGCAGCAGGGCCGGGATCACCATTTCGCCCAGGGCGAACTTGGTGACGATGTCCACGCAGGCCTTGTAATCCGGTTTTCCGGTGCCTTCCATGATGCCCGGAATCTCCCGGAACTGGCGCCGAACTTCCTCGACCACGGCGCCGCCGGCGTTGCCGACCGCCTTCATGGCGATGGAGGCGAACAGATAGGGCAGCAGGCCGCCGAGGAACAGACCGATGATGACGTTCACGTCGCCGAGGTCGAACTTGATGTTGGCGGAACCGCCGTGCAGCGCGAATTCCTGCACGTAGCAGGCGAAGAGCACCAGGGCGGCCAGACCGGCGGAGCCGATGGCGTATCCCTTGGTGACGGCCTTGGTGGTGTTGCCCACCGCGTCCAGCGGATCGGTGACGGCCCGGACGGAATCGTCCATCTCGGCCATCTCGGCGATGCCGCCGGCGTTGTCGGTGATGGGGCCGTAGGCGTCGATGGCGATGACCATGCCGGTCATGGAGAGCATGGCGATGGCGGCGATGGCGATGCCGTAGAGGCCGGCGAAGTTAAAGGCCATGTAGATGGCCAGGCAGATGGCCAGAACGGGCGCGGCGGTGGCCTGCATGGAGACGGCGAGACCGGCGATGATGTTGGTGCCGTGGCCGGTCACGGAGGCTTCCGCGATCGACTTTACCGGGCCGTAGATGCCGGTGTAGTACTCGGTGATGACGACGATGATGACCGTCAGCGCCAGGCCGATGAGCGCCGAATAGTACAGGGACATGGTGGAGATTTCGCCGAGCCCTTCGGGCAGCAGCAATCCGCCCACGTAGTAGAAGGCGATGGCGGCCAGAATGGCGGAGCCGAACATGCCCTTGTACAGGGCGCCCATGATGTACTCGCTCCGTCCCAGGCGGACGAAGAAGCAGGCGATGATGGAGCAGAGAATGGAAACGGCGCCGAGAACCAGCGGGAACTCGGTGGCGATTCCCATTTCGGGGAAGAGCAGGTTGCCGATCAGCATGGCGGCGACGGCGGTGACGGCGTAGGTCTCGAACAGGTCGGCGGCCATGCCGGCGCAGTCGCCCACGTTGTCGCCCACGTTGTCCGCGATCACGGCGGGGTTCCGGGGATCGTCCTCGGGGATGCCGGCCTCCACCTTCCCCACCAGGTCCGCACCCACGTCGGCCGCCTTGGTGTAGACGCCGCCGCCCACACGCGCGAACAGGGCGATGGAGCTCGCACCCATGGCGAACCCGTTGATGTACTGGGCCGTCTCAGGCGAGCCGCCCCACATCCAGAACCAGAAGCCCAGCCCGAGCATGCCGAGTCCGGCCACGGCGAGGCCCATGACGGAGCCCGAGAAGTAGGAGACGTTCAGGGCCTTTGCCTGCCCCGCCTTGTTGGCCGCTTCGGCCGTCCGGCTGTTGCCACGCGTCGCGGCCGTCATTCCGGAGAAACCCGCCAGCATGGAGCAGAGCGCACCCGTCACGAAGGCGAGGGCGGTCTTCCAGGCCACGCCGACGCCCAGCAGCACGAAGACGACGGCGATAAAGAAGATCAGAATGGTGTACTCCCGCTTCAGGAACGTCATCGCTCCCTTGTGAATCTGTTCCTCGAGTTCCTGCATCAGCGGGCTTCCGTTCGGCTGCTTCTTCACGTATCCGAAACTCAGCCAGGCAATGATCAGACTCAGGATCCCCACAAAAGGGGCCAAAACGGTTAGTCCCTGCATCGGCTTCTTTCCTCCTTCGCTTGGATTAAATGTTGACCGTTGACCTCGTTCATCGCCGAATCCAGGCCGAGGACAACAAACGACTCGCATGCTTGAACCCCCAGCCGAATCACTTGCTGTACCAGGTCCTGCTCCTCCCGCGAAAACGGGCTCAGCACGTAGCTCTCTACGGGCTGTCTCCCTTCCGGCCGACCGATTCCGATCTTCAATCGAGAGAACTCCCGGGTGCCCAAGTGCCGTACAACCGAAGTCACGCCCTTGTGGCCGCCGGTCCCCCCGCCTCTGGCGATCCGGACCCGCCCCAGCGGAAGATCG
>CAYFVR010000056.1:0-442 GCA_964346545.1 uncultured Desulfobacterales bacterium | reverse complement strand
AACCACTCCCTTTTTCAAAAGAAGAACCCCCCGGGGGCCCAAGGCCCCCAAAAAAACCCCCCCCCCCCCGGCCCCCGCCGCCCCCCCCGCCTCTGGCGATCCGGACCCGCCCCAGCGGAAGATCGAGATCGTCATGAACGATCAGGATGTCCTCCTCCTCGAGCCGGTAGTAATGCGCGCAAGTCTGCACCGCTTCGCCGCTGCGATTCATGAACGTCCCGGGGCAGAGCAGGAGCAGGCTCCTCCCGTGAAGCACGGCTCGGGCGCTCATGGATCGAAAGCGTCGACCCGACAGCCGGACCCCCAGATCTTCGGACCACGCCTCAAGGACCCTGAAGCCCATGTTGTGACGCGTAAGCCGGTAGTCCGCCCCGGGATTTCCAAGTCCGGCGATCAGATACACGTTCTAAGGACCTCCCCTTCACCCCCTTTCGTTTCGGGT
>CAYFVR010000055.1:0-21137 GCA_964346545.1 uncultured Desulfobacterales bacterium | reverse complement strand
GGCGGCGGTGCGCCGGGAGGGCAACCTGTTGGCCATCACCCTGCAAGGCGACGTGACCTTCGACACCAATTCGGCCTCCGTCAAGCCGGGTCTTCACGACGAAATCAGCCGTATCGCCCGGATCATGCAGCAATATCCCCAAACCCGGGTTCTGGTGGAAGGTCACACCGATTCCACCGGAAACGTCCAGTACAATCAGCAACTTTCGGAACGCCGGGCGGAATCGGTGGCCGACCTGCTGCGGCAAAACGGGGTTTCTCCCGGCCGCGTCCGGACCATCGGGTACGGCCCCAATCAACCGATGGCCACCAACGATACCGCGTTGGGTCGCCAGCAAAATCGCCGGGTGGAAATCAAGATCGACCCCATGACCGAGCGGCAGGGAACCCCGCAGGGACAGGGCTGATCTTCCCAAACGTGACGAAAGCTCGCCGGAAAAATGCGGACGCGGGGGGCGGCTTCGGCCGCCCTTTGCTTTGACGGGGGAACCCGCCGGAGAAAGTTATTCTACGGCGGAAAGGCGGGCGGAGAGGGTTCCCCGGAACCAGTTGACCGTTTCCCGTCGAAATTTTTCCTGGTTTTCCTCCCGGCTCAAGCGGTGATCGCCGTCCCGGAACATGATGAGCCGCTTGGGCATGACGGCCAACTGGTAAATCCGGAACGCCTCGGACGGAGTCACCACCTTGTCCGAGTCGCCATGAAGAATCAGGATGTTGGAAACGCCGGCCGCGGATGCCCGCACGTCGAAGGCCAAGGCGGCCGGGTTCCAGTCCGGGAGGTCGTTTCCGCCGGGATCGCCCGGCTCCACCACCTGGCGAATGATGTCGCTCCTCAGCGGCGTCGCGAGGGCGACCACGGCGGCGGCGTGAAGGGTTCGGGCCATGGACAGACAGACCGTCCCCCCCAGGCTGCTGCCGAAAAGACCCAATTGCGGGCCAAACGGCGCCTCCCGGCGGGCGGCGGCCACCGCGTCGGCCAGATCGGCGCGGCGGGCGTCCAGGCTGGTCACCCGGCCAAATTCCCCTTCGCTTTTGCCGCAGCCCCGATGGCTGAACCGGAAATAGCCGATCCCATGGCGAACGCAGGCCTCGGCCAGGGCGATCTGCTTCGGGGAATCCGCGGAACTGAAGAGCCCGTGAACGCCGACCACCAACGGAGCGCCTTCCACCGATTCGGGAAGATGAAGCACCCCTTCCAGGGCGTATTCTTGGCTGGTGAACGAAACGGCGCGAGTGGCGACGGGCGGAGCGGTAATTTCGACGGCTTCCATGATCGGATTCCTTGCGGGAATAAGGGGCGACGGGGAACCGGGCGGACATCGCCCGACGACGGAATGCCGAGGTTCGCGGCGCGGGTTGGCCGAAAGAAAGCTCTCGCGGCATATCCACCGCCGTTTCGTGGAAAAATACCCGACATTCGAACGGCCATCCATAGCGGAATTCTCGGCATTTGACAAGAATTTTGAGAAAGAGAAAGCAAAGTTTATGGGCATCAAACGGGGCGCCGCCCTGGAACTGGACATCGCTCGGGTCGCCTTCGGCGGCCGGGGCATCGCGAAGCCGGAAGGATTCGCCATCTTCGTGGACGGAACGGTGCCCGGCGACCGGGTGGCGGCCCGGATCACCCGGAAAAAGAAAAATTACGCCGAGGCCCGGGTGCTGGAAATCCTCTCCCCGTCGGAGCTTCGGGTCCCCGCCCCCTGCCGGTACAGCGGCCATTGCGGCGGCTGCAAATGGCAGTTCCTGCCCTACGAGGTCCAACTGGGCTTCAAACGGGAGCACGTGGCCGAATCGCTCCACCACATCGGCCTGCTGGAAGGGGTTCGGGTCCACCCCGTCATCGCCTCCGAAAAGGTGTTCGAATATCGGAACAAAATGGAGTTTTCCTGTTCCGACCGCCGCTGGCTGCTGCCCCACGAGCTGGGACGGGAGGACATCCCCGCCGATTTCGGCATCGGGCTTCACGTGCCGGGCACCTTTTTCAAGGTGCTCGACATCGAGGAATGTCTCATCCAGCCGGCCCGGGGAAACGATCTGCTGGCCGAAACCCGGGCGCACATCCGGAATTCGGATTTGCCGGTCTACGGACTCAAAAGCCACGAGGGATTCTGGCGATTCCTGATGGTGCGCCATTCGGCGGCCGAAGACCAGTGGATGGTCAATCTGATCACGGCCTGGGAGGATCGGGACGCGGTGTTGCCCCTGGCGGAGCGGATTCGAGAGAAATACCCCGAAGTGGTGTCGGTGGTGAACAACGTCACCGCCCGCAAGGCGGGGATCGCCGTGGGGGAATACGAGGTGCATTTGGCCGGGGCGCCGGTCATCCAGGACCGGATCGGGAAGTACCGCTTCGAGATTTCGGCCAATTCCTTTTTCCAGACCAACACCCGGGGGGCGGAGACGCTCTACGGCGTCGTGCGGGATTTCGCGGGCCTGACCGGCGCGGAAACGGTGATGGACCTTTACTGCGGCACGGGGACCATCGGCATTTTTCTCTCCGAGGCGGCACGGGAGGTGATCGGCGTGGAGATGGCGGAGAGTTCCGTGGCCGACGCCCGGCGGAACGCGGATTTCAACGGCGTGACCAACTGCCGCTTCCTGGCCGGCGACATCAAGGACGTGTTGCCGGGGATCGAGGCGCGGCCGGAGGTGGTCATCCTCGATCCGCCCCGGGCCGGGCTCCACAAGGACGTGGTCCCGCAAGTCCTGGACCTCGCGCCCCGGCGGATCGTCTACGTCTCCTGCAACCCGACCACCCTGGCCCGGGATCTGTCGCTGATGGCCGAAGCCTACGAAGTGGTCGAGGTCCAGCCGGTGGACCTGTTTCCCCACACCTATCACATCGAATCGGTGGCGAGGCTGGAACGGCGATAGGCGGGCCGAAGGCGGTTCTTGCGAAACATCCAAAAGGGAGCACCCAAATGACCATCGAAATGAAGCCCATCGGCGTGGCGCGAACGGCGGAAAAACAAATTCCCCGACACTGGAGCGTTTCCTCCGTGGAAGGCGTACTGGACATCGATCCGGCGTTCGAGCCGGGGCTGACCGACATCCAGGAGGGTCGGCGAATCGTGGTGCTCTTCCATTTCCACCAGAGCCCCCCGTTCACGGCGGAACACCTGCGGCGGACCCCGCCCCACCGAAGCGAGGAAAAGGGGGTGTTCAGCATCTGCTCCCCGGTTCGTCCCAACCCCATCGGCCTGTCGGTGCTGGAAGTGCTCTCCCGCCAGGGCAGCCAAATTCAGGTGCGGGGAATGGACATGATCGACGGGACGCCGATTTTGGACATCAAGCCGTGGATTGCCGGGGAGGCGGATGGTCCCGGCGGGGAGGATGGAACCGGTTCCTAAAAACAGACGGGCGGTTCGATTCGAGCCGCCCGTCTGTTTTTTTCATCGGCCTCGCTATCGCGAGGCGCTCCCGATAAAGCAGGCCCCGCCCCCGCCGCCATCCACCCGATCCGCCCGGGACGGCCCGTCGTAGGCGCCAAGTTCGCCCATGGGCATGGGCGGCGGGCCGGCGGATTGGGCGGTGGCAGGTCGCGGCCCGATCTGGTCCGCGGCGAACCGGCGGAAATTCCGCAGGGTCCGGACCATCATGGTCTCCTCCGCGTTCAGGTCATCCTGGGCCGCCTTTGGGAACACCAGACAGATATTGTCCCGCTTGGCCGCCACCCAGTAGCCCTCCCCGCCCAAAATCACCGATTCCGGCTCGCCCGGCAACATGGAGACGTAGGCGCCTTCCACGAAGCGCCACAGTTCCAACTCGATGTACGGGTTGTCGGCCGGCAGATCGGAAACCGGCGCCGGCCCGAAGGTCCGGATGAATTGCAGGGGATCTTCGGGGTCCGGCGCAAAGGCGACCAGTTCAACGTCCTCCCACCGGTAGTCGGCGTCGTTGGGAGAGGCGATCTGGTTCCAGCCGGTCTGGGTCGTCTCGCTGAAGAACAGGTTGACGTTGACGTCGGCCTCGCGGCTGACCGGCACGCCGGAAAATTCCGGCGTCAAGCCCTCCCGGGCCAGGAACCAGTACGCCCGGCCGGGGAAGACCGACATCGCCTCGGAAAACTCCAGGTAGTCCCCCAGTTCCGGGTCCCAGCCGCCGATCCGGAAAAAGCGAGGATCGTATTCCCCCACGAAGTCCGACAGCAACGCCACGATGTCGGGCGGGACCGTCCAGGCGTTAAAGGTCCGCATCCGGTAATCGGCCAGCGCCGAACCTGGTTCGATTTCCGGGCCGGGAAGGATTTCCGGCTCCCCGATGGTAAATGTGCGGAGATCGGTCCAGACCATCTCGCCGGTCTGGGGATCGCGATAGCCCAGCCGCCAGACGTACTGAAGGCCGGGAATCAGTCCGTCGGGACGGTATTCCACGTCGCCGCCGAAGGTGGTTCGCCGGTAATCCCGGAATTCGCACCGCTTGTCGGCGGAGCGGAACCACCAGTGAGTTTCGATGGCATCGCCCTCTCCGCTTTCCCAGGGAATGGTTCCGGCCAGAACGATATCCGGATCGTCCAAAAACGCCCCATCCGCCGGGGCGAGGGTCCGGGGCGCGCCCGGGACGGATGGAACCGGAGGGCTCCGCGCCTCGATGACGCGGGAGACCGAATCGGTTCCGTCCGGGCCGGTCACGGTCAGGGTCGCCGTATAGGTTCCGGCGGACTCGTACGCGAACACGGGGGCGGTTTCATCGAAAACGTCCGGAACCCCGTCGCCGGTGAAATCCCAGGCCCGGCCGTCGATGCCGCCGGCGGCGAAGGACTTGTCCACGAAGGAGACTTCGAGGGGGACAAACCCCGAGGTCGGCTGGGCCTCGAAATCGGCGACGACGACCCCGGGCTCGACGGCGCAGTCGATGACGACGGTCCGTACGACGGTTCGCGTCTCCCCGTTCCCGAGCAAGGCCACCAGAGTGACCGGATAGGCGCCGTCCTCGGCGTATTCATGCGTGGGATCGGCTTGATCCGATACGGACCCCTCGCCGAAACTCCAGGATTGGGAAAGGATCGTCTCGCGGGACGCGGCCCGGAAGCGTACCCGCCGGCAATGGGGAAACGGTTCGATTTCGAAGGTGAAATCGGTTTCGTCCGAACAATCCGCCACCTCGAAGATCCGGGGCTCGCTGTCGAATTCCCGGCCGTCGGGTCCGATGACCCGGAGCTTGATTTCGTAGCTTCCCGGTTCGTCGAAAGTCAGTTCCAAGGGGTTCGCGTCGCCGCGGTTCTCCCCGTCCACCAGCCAAAGACGGCGCGAAATCTCGCCCTGGCCGATGTCCGTCAGGGTCACCGCCAAGGGCGCGCAACCTTCGTCTCCGGGGCTCGACGAGAAGGCCGGGCTCGGCGCCTCCCTTTCGACGACCCGAACGTAGCCCGTTCGTCTGGCGACGCTCGATCCCCCGGAACCGGTCGTCGCCAGACGAACGGAGTAGGTTCCGGAATTCTCGAAAAGCACCCGCGGATTTCGTTGGAATCCGTCGAAAACAACCGCGCCGGTTTCGTCGTTGCTGACGATCCAAGTCCACCGAAACAGGCCGCCGCCCGTGGAACGATCCCGGAATTCCAGCTCGGTCCCCGGGGCGATTTCGACGGTCTCCGCGCCCTCGAAACCCGCCGCTTCGAAATTCGCGACGGGCGGAAACGCGGGAGGCGGCGGCGGACTCAGATCGGCAAACGCCGCGATCACTTGGCGATCCATTTCCTCCATCACGAGAAAGGCTTCGGCGCCGCCGGCCTCGTCCACGCCCTGCCAGCCGGAAAAACCGAAACCGGCCGCGGGAGCGGCGACAAGGGAAACGCTTGCCCCGGCGGGGATGGAGACGGAACATTCCTCCGGACAGAAAAAGGAAATGGTTTCGGAAACCGGTTGTTCGGTCTCGGGATCGAAGTTCGAAAGGAAATATTCCCCGCTCACCGTGCCCGCGCCCGGCGGCTGGATCGCGATGTTCAGGGTCGATCCCGTTTCGGAAACGAAGACGGCGCCCATGGCCACGTCCTCTTCCAGCGAGACGAAGGCCTGATTGCCGGATTCGCTCACCAGCCCGGCGACTTCCGCCGGATACTCCCACCGGACGAACGCATACCCGGGCGCCGGGACCGCCGTCAGGGAGACGCTCGTTCCGGCGAGCAGGGTTTGTTCGCAGGTTTCCGGGCAGGCGAATTCGGTCCCGCTTCCCTCTCCGTTGGCGGCAAAGGCTTCGATGACACCCGATCCCGGCGGCGTCACGGAAAGCGAAAGGGCGGAAAACGGCGGCACCGCGTCGTCGATGAATATCTCCGCCTCGGCGGGTTCGCCGATTTCGTAGCCGACGCCCTCGGCCAAGAGGATTCGCAGATTCTGGAGACCGTCCTCCACGGCATTGTCGGTGGCGACGATTTGGAACTCGAACGCGTTCTCTCCCTGCGGGATCGTCACGAATCCCGGCGCGTCGTAGCGGCTCGCGTCCGCGTCGCCGTCGTAGGACAGGTTCACGACGACAGCGGTTTCGGCCGGCGGGTCCAAGGTGACGGTCAGCCTGGTGGGTTCTTCGAGCAATTCGTCGATGGTGGACGGGCCGGTCAGGGAGAGAGACGCCACCGTCGGTTCGGAACCTTCGGAACGAATCGTCAGGAAAACCGTGCCGGGCGAATTCATCGGCCCGTACTCGACCGCGTCGAAGAAAAAGCCGGTCGGAGGGCTCGCCGAAACATCGTCGAATACGCCGCTTCGGGTTTCGTAGGCCAGGACGGGAAACATCTGGCCGTCCGCGAAGTCTCCATCCAAGGCAACGGCCACGAGTTCGTCATCCAGAACCAGCTCGCCGCCGAAGTCCAATTCCACGTCCCGGAACACCGTCAGGCTGTCGAACGCCGGCAGACCGCCGGGTGCGGCGATTTCGGCTTGGAAAACACCGTTGTTGACGAAATCGCCGATGATCTCAAGGGCTCCGATGGCGCCGTCGCCGCCCGGGGAAACCGTTCCGTCGTTCACCAGTCGGGTGTTGGGCGCCCCGGGAATCGGGATGGATGGCGCGAACAGAATCAGTCCGCTTCCCTCGATCGTCCCGCCGCTCGCGTTTTCGAAGGAGGCGGTTCCGGTGCTGGATTGATCCTCGACCGTCAATGTCACGCCGCCTTCCAGGATGAAGCGGTTCTCGTTTTGAAAATCGCAATTGCCCAATAAGGGGAAACCTCCGGTCGATATGCGGACTTCCCCGGTGTTCTCCCACACGAATCCCACGCCTTCGAACATGGACTTGACTTCGCCGCCGTTCCAGACGAATTGGCCGGCGGAAAGGATCTGGCCGGAATCCGTCAATATCGCGATCCCGCCGTTCAAATCGAAAACGCCGCCCGATTCCAGATTCAGATCGCCGAAAATTTCGATGATCGCCGGACTTGTCACGGTAATCGAACCGCCGGCTTGGATATTCAGATCGCCGATGAATACGGTCCCGTCGGCGAGCAGGGGATCAAACGACGATCCCCCGGGAATCACGGCGGTATCCGCCGAGGTCGGAACGATCCCGCCCACCCAGTTGTTCGGATCGTTCCATTCGGCGCTTGTCGCCGTCGAACTCCATGTGACGATATCGGCCAACGCCGGCGAGATCATCAGGAAAACGCAAAACGCCGCCGGCAGAAGCGATCGGCCGACGATTCGTGAAATTTTTTTCATGGCGAAATCTCCCCCGCTCGGTTTATCGCGGCGTGCCCGGAAAACCGGGAAGCGTCTCCAGCGAATCCGTTCGTTCGAATTGTTCGAGGATATCCTCGGCCCGATCCTCCGCGACTTCCGTCGTCTCGCCCGCCGATTCATCATCGTCGCCGGGCGGAAAGGCGTCCGGAACCGCCGTCTCCTCGGCCATCTCGGGCGCGCCCACGGACAGGTCGGAAAGATCGCTTTCGGCCACGCGGATTTCCGGCTCTTCCGGTCGATCGGTCATCAGACCGCCGGCGTCTTCGATGACGAATTCCTCCTTGATAGTCTCGATTTGTTCCACATCCAGAAGGCCGATCAACTCCGGAAAGCGCCCCCGCGGCACCATGGCCTGTTCAAAATCTCGCAATCGCACGGGGGCAACGTCGCATTCCTCCGGTCGGCGGCGCGCCTCCGCGCGGGGACACGGGATCACCAGACCGATCACGTCGATTTGGGTGTTTTCGAAGGCGGTGACGGTGGTCAAATCCTCGGCGACCTCCACCGCGAAATCGGAACCTCGAACCCCCACGATGGCGGTTTTGGTTTTCACCTTGAAATCGGAGGAAACCAGCCCATCGATTTTCCGGACGAAAAACCGGGCCTTTCCCAAGATCACGTTGATGAAGGAATTCCGGGTTTTGAGTTGTTCGGGATTGTACACGCTCCGGCTGATGACCATTCGCGTATTCGTGGCCAGCGTGAGACGGCTGCCGTCGTTCAATTCCACGCTCACCTTTCCGTCGTCCCCGGTGAACAAAGTGTCGCCCTGAAAAACCGGATCGCCCGGCGAAAGCGGATACCCGATTCCGTCGTCTTCGGCGTGGACCACCGCCGCCGATCCCTGGAGTAGCCGAACCTCTCCCACCGGCGCGCCGATTCCCGGGGAAAACTCGTCCGCCATCGCCAGACGTTCCGGAATGCCGCCCTGGGCCGCGGCGTTCCCCGCCCACAGCAAACAGAGAGCCCCGCACAGCAGCCGGGAACGCCAACGGAAACTCGAAAAGAATTCGTATCGTTTCGCCATGGGGAGTTCCCTCCTAATAAGTTGCCGTCACCGAAAAGGTGATCTGGTTTCGGGTATATTCGAAATCGTTGATGTTGGAATCGTTCCGGACGTGGCGGTATTCGGCGAGCAGCCCGAGCCATTCGTAGACAACGGGCCGGCCAAGGCTCAGTCCAACGTCGTACCGATCGTCTTCCCGCTCCGCCCCGTAAAACGGGTTCGGCGCGTCGTAATCCCGCGCCCGGTACTCTCCGGAAATCCCGGCCTCCAGTTTCCAGGGCAATCGCAGCTTGCTTCCCAGGCGAATGCGCCACTGGCCGTATTCCTCGTCCGGGCCCTCCGCGCCGCGCTCTTCGTACTCCAGCCGGCCAAAAACGCTGGCGTCCCCTTCCAGAAAGGTGAAATAGGCTTCGCCGAAAACCGTATGGTCCTCGCCGTCCCGGTCCTCGTCCTCGAAATAGCGATTGTCTTTGAAGCGGTAGGCAAACCGGGTCAACAGCCGACGATGGGGCCGCCACAACAGGTCGGGACCGAATCCGTGCCGTCTCAGGTAGCTTTGATCGTTGGCCCAGAAGTAGCGGGGGGAATAGACCAGTCGTGCCGTGAAGGGGGCGAAGCGATAGGCCGCGTAGACGTCCCCGAAACTGGCGTTGAGGTCGTATTCGTCCAGGTCGTCGTAATCCATCCAGTAATGGCGGTAGGCGATCCCGAAGGTGATGGGGTCCAGCCGGCGAAATTCGTAGCGGCCGGAGAAAAAAGCGTGGGTGGCCCAGTCGGATTCGTCCGCGAACAGATTGGCGTCGTCGGGCTCCAGCGCCACGTTGTCGTCGTATCGGCGGCCCAGCTTGAGATAAAGGCTCCAGGGCCGCCGTTCCGTTTCGCCGCCTTCCCGGATCGTCTCAGCCCATTCCCGGGCCAGCTCGGCGAACTCCCCGGCGTCGGGATCGTCGATCACGGCCTGGAACAGGGAAAGCGCCCGCCGGAATTGGCCGTCCTTCTGATAAGCCACGGCGGCGTAATACCGGCCGCGCACCCGCGCTTCCGGGCTTTTTTCCGCCGCCGCAAGGAAATACCCCGCCGATTCTTCATATTGGCCCATCTGGAACCGCGTGACGCCGGCGTAGTAGCGGGCCAGCACGTCGTCCGGAGATTCCGCCGCGGCCCGCTCGAACAGAGGGGCCGCCCCTTCGTTGTCCCCTTGCCGGAAATGGAGCATGGCCGCGTCGTATTTCAGCCCGGCGACATCCGGATTGAGGGCCATGGCCCGATCGAGATGTTCCGCCGCTTCGTCGTACCGCTTTTGAGCCAGAAGCGTTCGGCCCAGATAGTGGTGGAACGCGGAATTCTCCGGCTGAAACTCCAAGGCCATCCGAAAATGCTCCGCCGCCTCGACATGGTCGCCGTCCTCGTAGGCGAACACGCCGAAATCGTAATAGGCCCGACCGTCATCGGCCCGCACATTCTCCTGGGCGTGGATGGAACCGCCCGCCGCCAGTGCCGCCGCCAGTACCAACAACCATGCCGCCGCCTTTTTCATAAAAAAGTCCCCCATGGTTCGCCGATTTCGCCGGATTCGCCAAACAAAAATCCCCCTGATTCCGTGGCCGAAAACAGGGGGATGGGATTGGATGTCATCGCTTCTCCGAACTCAGTTCGTTCTTTTGGTTTTTTGCGGAATTTCTCAGCGATGAAATTTATATCATGAAACGGGATTCATTCCCAAACGGTTTTTGGACAAACCACCTTTTATCAAAAAAACAGCTGGATTTCATGGAGAAAAGCGGGCTTTGGCGGCGGAAAAGGGATGGCGCCGGAGGAAACGGAAGGGGGAAGGGAAATCCCTTCCCGTTTCGCCGGCCCTTCGGGGGGGCGAAGAACCCCCGAAAGGCCGGCGAAACGGGAATCGGCGAAACGATCCGGAATTCCGGACTACATGCCGCCCACGGCCGGCGCCAGACCGACCCGGTCTCCTTCCTTCAACTCGGTATCGGTCTGGCCCTTTCGACCGTTGATGAAGATGATGTGGACCTGATCTTCGGGAATGTCCAACTTCTGAATCAGTTCTCCCGCCTTGGCGCCTTCGACCATATCGTATTCCGTTGCGCCCTTGTAATCGCAGGTTTCTCCATCGGCAAGCGTGGCGAAGCATTTGACGGCGACTTTCATGAAACGTCCCTCCCGGCTAGAGTTTTTCGGTCGCCGAAAATAGGGCACGAATCGCCAAGCGTCAACCGAAATGGAGCTACCGTTTTCGGCGCGTTGCGTCTTGACTTTGGATCGAGGTAATGTATTCTTGCCGATGGACTTGCGGATCGACGAGGTTCCGCCTCCGGCGACGATTCGCGGCGCCGGTTTTCGAGAATGCGTTTCGAAAGTCGCCCTCGTCCCGACGATCCCCGCCGCTTTCTCGACCCAAAATCCCATCCGTCCGAAGGATTTAAATGAACCGACATCCGATTTATTTCCTGATTCCGTTTTGCATTCTTGCGCTCTGCGCCTGCGAAAACCCCCAATCGGAAGCGACGGAGGAAGGCAAACCCACCTCCGACGCCGGCCCTCCGCCGCCCGAGGTGGGATTTATCGACGTGCGCCCGGAGCGGATCGCGCCGACCAACGAGCTTCCCGGCCGGGTGGCCGCCCACCGAACCGCCGAAATTCGCCCCCAGGTCAGCGGCATCGTGCAGTCCCGGCTGTTCGAAGAAGGCAGTTTCGTCGAAAAGGGCCGGCAGCTTTATCAAATCGATCCCGCCCGATACGAGGCCGACCATCAACGCGCCAAGGCCAATTTGCAGAAAGCACGGGCGGAGCTGAAAAACGCCGCCGCTCTGGCCGGGCGATACCGGCGGTTGATTGGCCAGGAGGCGGTAAGCGCGCGTGAATACGACGACGCGGTCGCGGCCGCGGATCAGGCCAAGGCCGAGGTGGCTTTGGCCGAAGCGGAAGTCCAAACCGCCAAAATCAATCTCGACTACACCAAGGTCTACGCCCCCATCAGCGGCTACATCGGCCCCTCCGGCGTGACCGAGGGCGCCCTGGTCACCGCTCAACAGGAGACCGCGCTGGCCACGATTCGACAGCTCGATCCGGTCTACGTCGATTTGTCCCAGGGGGCCGCCGAAGCGCGACAAATTCAGGAGCGCATCATGATGGACCGGCTGGAGGGAAACCCGCGACAGGAATACAAGGTGTTCCTGTTGCTCGGAAACGGCCGGGAAACCTATCCCCATGAAGGCGCGCTGGACGCCACGGATCTCGCCGTGGACCCCCAAACCGGCACGATCCGGTTGCGCTCGGTCTTTCCCAATCCCAACGTCGCCTTGCTGCCCGGCATGTTCGTCCGCGCCTCCCTGGAGCTGGCGGAGGCCGAGAAGGCCATCGTCGTCCCGCAAAAAAGCGTCCTCATCCAACCCGACGGCGCCAAGTCCGTCTGGGTGATCGGCGAAAACGACACGGCGGAACAACGGAAAATCCGAACCGGCGCCCCGCACCAAAACAATTGGGTGGTTCTCGACGGCCTCGTCGCCGGCGACCGGGTGATCGTCGAGGGAACCATGAACCTGCGCGAGGGAGCGCCGATCCGGCCCCTGAAGCTGGACGAGGCGGAGGCGGCGGACGCCCGGGAAGTCCCCCCCGATCCCCTTTCGAATCGGACGCCGCCGGAGGACGGCCCGTCGGCGCCGGAAGGAGCGGAAAACAACGGGGAGAAAACGGAATCGACGCCGGAGGCGGCGGAACAGGCATCTCCCCGGACGGAAAGCGACGCCCAATAATGCTATCCAACTTCTTCATCGACCGGCCGATTTTCGCCTGGGTGATCGCCCTGTTCATCATGGGCGCGGGAGCGCTCTCCATCTTCCTTCTCCCGGTCGAGCAATATCCGACGATTGCCGCGCCGACGGTCGTGGTTTCCGCGACCTATCCCGGCGCGTCGGCGCAAACCCTGGAAAACACCGTCACCCAGGTGATCGAGCAAAATCTGACGGGGATCGACAACCTGCGCTACATCCAATCCAACAGCTCCTCTTCCGGGCAGGCCAGCGTCACCCTCACCTTCGAGCCGGGCACGGACCCCGATATCGCGCAGGTGCAAACCCAGAACAAGGTCTCCCAGGCCGAGGCCTCGCTGCCCGCCGCCGTGCAGCGGCAGGGGGTTTCGGTTCGAAAATCCGGCAGCAGCTACGCCTTGATCATCGGATTTTACGCGGAAAACGGTTCCCTCGGCCGAAACGATATTTCAGACTTCATCGTCTCCAACCTGGTGGAACCGTTGAGCCGGGTCGACGGCGTCGGGGAGATCAACGCCTTCGGCCCCGAACACGCCATGCGGATCTGGCTGAATCCATCGGCCATGAACAATTTCAATATCACCACGCTGGACGTGATCGAGGCCATTCGGGAACAGAACGTGCAGTTGGCGACCGGAGAAATCGGCGGCGCCCCGAGCGTGGACGGACAGCAAATCAACGCGACCATCACGGTGCAATCGCTTCTGGAGACGCCGGAGGAATTCGAACAAATCCTGCTGCGGGTCGATTCCGACGGATCGACGGTGACGCTGGGCGACGTCGCCCGCATCGAAATCGGGGCCGAAAGCTATGGAATCATCGGCCGATTCAACCGCAATCCGGCCGCCGGCATCGCCATCCAGCTCGCGCCCGGCGCCAATGCGCTGGAAACCATCCGGGCGGTCAAGGATCGGGTGCGGGAATTCCGCCCGATTTTTCCAAAGGGCCTCGAAACTTCCTACCCGGTGGACATTTCCCCGTTTGTTCGAACGTCCATTGGCGACGTGCTCGAAACGCTGGCCATGGCCATCGCCCTGGTCGTTCTGGTCATTTTCGTGTTTCTGCAAACCATTCGCGCCACGTTCATTCCGGCCATCGCCATCCCGGTGGTGCTGCTGGGAACCTTCGCCTGTTTGCGGGCGCTCGACTATTCGATCAATATCCTCACGCTGTTCGCGCTGGTTCTGGTGATCGGCATGTTGGTGGACGACGCGATCGTGGTCACCGAAAACGTGGAACGCAAATTGGAAGAGGACAAGGAACTGAAACCTCGGCAAGCCGCCTTTCTGGCCATGAAAGAAATTTCGGGGGCCCTGGTCGGCACCACGGTGGTGATCTGGGCGGTTTTTCTGCCCATGGCCTTTTTCCCGGGGGCCACGGGCGCCATATACCGGCAATTTTCCATCACGATCTCGTCGGCCATGGCGCTGTCTCTGTTCATCGCCCTCAGCCTGTCCCCCGCCCTGTGCGCCATCATCCTGAAGTCCGGGAAAAGCGAAAAAACAAAGGGACCGTTCGGCTGGTTCAACCGCGGATACGCGAAAATGCAGTCCGGCCACGCCGGCCTTTTGAGCGCGTTGTTGAAAAGTCGCCTGGCGTTGCCTTCTCTCTTTGTCGTTCTGGCGGCGGCCGCGGCGGTTCTGTTCTTCCAAATCCCCACGTCGTTTCTGCCCCAGGAAGACCAGGGCCGCATGTTCCTTCTGGTGGACGGCCCGCCGAGTTCCACGTTGGAACTCACGCTGGAAAAACTGGAACAGGTCGAGGATTTCTTCCTCGAAGAGGTGGGCGACGCCGTGGAGGGCTTGTTCACGGCCGCGGGATTCAGCTTTTCCGGCCGGGCGCAGAATTCGGGGATCGCGTTTATCCAATTGAAGGATTGGGGCGAACGCGGCGAGGCGAGCAGCGTGTTCAACATTCAGGCGAAAGCATGGCGACAACTTTCCGGCGTGAAGGACGCGCGGATCATCCCGATCGTCCCGCCTCCGGTTTCCGCCCTCGGGAACGCCGGCGGATTCGAATTTCAACTGGTCGATCGATCCGGCCTTGGAAACGAGGCGCTGACGGACGCGAAAAACGGATTCCTGGAGCGGGCGAACGCCAGCCCTTTGCTGAACCAGGTCCGGTTCAACGGACTGTCGAACCGCCCGCAGTACGCCCTGAACATCGACGCCGTGAAGGCGCGGGCCCTGGGCGTGCCGATTTCCACCATCAACCAGACCCTGGGCACGGCCCTGGGCGGAACCTACGTGAACGACTTTCTGGAGGAGGGCCGAATCAAACCGGTGTACGTGCAGGCGGACGCCCCCTATCGGATGTTGCCCACCGACATCGGACGTTGGTACGTTCGAAACAAAACCGGCGGCATGGCGCCGCTGGCGGAATTCGGTTCCGGCGAATGGAGCTACGGCGCGCCCCAATTGACCCGGTTCGGCGGAAGTTCCTCGCTGGAAATCCAGGGCTCGGCGTCCGAAGGGATCAGCTCCGGCGAGGCGTTGCGGGAGGTGGCCAAATTGGCCGAAACCTTGCCGGAGGGCATCGGCATCGAATGGACGGGGCTGTCCTACGAGGAACGGCAGGCCGGAAATCAGGCGGCCATTCTGTACGGGATTTCGGTGGCGGCGGTCTTTTTGGCCCTGGCGGCGCTTTACGAGAGTTGGGCGATTCCCATGGCCATCATGCTGATCGTGCCCTTTGGCGTTTTTGGAACGTTCCTGGCCACCTGGTTGAGCGGCCAGGCCAACGACGTCTATTTTCAAGTGGGCCTGCTGATGACCATCGGGCTGGCGGCCAAAAACGCGATCCTGATCGTCGAGTTCGCGAAGATCAATTTCGAGGAAGGCATGAGCGCCTACGACGCGGCCGTTCACGCGGCGAAACAGCGTCTGCGCCCCATCCTGATGACCTCGCTGACCTTCATCCTGGGGGTCATGCCGCTGGCCTTCGCCTCCGGCCCGGGTTCGGGCGCGCAAAACGCGATCAGCATCGGCGTGCTCGGCGGCGTTGTGGCGACCACCCTGTTCGTGGTGTTTTACGCGCCGTTCTTTTTCATCGCGGTGTATCGGTTGTTCAAGATCGACACCGCCAAAGAAGGCGATCCGGCGGAAGGGTAAAACTTAGGCGGCTTCGACGTCTTTTGGGACGAATCGGCCGTGCGCCAGATTCGCCAGGAGCGTTTGGGGTTCGCCCGACACGGCGAGAAACCGCAACGACGTATTCGGAACGATCCGCCCCAGATCGGATTCCCCCAGAAGCCGCGCCCCGGTTTCCGTGGCGCAACGAACCGCTTCGGAAACGGAAAAGCCCGCTTCCGCGAGAACCCCCATTTCCCAGGCGACGGCGCGGCCGTGTTCCACGCCCAGGCTGCCGGCATCCGTTCCGACGGCGATTTGGACGCCGAGTTCCCGGGCCTTTTCGATCTGACGCAGTTGATGGTCAAAGGTCCGCCGGGCGATTTCCGCCGCCGGATCATCGGCCGGAAGCGTTTCCGCGTAGGCCCGCATGGTGACGGCCGTGGGAACCCAAATCGTTCCCCGATCGGCCATCCGGACCAGATTCTCTTCTCCCATGAAAAAGCCGTGCTCGATGGAATCGCAGCCCGCCTCCACCGCGCTCCGAACCGGCTCCGCCCCGTTGGCGTGGACCATCACCGGTTTTCCGCGTTCGTGGGCGGCCCGGATCGCCTCCCGGAGTTCCTCGGGAGAAAACTGCGGCGGGGTCTGGCGGCCGAAGGTTTTCAGGCTGTTGATCCCGGAATTGACCAGTTTGACGTGGTCGGACGGCTGGTCGTCCCCTTGAATCGCTTCCGCCAGGGAAACCCCTTGCGGGACCGGGCGACCGATCAGGCGACCGTAACGGCCGTCCCTCCTCCAGGCTTTTCCGGCCGTCCGCAATCGTGCTGGATCATCCGGGGCGCCCTCATCCCGCAAACGGAGTGCGTATCCGCCGTAATCCCCGCCATCCCGCGCCGCGATAACGCCCGAAGCGGCAAGCGCCCGCAGGTGTTCGGCCATGGTCGGTCGAAGTTCCGCATACGTGGCGTCCAACTGCTTTTGGCGGGTTTCCGGGTTTGGCGTGGCGGACATGAACAAATGGAGGTGGGCGTCGATCAGGGGAGGAAGAAGGGTGCAGCCGGAAAAATCCAGAACCGGGAGGCGCGGATCGTCCACTTTCGCCATCTCTGGAGTTCCCATCGAGGCGATGTTCCCGTCTTCGACCCCGATCCAGACATTTTCGCGAACCGGTTCCCCGGTCCCGTCGATCAGCCATCCGGCCAGAATTCGCGCCGTCCGGATGTCCGCGCCTTCAATCCAGGGTCGGCTATCCACGGGACAATCTCTCTCGGGAATTGGGTTGGATCGAAAATTGGCGGTCGAGGGAAGCAAGGAGGTTGTCGGCTGCTATCCAGAGTTTGCGTTTTTGGAATTCCAAGACCAATCGCTTCTCAAGCCGGGACGCTCCACTCTTTCCGGGGTTTCCCATCGGAACCCCGGATGGACCCAAACGGCATCGCCGCCTCCAAAAGGAAGAAGACGAGCGGCCGACTTTCGCATTGACAAGCCATGACGGCCGGATGATCATGGTAAAAAGTCGTTTCTTTGCACCACAACCCCGGAGCCTCGCCATGACGCAAGAAGAAATCATTTCCGCCGCCTTGAATTTACCCTTGGAATCTCGCGCCCAGCTTGTGGACCGCCTCATGGCCAGCCTAATGAATTCCGAACGGGAAGAAATCGATAGACTATGGGCCAAAGAAGCCGAAGACCGAATCCAAGCCTACAAAAAAGGTGAAATCGATTCGGTCCCCGGAGACCTAACTTTCCAAAGAATACTGAAAGGACTGGAGGACGAAGGGACGTGAATTGGGAATTCCTACGTCCGGCGGAAGAGGAATTGGAAAAAGCGGCTCGGTATTACAACCGACATCAAAAAGGACTTGGTCGAAGATTCATGAGGGAATTCCGGATGGCCATTTCTCGGATTATCGAAAATCCAGAAGCCTGGACCGCGATTTCGCTAAATGCGAGACGCTGTCTTCTCAACAAATTCCCTTATGGAATCATCTACGAAATCGAAGAAGATACGATCCTAATCGTGGCGGTTATGCATTTGAGCCGCAAGCCAGGTTACTGGAGAAATCGACGATAACCTCGAAAATAGGGAGCGGCCCGTAGAATTCGTCGCTCCCTAAACCGTCTCCTCAATCCCACGGCCGAGGCGCCTCGGGCGCTTGCTCCAATTGGCGGAGTTGGCGGAAAAACGGCGGCCCCGAGCCGGGCTTCAATTCGCGCCGGTAGGTGAGGGTTCGGGTCCGGCGATAAGAGGGCAGGTAGCGATCGTTGGGATTCCGCTCCCGTGGAACACGATAGGGCGAAGGTCCACTGTAAAATGCGCCGGACAAACCGTCACCCAATCCCCGCCGTCCGTTCCATCCGCCGCCCACGGCCCGGAACGACGGATACCGGTCGGCGTACCGATCGTCCCATCGATACCTCCCCGGCAAGCGATCGACCGGCGAGTACCCGGAAGGCGTGAAAATCTCTTCCTCCTCCACGATCTTCACCTCTTCCACTTCCGGGGAAACCGTTTCCTCCGCGAAGCTCACCCGATCCCGGAACACCGGTTCCGGCCGCGGACCCAACTCCGGAGCCGTTCCACGGTAAGCCGTCGGTTGAGGCGCATAGGGCCTCGGTTGCATGGCCCCCTCTCCCCCGGCCACGGCCTCGCCGGAATCCCGACGGCCGTCCCCGGTTTCATCGGAAGCCATGACATCTCCGGTCTCCGGTTCGGAAACCGATTGGGAGCGACTCGGCGGCGCTTTCACGAACATCCGCGCGTCCCTATTTTGAGGGGCCTCGGCGGAATTGGTGAAATGCATCGTGCCGTCCTCGTCTTCCCACATGTAGATATCGGCGCTCGCGGTTCCGGCCGCTCCCATTCCCAAAACAACGAGCATAGCCAGGCGAATCAGCGTTTTCATCGGACACCTCCCCGAGGAAAAAAAGTTTCCAGCACCCTTCCCGCGCTCCCCAGCAAGATGTCCGGGGCAAAATCAAGTACCACGGGGACGTGTTGCAACCGGAAACCGAAAATTGGGACGAAATTTAACTGCGGCCGGCGTGAAAACCACACCGGCCGCAGTTACCGCTACACCAGTCCCTGATCCAGCATCGCGTTGACCACTTTCACGAAGCCCGCGATATTGGCGCCGGCCATGTAGTTCCCCGGATCCCCGTACTCGGCCGCCGCGTCCATGCAGGTGCGGTGAATGCCGCGCATGATGGTGCGCAGCCGGTCGTCCACTTCGGCGCGGGTCCAGTTGAGCCGCATACTGTTCTGGGCCATCTCCAGACCGGACACCGCCACGCCGCCCGCGTTGGCCGCCTTTCCCGGTCCGTAGAGAATTTTCCGATCCAGGAACACGTCGATGGCCTCCGGCGTGGAGGGCATGTTGGCCCCCTCGGAGACCAGAAAAACCCCGTTTTCCATCAGGTTCTCGGCGTCCTTTCCGTTGATCTCGTTTTCCGTGGCGCAGGGAAAGGCGCAGTCGGCCGAATGGTTCCACTGGGGATTGAACTCCGCCGTCGGATCGACCTCGGCGTATTCCACCCCGTCGTACTTTTCGGCGTATTCCTTGATGCGGCCCCGGCGCACGTTTTTCAACCGTTTCACCCAGGCCAGCTTTTTGGCGTCGAGGCCTTCCGGATCGTAAATATAGCCGGAAGAATCCGAAAGGGTCACCACCCTGGCCCCCATTTCCAGCAACTTTTCCGTGGTGAACTGGGCCACGTTGCCGGAGCCGGAAACCAGACAGGTCTTGGCCTCCAGGGATTGATCCCGGGTGGCGATCATCTCCGACGCGAAATAGACGTTTCCGTACCCGGTGGCCTCGGGCCGGATGAGGCTGCCGCCCCAGCCGAGGCTTTTGCCGGTCAAAACGCCGGTAAACTCGTTCCGGATTTTCTTGTACATTCCGAACAGGTAGCCGATCTCCCGGGCCCCCACGCCGATGTCCCCGGCCGGCACGTCGGTGTGGGGACCGATGTGGCGGGCCAGCTCCAGCATGAAGCTCTGGCAGAAGCGCATCACCTCGTTGTCCGATTTTCCCTTGGGATCGAAGTCGGAGCCGCCCTTGCCGCCGCCCAGGGGCAGGGTGGTCAGGGCGTTCTTGAAAACCTGCTCGAAGGCCAGAAATTTGAGAATGCTGACGTTGACCGATGGGTGGAAGCGGAGGCCGCCCTTGTAGGGGCCGATGGCGCTGTTCATTTCAATCCGAAAGCCCCGGTTCACCTGGACCTGTCCCTGGTCGTCCATCCAGGGCGCCCGAAACAGGATCACCCGCTCCGGTTCCACGATCCGCTCCAGCACCGCCTCCTTGCGGTATTCGGGGTTCCGATCCAGCACCGGCCGGATGGTTTCCACCACCTCTTTCACCGCCTGGTGAAACTCCCGCTGGCCGGGGTCCCGGGACGAAATCACTTCCAGAATATCGGTCATCGCTTCTCCTCCATTTTTATTATTTGACTTTAATTATAATTCGAAAAAAACTCTAAAAACTATCTTAAGCAATGATAGCTTTCATATTCATTGAGCAAAGAAGTACCAGCAAAAGCAGTTGAAAAAAGAGCATAACTTGTTTGGGTATTTTCGTTTGGTATTGAAAATGAATAAGGAAAATCTAATTTTTCTAAAAATTCCATTATGAAGTGAAGAGAAAATCGAGAGTTGTCCTTCCCATAAATGGGGGACATAAAAGCAGTATAGGCCATGATAATGGAAAGAAGCTTAATGTATTGTTTTGAACAAGATTCCTCAATAATCAAAGTTTTGTCTTCTTTATTCTCAACCGATACCTCCTTCAACTTGGAAAAGGAATCAAAAACAGAACCATCCATATAAGACAGAGGAATACAAGTGTTTTCACTAACAATCAAACAATCAGAAACAACAGTACCATAAATTTCATGTTGGGGCTTTTGGACATCATGCATTGCTGAATCACAAACAGTCACTCTTCGCAATATAGGTATTCGATAGGTAGGATTCCCTAAAATTGCTGACAAATCATTTTTAATTGCGGCCTCCAAAAAAAGTTTTAAATTTTTCCCTTGAGATATAAATTGATCAACAGAGTTTAAGGTCCAAAGGTTCCAGCCTTCCCAATAAATTGCAAATACAAGAGGGTGAGAAGACGTATTGGCATATTTAACACATGATTGAACTTGTTTTTTCATTAATTTAAGGCTCTTTTTTCTTCCACCAACAGTCTTAACCTCCACTAACAGAGGATGGTAAGAACGGGAAAAATCTTCAAAAAAAACCTGGAAGTCTGGAACTTGGAAAACAGATTTGGAAAAATTGGGAAGTTGCATTTGCCTCAGAGAGTGAATCATCTGAACCCAAGGCAATGCGGAAAATAGAAAATGAAAGTTGTCTTCAAACGAATAACCACGAAAAAAGCGTTCAATATTCTCTCTTTTATCAGCATCTTCAATTTGCTCCGATAGCTCCGAGACTACCCGATCGCCGGAAACAAATGTTTGGCATAAATCATGTAAAAGTTGAATTTTTTCAATATCGTTCAAAAATTTTCACTCCTAAAAACGCCCTTAGAATTATGATTCCCCCGGCAAAATCACGCAGCGCGCCCGGCGGCCGTCGGCCTTGACCCGCAGCG
>CAYFVR010000054.1:0-21217 GCA_964346545.1 uncultured Desulfobacterales bacterium | reverse complement strand
CGGAGGGAAAAAGCAATCAAGGACGAGGCGATGTTTTTGAACGAGGCACGGAAGAAAGGCTTGCAGGAAGGTCTGGAAAAAGGACTCGAAAAAGGGCGAAATGAGGGGATTGAGGCGGGGAAAAAAGAAACCGCCTTGAATCTGCTTCGAGCCGATCTGCTTTCACTGGATCAAATCGCGGAAGTGACCAGGTTGGGGATCGCGGAGATTGAAAAATTGAAACGATCCCTTTCGTAAGGGGCCGGTCTTTTCGCTACATGCTCAAACTTTTAAACGCCATGACCACCCCATTCAAAAACCCGATGGTCAACCGAGCCCTGGATTCCCTTCGCTGAGACGTTCGTCATCCCCGATGCTCCGGGTGAACCCTTCGGGCCTTTCGCCGTCGCTTCGCCAACGGCGTTTTCGGCCCGGAAACCCAAAGAGTTCACCCGCCCCTCACGTCGACCGGGCCCCGAACACGATCGTCCCAACCCGAATCATCGTGCTTCCCTCCTCCACCGCCACTTCGTAGGAATCGGACATCCCCATGGACAGGGTTTGGAGATCCGCCCCCGGAATATCGCCGTTCCGCAGCCGCTCGAACAATTCCCGGGTGGCGCGGAAAGGTTCCCGAAGACCTTCGGGGTCGTCCAAAAACGGCCCCATGGTCATCAACCCTTCCAGCTTTAGCGCCGGCTGTTTCGCGATGGTCCGGGCCAGTTCCAAGGCCGCGGGATAATCCGGCATGATCCCCGATTTCTGGGGTTCCCGGCCGCTGTTCACCTCGATGAGCACCGAAACCGTCTTGCCGATTCGTTCGGCCCGCTCCGAAATCGCCCGGGCCTGATCCGCCGAACCCACCGTCTGGACCATGTCGAACAGCCTTAGCGCCTTGTTAATCTTGTTTTTCTGCAAGGGACCGATCATGTGCCAGCGGGCCTTGAACGCGGCGGCGCCGAGGCCATCCAGCATGGCCTCGGCCTCCTGCACGTAGTTGTGGCCGAAATCGGTCGCGCCCGCTTCCATGAGCGCCGCCACTTCCTCCGGCGTTCGCTTCTTGCAGGCCAGAAGCACCGTCACATGGTCCGGAACCGCGTCCCGAATTCGCAGATAGGTTTCCGCCGCCGTCATGAGGCTTTCTGGGTTTGCCAGTAGGGATTGATCAGATCCTCGAAAACCGCCATTGCCGCTTCCGCGCCCTGGCCCGAGGCGGTGACGATCTGCTTGTAGCCGCCCTCCACGTCGCCGGCGGAGTAGACGCCGGGCACGTTGGTCCGGTGTCGGTCGTGCCGGATGTAGCCCTCTTCGTTGATCTCCACCCCCATTATGTCGGCCAGCTTGGTGGCCGGCACGTAGCCGATGGACAGGAAAACGCCGTTGACGGGCAGGGTGGTTTTTTCGTCGGTCTGGTTGTTCAGCAGATCCACCGCCTCCACCCGCTTTTCTCCCCGGATTTCCGTGACCTCGGTATTCCACAGCACGGAAATTCCGGCGTCTTGCAGGTTCTGGATGAGATAGTCCTGCGCCCGCAGCTTGTCCCGCCGATGGACGATGGTGACGCCCACGCCCATGTGGTGCAGGTGCAACGCCTCGGTCACCGCGCTGTTTCCGCCGCCGACCATGATCACCCGCTTGCCCACGAACAGCGGGCCGTCGCAGGTGGAGCAGTAGGAGACGCCCTTTCCGGAGAGCCGTTTTTCGCCGGGCGCGCCCAGGTGTCGATGGGTGGCGCCGGTGGCCAAAAGGATGGCCTTGGGCCGGAATTTGCGCCGGGACGTTTGCACCTCAAACCGGCCGCCCAGTTCCGGCGGCGGGGTCACGTCCAGCACCTCCTCGCCCTGGAAGATGGTGCAGTACTGAAGCGCGTGGCTGACCATGACGTCCACCAGGGATTTGCCGCCCACCTGGGAGAAGCCGGTGTAGTTTTCCACGATGGGCGTGGTGGCCACCTGGCCGCCCAGGGCGTCCCGCTCCACGATGGCCGTCGCCAGGCCGCTGCGGGTGGCGTAGATTCCCGCCGTCAGGCCGGCCGGGCCGCCGCCCACGATGAGCACGTCGTTCTCCACCTCCTCGGCCTGGATGTCCGGGATGAACACCGTCTGCTGCTCCAGCTTCTGGAGCGACAGGCAGAACAGCTCCGGCGTCTGGGCGCCCATGGCGATCAGAATTTCGTTGGCCCAGGTCTGGGGCACGCTGTGGGCGGAATATTTCTCGGCCAGTTCCGGATTGCACTGGATGTCCACGATTTCCAGATGGACCATTTCGGGTCGCTCCACCGCCGCCTGGACGCCGTTGAGCGCCTGCTGGGGGCAATAGGGGCAGGTGGGGCTGACGAAGACCTTGACGTTCCGGGGCTCGTCGATTTGGCGGAGAACCCGGGCCGCGTCGTCTTTGAGCTGGCTTTTTCCCATGCCCACCAGCATGAGCAGTTCCAGAAACGTGCGTCCTTCCTCGCCCAGCGGCGCGCCGATCCAGCGGATGTTGACCAGTTCCGGCGCGATCAGCAGGGTGGGGGAATGCGTGACGTTGTATTTTTGGGCCAGTTCATGGTCCAGCGAATACTCGCGCATGGCAATCTTGTCGGAAAGTTCCCGAAACGCCCGAATGACTTGACGGTTCGTTTGGGCGAACACGTCGTCCTTGCCGCGGTCGACGAAATGATAGATCGGGAGATCGTGGGGAAAGCTTTCAAAAGTGCGCCGCAACTGCGCCATGATCTGTTGCTGGGACATCTGGCCCTGTGGGCCGTTCATATCCATGCCGTTGCTCATCGGAGAACCTCCTTGACGGAAAAAATGCGCACCCGGCGTTCCGTCCGAAACGCCGGTCGCAAAGTGCCACTATGGTAAGGAACCCGAGGGCGGGCGTCAAGGGAGGGAGGTCTTGAAAATACTGTTTTTCAAGTGATTTGTACGGCTTCCATCGGCTTGACAATTCCCCGCGTCTGGGACAGAATAAGCGCCGATTTCCCGAAACGGGACGCCCCCGGCGCGGCGAAGACGCCGGAAGGCGAAACCAACGGAAAGGACGGGCGATGACGGCGCGGTTGCTGACGTTGCGGGCGGGGTCCGCGGCTCTGGCGCGAATCCGGGACGAGGGGCTCCGTCCCGAGGCGGTGCGGATCGTGGCGGGGGCGGCGGGCGGTCCCAAATTTCTGGTGCTGTCGGGGATGGATCGTTTTTTGTTCGGAGACTGGTTTCGGGACCGGAGGACGCCGCTTTTTCTGGTGGGCGCCTCCAGCGGCGCCTGGCGTTTCGCCGCCGCCGCGGCCGGCGCTCCGGAGGCCGTGGAGCGGTTCCGGCGCGCCTACATGGCGCAGACCTATTCTCCGAATCCCGGACCCGCCGAGATCAGCGCCATGGGCCGGAAAATCCTGAACCGGTTTCTGGGGGAAGCGGAGATCGCGTCCATCCTGTCTCATCCCGCCTATCGGCTCAACGTGCTGGCGGTGCGGTCGCGTTCGCCGGTTTCCCGGGCGGATCGATTTTCCCTGCTGGCCGGTTTCGCCGGGGCGGCGATGGCCAACCTGGCGGGGCGGCGCCTGCTGGGGATGTTTTTCGAGCGGGCCCTCTTTTTCGATTCCCGCCAGGTTCCGCCCTTCGCCCGGATGAACGGGTTTCCCATCCATCGGCTGGTCCTCACCCGCCGGAACCTGCGCTCGGCCCTGATGGCGTCGGGCTCGATTCCGTTGGTGATGGAAGGGGTGGCGGACATTCCCGACGCGCCTCCGGGCGTCTACCGGGATGGCGGGGTGATCGACTATCACCTGGACCTCCCGTTTCTGCCGCCGGAAGCGGATGGGCTGGTGCTTTTTCCCCACTATGCCGATCGGGTCATTCCTGGATGGCTGGACAAAAAGCTGACCTGGCGTCGGCCTTCGGCCGCCAATATGGACAAGGTGCTTTTGGTTTCTCCGTCGCCGGAGATGGTTCGTGGTCTCCCCGGTGGAAGGATTCCGGATCGGAAGGATTTCCATCGATTTGCGGGTCGGGACATGGATCGATTCGCCGCGTGGCGGCGGGCGGTGATGGCGGGGGAGCGAATGGCGGAAGAATTCGCCGAGCTGGTGGAATCCGGGCGGATTCGGGAGGCGGTGCGGCCGATGAAGGGATTGGCGGGATAAGGGGCGATCCGTCCGCCCGGGGGAAAAGGCCATTTCCCCGCACTCTTGGAAATGGCCTTTTCCTGAATTGCACATGAGCCCCGCCATGTTCGTTTCCGTCCGTGATTACCCCAAAAAAGAAGCGGATCGCCGGAAACGCGCGGGTTCGAGGGTTAGTTGGCCGACGACAACCCTTCCACCATCTCCAACGGAATATCCTGCCGTTTTTTGCCCACCACGGCGTGGTAGTGGAGCGGGGTGCCGTCCTGGCAGAACCGATGGCGGTACCGGCGGCGTTCTTGGATTTCCATTATGCCCTTTTCTTCCAGCAGGGCGATCAGCTTGCAGAAACCGGTTTCGTCTTCTCGGCAGACGAAATCCTCCTTGATGTTGAAGGCCACCCAGCCGTCCGTCCCCACGAAGTTGTAGCCGGCGGCGAAGGCCATGGGCGGGATGTCGCCGAAGCCCAGCGCGGCCACGATGGTCATGCAGTTGAAGTTCATG
Source organism: uncultured Desulfobacterales bacterium (assembly GCA_964346545.1). Classification (GTDB taxonomy): domain Bacteria; phylum Desulfobacterota; class Desulfobacteria; order Desulfobacterales; family Desulfococcaceae; genus CAYFVR01. Next base: position 16,629 of record CAYFVR010000054.1, on the reverse strand, counting down.
GCGGACAGGGATTCGATCAGTTCCGGCGCGAGCCGGGTCAGGTCCGCCACGTGGTAGTCGGCGTACACCCCGGGACGGTCCCGGCGGGCCGCGCGCGCGGCCTCTTCGATGATGTCGATGCCCACCACCGTTTTCGCGCCGATGTTGACCAGCTGTTCGCCCACCATGCCGTTGCCGGCCCCGATGTCCAGGGCCGTCAGCCTTCCATTGTCCTTTTTCGGCGCGGCGGCCAGCCGTTCCTTCAGCAGCCCGCAGACCACTTCGGGGGAATTGCACTGATACCGGTCGTAAAACAGGTGCTCGTACAGACCGGGAATTTCGTAAATCCGATCGTAATCGTGAAAGCGGATTTTTTCGGGTTGGCCCTTCACCTCGATGGTGAAAAATTCCTCTCCCTGTTCAATGCATTCGATGTCCGGAATTTGAATGTTGAATCGCGGATGTTTCTGGGTCATGTTTTTCCTCCCTTTGGTTGAATCCAATGGTTGAATCCAAAAATACGCCTCTCCGATCCGGCTGGACCTCGACGGGCCCCGCCGGTTCTCCGCCGGTCGCTCCTCGTCTTGCCCGGGTGAGAACGAACGTCTTTTCCGTCGGCGACGGTTGATCGGTCGTCGGCGCTCGAATGAATGAGAGAGGTGCGTTGACGATCGCCGTCGATCCGAGGGGGCCGGGAAGAAGTTCCGGGGTCGGGCCGATGGCGTCGGCGTGGGCGAAGGGGGGCGGGGCGCGGCGGCTTTCAAACCGTCCGCGCCCCGGCCAGGACAAACCGGCTCAGGAAGGACGGGCGTCTTGGAAACGGGCGGGGATTAGCCCAGCACCTTGTAGGTGCACATTTTACAGGTGATTCCCTCTTTTTTCAGATAATCGGTCTCGAACATGCCGAGCAGTTCCCAGGCGTTTTCCCGCTCCAGATCGATCATTCGTTCCCGATAGCCGTACTCCTCGTAGGCCCCTTCGCGGATGGTGAAGGTGATGATCCCGCCGGGCTTGGTGATCCGGACCAGTTCGTCGAAGGCGTTGGCCTTGACGTGGCCGTAGGTGAAGGTGCCGGTGCAGACCACGGCGTCGTACCGGTTGTCCTCCATGTCCAGCGGCTTGCTCAGGTCTGCCTGAATGTATCGCTTGTAGAGGCCCTTTACCTCGGCCTCGTCGAGCATTTCCTGGGAATAGTCCAGGGCGTCCATCCGGGTGTAGCCCATTTGGGCCAACTCTTCCGCCACCAGGCCCGTTCCGCAGCCGGCGTCCAGGATGTAGGCGTCTTTTCGGTCCAGAGCCTCGTCCAACGCTTTGGCGGAGGCGATGTGGGCCACGTAGCCGAACGCGCCCACCGTGTCGGCGTCGTAGTTGGTCGCCCAGGATTTGTAGGCGTCCATCAGCTGTTCGTGGTCGGTGGCGGTGTAGACTTTGTTCAGCGTCTCTCGGTCGCTGATGACTTGATTTTCCATGATTTCATTCCTTCCGTTTCGATATGTTGGCGACCGCCCGGGGGCGGCCGTTGGCGGTTTCGGAGAATTTACGAATCGGCCCGATTTGCCGTTCATTTTTTTTTAGGCGTGGTCATCCGGTTCGCGGGGGATTGGGCTCGAACCGCGCCCGGATTTCAACCGGCCGAGGGATCGATCAAATCGCGGGCCAATCGCGTGAACGATCAGTCCGGCAGCACCTGATAGGTGCAGAACTTGGCGGTCACGTTTTCCTTCACCAGATAGTCTTTTTCCCGCATTTCTTGAAGCCGCCAGATGTTGTCGGCCTCCAGCTCCAGCATTTTGTCGCGGTAGCCGTATTCCTGGTAGGCGCCGTCCCGGATGGTGAAGGTGATGTGGCCGCCGGGCTTGGTGACGCGGACCAGCTCTTCGAAGGCGTCGGGTCCGACGTGGGCGTAGGTGAAGGTGCCCACGCAGATGGTGGCGTCGTAGCTGTTGTCCGGGAGGGCCAGATCCCGGTTCATGTCCTCTTCGAAGCACTGTTTGTACACGTCTTTTTTCTCGGCTTCGCGAAGCATGTCGCAGGAATAGTCCATGGCGTCCACGTGGCCGTAGCCCATTTTGCGAAGGATTTCGCCCACCAGACCCGTGCCGCATCCGGCGTCCAGCACCCGGGCGGATTTGGTGTCCAGATAGTGGTCCAGCATGGCGGCGGCCGTGATGGGGCCGACGTAGCCCATCCCGTCCACCGTGTCGGCGTCGTAATCGCCGGCCCATTTTTCGTAGGCGTCGGCGAGTTCCTTGGACGTTTCGGCTTCGTAGGTTGCGATCCACAGTTCAGGCGTTCCAGCCATGGGGATTCCTCCTTATGTGAAATGGGTCGGGACGGATTCGGCTTGCGTTTTGCCGCGCCGTCCCGATTCCGTGAAAAGCGGGGATTTCGAGGGTCGCGAAATGCGTCGCGCCGAAGTTCGGGACCGGTTTTCGTTCGGAAACGGGAACCGGCCGGGCCGGGGAAACCGCGGGTCGCGGCGTCCCCGGCTTCGGCGGGGCGTCGCGTTTAGTACCGGTAATGGTCCGGCTTGTAGGGGCCTTCCACCGGCACGCCGATGTAGTCGGCCTGCTCGGGCGACATGCGGGTGAGGGTGGCGCCGAGCTTGTCGAGATGCAGCTTGGCCACCTCTTCGTCGAGCTTCTTGCTCAGCACGTAGACGCCGACTTCGCGGGTCTTCCGGTTTTCCCACAGATCGATCTGGGCCAGCACCTGGTTGGTGAAGCTGTTGGACATCACGAAGCTGGGATGGCCGGTGGCGCAGCCCAGGTTCACCAGCCGGCCTTCGGCCAGCAGGAAGATGCTGTTCCCGGTGGGGAAGGCGTACTTGTCCACCTGGGGCTTGATGGTGGTTCGCTCCACGCCGGGCCAGTCGTTGAGCTTGTCCACCTGGATCTCGTTGTCGAAGTGGCCGATGTTGCAGACGATGGCCTGATCCTTCATCTTGCTCATGTGCTCGGCGGTGATGACGTCCTTGTTGCCGGTGGTGGTGACGAAGAGGTCAGCCTTGTCCAGGGCGTCCTCCACCGTGCAGACGGTGTAGCCGGCCATGCAGGCCTGGAGGGCGCAGATGGGGTCCACTTCGGAAACCAGGATCCGACACTTCTGGGCGGCCAGGGACTCGGCGGAGCCCTTGCCCACGTCGCCGAAGCCGCAGACCATGGCGGTCTTTCCGGCCAGCATCACGTCCATGGCCCGGGAAATGCCGTCCACCAGGGAGTGGCGGCAGCCGTACACGTTGTCGAACTTGGACTTGGTGACGGAGTCGTTGACGTTGATGGCCGGCACCTGAAGGCTGCCGTCCTTCTGCATGTGGTAAAGCCGAAGGACGCCGGTGGTGGTCTCCTCGGAAACGCCCTTCCATTCCTTCACGGCCCGCTGCCAGAAGGTGGCGTCGCTTTCCAGAACTTCCTTGAGCAGCGCATTGACGATGGACAGCTCTCTGTTGTCCGTCGGCACGCTCAGGATGGACGGGTCCTTTTCGCCGGCCAGGCCCCGGTGCAGCAGCAGGGTGGCGTCGCCGCCGTCGTCGACGATGAGCTGCGGCGTCTTGCCGTCCGGCCAGGTCATGGCCCGCAGGGTGCACCACCAGTACTCCTCCAGGGTTTCGCCCTTCCATGCGAAGACCGGAACCCCGGCGTCGGCGATGGCCGCGGCGGCGTGATCCTGGGTGGAGAAGATGTTGCAGCTGGCCCAGCGGACGTTCGCGCCCAGGGCCGTCAGCGTCTCGATGAGCACGGCGGTCTGGATGGTCATGTGCAGGCTGCCCATGATCCGGACGTCCTTGAGCGGCTTTTCGGGTCCGTATTTTTCCCGGGTGGCCATCAGGCCGGGCATCTCTTTTTCGGCGATTTCGATTTCCCGGCGACCCCAGGGCGCCAGCTCGATGTCGGCGATTTTGTAATCCGCGGCGGCGTTCGCCGCGGCCCCGGAAAGGATTTCCGAAATTTCGGCCAGGGCCTTGTCGGCGTCAACGCGATCTTTCGCGGCAATATTGGAACTCATGGATTCTCCTTTTGATTTTCTCGCAATGAAAGGGACGCTTCCTCGCCGCCCCGCCAACTGGCGGCACGGCGATGCGTCCCCGGTTGGGATGAGCCCGAATGGTTCATCCAAAAGTGTGCGGCCGGATTATGGGTGGCCCAATGATTGGCGGATCAGGCGACGACCTGTTCCCGCAGCCGATTCCAGATCGTTTCGGGAAGGGTGGCGCCTTCCAGGGTCACCACCGCGCCGCCCAGCGCCGCGCCGCAGGCGCCGCATTTTTCCAGCGGATAATCGTTCAGCATCCCGAACAAAAATCCGGCGGCCCACAGGTCGCCCGCGCCGGTGGTGTCCACCACTCGGTCCACCGGGATGGCGGGCACGCGGCAGGTTTCCCGGCCGCGCCGAAGGAGCGCCCCCTCCGCGCCGATTTTCACGGCGACCGTGTCGCAGAACTTTCCCAGGGCGTCCCGGCAGGCTTCGGGGTCCTTGACGCCGGCGAAGGCTTCGGCCTCCTCCTCGTTGGCGAAAACGATGTCAACGAACTCCGTCAGCAACTCGGGCAGCAGCGTGTGGCTGGCCTGCACCACTTCGAAGGAGGCCAGGTCCACGCTGACGGTGCAGCCCGCGCTTTTGGCGGCGGTCAGTACCTGGTGGATCAAATCCGGATTGAACAGCAGATAGCCTTCCACATGGGCGTGGACGCATCCGCCGAAGGCCTCCGGGGTGACATGTTCCGGCGAGAGGGTCATGGCCGCGCCCAGATGGGTGCGCATGGTCCGTTCGCCGTCGGGGGTCACCAGGCTCAGGCACTGAGCGGTGGGCAACGTCTCGTGAATCCGGAAGGCCTCGTCGTCCCCGCCGATGGTCCGGAAGGTGTTCCGATAAAATCTCCCGGCTTCGTCGGCGCCGATCGCGCCGAGGAACCGGCTGGGGACTCCCAGCCGGGCCATGGCGAAGGCGGTATTGCCCGCGCTGCCGCCCGGAGCGAACAGCGGCTTTTCCGGAACCGAGGCCAGCAGACGCTCCAGAGTTTCCTGGTCCACCAGCTCCATGCCGCCCTTTTCGCCCCCGACGCTTTCGAGAAAGGCGTCGGGCACCCGGGCGATCTGGTCCACCACCGGGGAACCGACGCCGATCATCGGCCCCCGGAGATTTTTCATGCGGACGTTCATGCCACGCGCCTTTCGCGGAGGCCCAGGGCGTTCCGGAGGTCGGCGGCCTTGTCGGTCTTTTCCCAGGGGAACATGTCGCGGCCGAAGTGGCCGGTGACGGAGGTGGCCCGGTAGCTCCAGCCGTCGGGCCGGGTCAGGTTCAGGTCCTTGGTGATGGATGCCGGGCGGAAGTCGAACAGCTCGCCGGATTCCAGCACCTTCTGGATATCGTCTTCGGAGATCTTGCCGGTGCCGAAGGTGTCCACGTTGATGCTCAACGGCTTGGCCACGCCGATGGCGTAGGCCACCTGGATCTCGCACTTGTCGGCCAGGTCGGCGGCCACGATGTTCTTGGCGGCGTACCGCGCGTAGTAGGCCGCGGAACGGTCCACCTTGGAGGGGTCCTTGCCGCTGAAGGCGCCGCCGCCGTGGCAACCCACGCCGCCGTAGGTGTCCACGATGATTTTCCGGCCGGTCAGGCCCGCGTCGCCGTGGGGCCCGCCGATGACGAATTTCCCCGTGGGATTGATGAAATACTCGGTGTCGTCGTCCAGCAACCCCGTGGAGCCGAGCACCTCCCGCGCCACGCCCACCAGATCCTTGCGGATTTTGTCCAGGGGCAGATCGACGGTCTGATGGGAGATGACGATGTTGGTGATCCGGCTGGGCTTGCCTTTTTCATGCAGCACGGACACCTGGGTCTTGGCGTCGGGCCGGAGATAGTCGATCTGGCCGCTTTTCCGAATCCGCTGGAGATGCTCGAGCAGCAGATGGCTGTAGTGGATCGGGGCCGGCATGAGCGACGGCGTGGCCTTGGTGGCGTAGCCGAACATCATGCCCTGGTCGCCCGCGCCCTGCTCCTTGAAAAGCCCCTCGCCCTCGCAGACGCCCTGGGCGATGTCGCAGGACTGGGGATGCAAACGGCTCAGGTATTCAAAGGTGTCCGCGGAGAACTTGAGTTCCTCCCGGTCGTAGCCGATCTCCCGCACCACTTGACGGGCAATTTTTTCCGAGTCGATCTCGTCCCAGCCCTTGCAGGTGATTTCGCCCAGGTTCATCAGGAAATTGGTGGCGACCGCCGTTTCGCAGGCCACTTTGCTTTTGGGGTCTTTTTCCAGGCAGGCGTCGAGAATGGCGTCCGAAACCTGATCGCATATTTTATCGGGATGGCCTTCGCTGACCGATTCGGAGGTGAAGACATGGGTGCTCTGAAGCTTGCTCATGAAATTTCCTTTCTGAATATTTGCATTGTGGAAATTGAATTTGTGGAAAGTCCCGTTGGGGAGCGGCCGGCGAACCGTGTTCTCGGCGTTCCCGGCCATGATCGAACCACATTCACATGCATGCGGTATGCCAGGTTGTCATTTCGAGGCAAAAAAAAAGCTGGTTTCGGATTTTTCCCCTGTTTTCAAAAGGAAATCGCCGGAGCGGTGGAGCGGTCGCCCAAGCGGATCGCCGCCGAGGCTTTCCGCCTGGCCCGCCCGGCTGGGAAAAAAGCCGACAGTTTGTTTCGGATTGGCGCGAAAGATGGGCAAAAGGTGCCCGGCGGGCGGGGGCAATGTGCCTTTCCCTTTGGAATCAATGGGAAAAATGGCGATTGGGCCTGATTCATTTTTTTCTTGCGTAGCCGAAGATTATCCTTTAGCAATAGACGTGCTCGCGCATCCGCGCCCGCCGGAACCGAGGGAATCGGATGCGTGAATGCGTAAATTTTTTTCCCGAAATGGCCGGAAACCGAATTCGGTCGTCCGGGATATCCGGCGTCTTCCAATATCCGTCTCGGCCCCATTCCGGCCGCCGCGCCCGGCCAGGACGGTTCCCCATTCGGGCGCTCGACGAGCGCCGTTTCGAAAATCTATCGGCCCCCAAGACAAGGAAAACCAGAGAAAAGGGAGGTGAACGGTTCCCCTCGCGGAAGGATCGGAGGGACCGGCGCGGCCGCGCCGCTTCCGAGTCCGGCGAGAAGCCGGCATTTTGAAAAAAAACAGGTTTCCCCAACGAATGGACGGCGATGAAATGGATGATTCCCAAGGGGACCGTTTGAAAATCATCTGCGTGGACGAGGGGCGTGAGCTTGCCCGCCAGGTTCGAAACAATTTCGACGAGGACAGGGTGGACCTCGCCTACGAGCGGACCATCGACGAAGTGGTGGACCGGTTCGAGCGGGAAGTGTTCGACTTGATGCTCTTTTCCAGTTCGGTGGCCCACCGGCGACCGTCGGACGCGCTGGAAATTCTGGAAATCATCAACGCCAAATGTCCCGGCACCCAGATTCTCTTCTTCGCCCATCCCGGCCGTCTGAAAATCGCCAATCAGGCGCTCCGGGCCGGCGCGTTCCATTATTCCCTGCTTCCCGTCGGCGACGAGGAGTTGAAGCTGCTGATTGAGACGGCGGCGCAAACCCGTCCCCAGCTCGGCCTCAACCTGCTGCTGCGGTCGGAGGTGGAAAAAACCACCTTCGAGCGGATGATCGGCCGATCCACGGCCATGCATGACGTGTATCGGCAGATTCGTCAGGCGGCGGCCACCGACATTCCGGTGCTGCTGACCGGGGAAACGGGCACCGGGAAGGAGCTGGCGGCCCGGGCCATCCACGAACTTAGCCCCCGCGCGGACGGGCCGTACCTTCCGGTCCACATCGGGTCGCTGCCGCCGGATCTGGTGGCCAACGAGCTGTTCGGCCACGAGCCCGGCGCCTTTACCGGGGCGCGGGGAAAACGGAAGGGCTGTTTTGAATCGGCGGACAAGGGCACCATTTTTCTGGACGAGATCGCCACCATCGACGCCAAAATGCAGATCAGTCTGCTGCGGCTGTTGGAAACCAGCCAGTTTCATCGCATCGGCGGCAACAACAACGTCGAGGTGGACGTTCGGGTGATCGCGGCGTCCAACGCCGATTTCATGGACGAAATCCGATTGGGCCGTTTCCGGGAGGACCTATATTACCGGCTGGACGTGTTGCATGTCAACATGCCGCCGTTGCGGGAGCGCCATGGCGATCTGCATCTGCTGGTGGATCATTTCATCAAAAACGCCTCGGACGATTTTCAAAAGGTGATCCGGGGCATTTCCTCCGATTTTTTCAGCTGCCTGGAATCCTATCCCTGGCCGGGGAACGTGCGGGAGCTGAAAAACGTGATCCAGCGCGCCGTCATCACCTGTCCGGGAGACATTCTCGAAATCGGTCATCTGCCCGAGCGCCTCATGAGCGCCCGCCACGAGGACGCCACCATTCCCATCCGCATCGGCATGAGCATCCAGGAAGTGGAGAAGGAACTCATCGTCCGAACCATGGAATTCACCGGGCACAACCGGACCCGCACCAGCCAGATTTTGGGCATCTCCCGTCGCAGCCTCTACAACAAAATTCAGCGATACGACCTGTTCCGATAAATTTCGCCCCGGCCGCCGGGCGGGCGCCGTTTCGGCCGGCGCCCGAAAAAAACTTTTCGGGATTCGACCGTCCTTTCTACGGCGGCCAGACGCGGGGAATCAACAAGGAGGCCATGACCAGCACGATGGCGTTGAGCGGCAGGCCCAGCGTGAGGTAATCCACGAACCGGTAGGCGCCGGGGCCGTAGACCAGCAGATTGGTTTTGTAGCCGATGGGCGTGGCGTAGCAGGCGCTGGCCCCGAAAATGACGCCGACGACGAACGGCTTGGGATCGACGCCCAACCCCGTCGCCGTGGAGATGGCGATGGGCAGCAACAGGACCGCCGTGGCGTTGTTGCTCAACAGATGGGTGCAGAGGCTGGTCAGCACCACGATGGCCGCCAAGACCAGCCGGGGGCCGCCCCCCTGGAAGAGGCCGAGAAAAGCCCGGGCGTAGATTTCCGACGTGCCGGTTTTCTGCATGGCGGTTCCCAGGGCGATGGTGGCCACGATGATCAGCAGTACGTCTCCCCGCAGCTCCCGGTAGGCGTCCCGAAGTTGAAGGCAGCCGGTGATCGCCAGCAGAAACACCGCCGTCAGGGCGCAGACCATGATGTCGGCCAGGCCGCCGCCGGCGGCGACGATCAGGCCCAGAAAGATCGTCAGGGCGGTTCCGGCCTTTCGGGTGTTCTGAATCTGGTGATGAACGTCCTCCACGATGATGAAATCCTCCCGGTCGCGGATGCGCTCCATCCGGGCCCGATTGACCCGCGCCAGGATGATGTCGCCCACCCGCAGGCGAAGGCTCCGGATTTTCTGTTCCGTATAGTGAAGCTGCCGCCGTTTGACGGCCACCACGTGGATGTCCGGATGGTTGCGCAGATCGGTTTCCACCAGCCGCTCGCCGATCAGCGAGGACTGGGGCGGGAGGATCAGCTCCACGATGATGGAGGAGGGATCGGCCGCGGCGTAGTTGAGCGACGGATCCAAATGGGGCAGCCGCACGGCGCCGCTTTGAAGCGCGCCCATCAGATCGTCGGCGATTCCCTTGACCAGCAAAATGTCTCCGGCCGCCAGCGGGGTCGGGTTCGTGTTCGGATAAAGAATATGTTCCCCGCGGACGATCTCGAACACCTCGAAGGATGGGCGGGTCTCGGAAAAGGCGGAAAGCGCGTCCCGGCCGACAACCTCGGCCTCCGGCACGATTTCCAGTTCCGCCAGATATTTTCGGTCTTCCCGCTCGTTCAGGTCGCAGGTGGGCATGGCGTGGCCCGGCATGATTCGGGGCGCCGCCAGCACCAGAAAGGCAATGCCCACCGCCGCGATGGGGAGGCCCACCGCCGAAAGCTCGAACATGCCGATGTCGCCGTGGCCGTATTCCAAGCTGAGATCCCGCACGATGATGTTGGTGGAGGTGCCGATGAGGGTGCAGGTCCCCGCCAGGATGGAGGCGTAGGAGGCGGGAATCAGGAATTTGGACGGGCTGAGGCCGTATTCGCAGCTCAGGCTGAGAATGATCGGAATAAAAAGCACCACCACCGGGGTGTTGTTGACAAAGGCGGAGGCCACCCCCACAATCAATAGCACGAGCAGCAGCGCCAGCCGGGGTTTTCCCCGGGCGTTGGCCACGATGTGCTGGGCCACGAAGCCCAGGGAGCCGGTTCGGATCATGGCCCGACTGATGAGGAACATGGCCCCGACGGTGACCACCGCCGGATTGGCGAAGCCGGCCACCGCCTCCCCGGGCGTGAGGATTCCGGTGATCATCAGGGCCACCATGATCCCGATGGCGGTCAGGTCCACCGCAAGTTTTTCCGAGATCAACAGGTAGAGCGTCGCCAGCAGAATCAGCGTGACCGTCCAGATTTCCATGCGCCATCCTTTTCACGAATTGCCCCGGTCCCTCGCCCGCGGCGTCCGACCCGGATCGAAAGGTTCGATCCGGCCATGGCCGGTTTTCTCCCGCCGTTTCGATCCCCGTCCGTCCAAAACGGCGTCCCCGGGCAAAGTCGGCCTTGTAATATAAGAATGGTCGGGCCGGATGGTAGGGGCCGCCGGCATTCAGATCGCAAAGGAGTCCGCATGTCCAAACCCGATTCCGTACCCGTTATGGTCCGACTACTTGAACAAATGCGGGCGCCGAACCGCGCCGGCGTTCCCCGCCGTACGCTTCTGGTGGTCTGTCCCAACTCCGAGGCGGTGATCGACGCGGCGGTGTCCGCCGCCGCCCGCCACCAGGCCCCCCTGGCTTTCACCGCCACCCTCAATCAGGTGGACGAGGACGGCGGCTACACCCGCATGACCCACCGGGAGTTGGCCGAAACGGTGCGGCGAAAGGTCCGCGAATTGGCTTTCTGCGGCCCCGTGAGTTTGGCGGTGGATCACGGCGGGCCGTTTTTGAAGGACCGGCACCGCATCGAGAACTGGCCCCCCGAAGCCGCCTTGGCCGGCGTTCGGGATTCCTTCGCCGCCGCGATCCGGGCCGGTTTTGATCTGATCCATGTGGATTGTTCGGTGGACCCCGAATCTCCGGAGAACGCCCCGGCCGTCCCCGACGTCGCCGAACGAACCGTCGCGCTGATCGCGGACGCCGAAGCCTTCCGCCGGCAAGGGGAATACGCGCCCGTCGCCTACGAGGTCGGCACCGAGGAACATGCCGCCGGGCTGACCGACGCCCGAGAATTCCGATCCTTCCTCGGCCAGGTCCGGGACGGGCTGAACCGACGGGGCCTCTCCCAGGCGCCCGTTGTGTTCGCGGTGGGCGACGTGGGAACCGATCTGCACACCACCGGGTTTGATCCCGCCGCCGCCGGACGGCTCGCCGAGGCGGCGGAAGAGTTCGGATGCGGCCTGAAGGGCCATTACACCGACAACCTGGACGACCCGGCCGGCTATCCGGCCGCCGGGGTGGCGGCGGCCAACGTGGGGCCGGAATTCTCCGAGCGGGAATTCGAGGGCTTGATGGTCCTCGCGGAAATCGAGGCGGCCGAGGTGGACGCCGGGCGTCTGGGCTGGCAATCGGGAATGGAGGACGCCCTGCGCCGGGCCGTGGTGGATTCCGGCCGCTGGCGAAAATGGCTGCTGGCCGAAGAAAAGGGAATGGATTTCGAGGCTCTCAAGCCCGCCCGTCGGGACTGGCTGGTCCGCACGGGGTCCCGCTACGTCTGGACCGCGCCGGCCGTGGTCTCCGCCCGGGAGCGGCTCTATGAAAACCTTCGCCGGCAAGGGATCGACGGACCCGCCGTGGTCCGACTGGCCATCGAACGGAGCATGGACCGGTATTTTCAGGGATTCGGTTTGACGGGGCTGAACCCGCTTCAGGAAACGAAATCCGGGTGAGCAAGGATTCCCATTTCTTCGCAGAACGCCCCCATCCCGGTTCGTCACCATGTTCCCTTGGCGACCCGCGACGCAAAAGATTTCGCCCGGATTTCCGAATGGGAAATCGTCTCCCGGGTTATTCGGCCAAGGTAAATTTTTCGTTGCAACGCAACTGCGGCCATCCGGAGTGGATGGCCGCAGTTGCGTTGGGGATTTCGTTGAAAGAGATTTCCGCCGGAATCACTGTTCCGGCAGGTTCAGCTTTTTGAGCACCGCGAAAGGGTTGTATTTTTCCTCCCGCCGGCAGTCGCAGCCGGTGGTGTTCTGATTCGCGCCGCACTGGGGGCAAAGGCCCTTGCAGCTTTCATCGCAGATCGGGTAGGGCGGCAGCGCCAGGACCACCTGCTCCTGAATGCTTTCGGCCAAATCGATTTCGTCGTCTTCGTAAAACGCGCGGTTGATGGTTTCGGAATCCAGCTCGATGCCGTCCCCGTCCGGAAATTCCGGATCGTCGGGGGATGTGGGGGTGAAATAGAGCCGGTACGCTTTTTTCAGCGGCTGCTCGAACTCCTCCAGGCATCGGCCGCACGGAAGACGAACGCTGGTTTCCACCGATCCCCGCACTTCGATCGATCCGGCAATCTGTTGGACCGTAATCCGATTCAGAATGGGGTGGGCGAACGTGATTTCGCCGTTTTGCGCCATTTCGGCGAGCACCGGGAACTGGCCCGGCTTTTCGATGAATTCCAGCTCCAGCCCCTGGGCCGGTATTTTGGCGACGGAAATTCGCACGGTAGTTGGCCTCCTTTGTATCGCAATAATCCCCCGTCGGGACGGAGGCATCCTAACATGAGGCGGCGCCGAAAGGATGTCAAAGTTGTCGATGAAAGGGTTTTCCATCGGATTCCGTTGACAGAACGGCAAGGCGAGGTATAAATTTCACCGAAATTACTGTGCTCCCGGTTTGAAACGGAGGTGAGCAAAGGATGAAATCCCCATGGATTGGACGCGCGAGATGAAACCGCATTTCCTTGTTTCCGCCTTTTGGAATCGAACCCGTGGAATCCGCCAGGGTTTCCGGAGTCGTCGGAGTCGATGGACCCTCGGAATGCTCCTGCTGGCCTCCGCTCTTCTGTTGACGGCCTGCTTCGGCGGCGGCGGCGATTCGCCGGTCCCGTACCAGTCCGGCCGGCCCGTCGCCTTCGACCTGGACGACCTGGACCCGGAAGGGCGGTACACCCCCTCGGACGGGAAACCGCGCCATTTGACCTACGAGTTCTGCATTCCGATCCGCGATGACGTCATGGCGGACGTGTCGGCCACCGACGCGACCGCGCTTTGCACGGAAGTTTCTCCCGGCACCGGCGGATGCGGGAAGGGGGAGATGCTCTGCGTGGGGAACACCCGGCAGTCCGAATTTCGGGAAGTCCTGCATCGCTTGGCCGCCAAGCCCTACATCGACGAAATCCGGCCGGCCGTGTCGCCCTAGCGCGTCGGTGCCGCCTTTCGGACCCGAAAGGCGGCACCGACGGCGGCGTCACCCGCCCAAACGCTCCGTCCCCGCCGTCGCGGCCGTTCGCCGGGCCGCGCCCCGAAGCATCCCCAGCCACACCAGCAGCACCCCGCCCCCGTTGGCCGCGGCCATCAGCCCGATGATCCCGATCTTGTCCGGCCAGTCCAGCGAAATGAGCCACATGGAAAACGCCCCCAGCATGAAGTAGATGAACACCAGCAGGGAAGAGGCCGCGCCCGCGTTTCGGTCCACCTGCTCCAGCACCAGATGATTGCTGGGCGGCCGGCTGAGACCCAGGGAAAAGGTCAACAAAAACATGGGCAAAGCCATGGCCCAGGGGCCGGTTCGCGATCCGATCAACAGTCCCAGCCCGGCCAACAAAATCCCGCTGAATCCGGCCGTCAGCAGCGACTTGGAATTGCCCCGCCGCAAAAACCAGGTGCAGGCGATGGAGCCGGCCATCATGGCCGACGCGTTGAAGCCGAAGAAAAAGCCGAAGGTCTGCTCCGACAGCCCCATGCGGGTGATGTAAATGTCCGCCGAACCGCCGATGAAGGCGAACAGCGGCATGATGATCAGCGCCATCATCAGGGCGAAGCCCATGTACCGGCGGTTGGCCAGCAATTCCAGATAGGCCCCGGCGATGCGCCGCGCCTGGATCGCCTCCGGCTCGGGGCTGGTTTCCGGCATTCGCGCCACGCCGATCAGCGCGAACAGGCCGATGGCGGCCTGAATGCCGAAAATCCAGCGCCAGGAAAATCCGGTCAGCACCCATCCCCCCAGGATCGGAGCCAGCATGGGCGCCAGCGCCATGATGATCCCGATGTGGGCCAGCAGTCGTTCCCGTTCCCTTCCCTCGAAGACGTCCTTGCTGATGGCCAGCGCCATGGCCGAGGCCGACGCCGCCCCCGCCGCCTGAAGCACCCGGCAGAAAATCATCCAGATCAGCCCCCGCGCCATGGCGCAGCCTCCGCAGGCCAGCACGAACAATCCGATCCCGAACATCAGCGGCGGTCGCCGTCCGAACCGATCCGACAGCGGACCGTAAATCAGAAGAAAAAAGCAGTAGCCGACGAAAAAGCCGATCAGGGTCAGGTTGACCAGCGGCAGGGGTTCGTCCCACAGCCGCTGAAGAATGGGAATGGCCGGCAGGTACATGTCGGTGGACAACGGCGGAAACGCCGCCAGCAAGGCCAGCAGCGGCAGAAAGGGAAATCTTCGGCGCGCCCCGGCGGAGCGGGACGGAAAAGAGGGCGGATTCATGACGGGATGACCTTTCCATGGAAAACGGCCGGGGCGCCGCCTTGGCGACGCCCCGGGGATGATCCGGACGGGTGAACATTGGGTGGGGATGTATCATGGAAGGGCGGCTGGAGAAAGAGGCGGAGAAGGGCATGCGGGGAATGCGATCAATCAAAATTGATAATCGCTAATTTATGACTGTTCATTTTAAGCACGTGGTTTCGAGACTCCGCAGGGGAGTCTTAATGAGAAAACATTTGTTTTCAACTGGCCAAATCAAAAAAGTTTGTGTGGCACGCAAATTGGATAGCCTCCGATTATGAGAAGAAAGCGGTTTTTTCCTGGGTCGGAGCGGGGGAGCCTTCGGCCTTTTGTCTATGATTCCGACGGATCAAGAGGAGGAGAGATGAAGATGCGGCGATTTTCGATGGTGGCGTTTGGGGCGATTCTGGGGAGCCTGTTGCTGGCGGTCGGTTCGGCGGGGGCCATGACCTTTGAAAGCGAGCAGTTGGGATCGTTCACGATTTCCGGGAAAATCCAGGCGGCCTTTGGCGCGACCCAATATCTGGATTTTGTGGACGGACCCGCCGGTCGGGCGCTGGATTCCGATTTTGACGCCACGCGGGAATTGGCGCTTAAATTTGAATGGAGCACCAGCGAATACCTGAAGGCGGTGATCAGCTTCCAGATCGGAGAGGGTTCCACGGGCGGCTATTTCGGCTCCACCGACGCGCTGGTGGGCGGCGAGGAAGACGGCGACCTGATTTTGGAGCTGGACAATCTCTACTTCGACTTCACGGTGCCGGACACCGAGCTGAACTTCAAGGTGGGCTCCCAGAGCGCGGTCTTCGCGGACCTGGTTTACGGCTCCCATTTGATGTACGAGGTGCCGGCCGGCGTCAATTTTTCCATGCCGTTCAACGACATGGTGGGGCTGCGGGCCGCCTGGTTCCGGATGACCGACCTGATGGACGACACCGAAACCAATATGGACGACCAGGCCGACCTTTTTTACCTGGAAGTGCCCGTCAAGGTTCCCGGCTTTTCCATCAGCCCGTACGCCGCCTTCGCGAACATCCAGGAGGATGTCGTCCGGAACGCGCCCTCCCATTTTCGATATGCCTATCTGAATTATCCGGGATTGCTGCAAGGGACGCTGGACAGCCTTCCGGATCGGGATTCGGTGAATCCGACCGACGCGGTCACCGCCTACTATCTGGGCATGGCGCTGAACTGGGACGCCCTGGACTCGCTGCGGGTGCGGGCCACCGCAACCTGGGGCGACATGGACTGGGAGACGGAGACGGTTGACGCCAACATCGCGGGCTATTTCGCCGATCTGGTGGTGGATTACAAGATGGACAAGGTGACGCCGGAATTTTTCGCCTTTTACGGCAACGGGCCGGACGCCAACGACGAGGATCTGGACATGCTGCCCGTGCTCATTGGCGGGCCGACCTACACCAGCAGCTTTTTCGGCGGCAGCCGGTACAACGACAATATGTTTGATTCCCACGACGCCGTCTACGCCGTTTCCATGTGGGCGGCGGGCTTCAAGCTGAAGGACATTCATCTGGCCAAGAAGTTGACCAACGAGTTCCAGATCATGTACGCCGAAGGGACGGCCGAGGGCACGATTTTCCAGGCGCCCTACGACATGCTGATGAACGAGGACGAAAGTTTCGTGGAGGTGAACTTCAACACGGAATACGAGATCATCGAGAATTTCATCGGGGCGGTGGAGCTGGGATACATCACCTTTGACGAGGATTCGGATTACGACGAGGCCGCCAACGGCTCGGTGGAAGATTTTTGGAAAGTGGCCTTCTCGCTGGAGTACACCTTCTAACTCCGAGGGATTGCCGTCTGGGGGGAGGCCGGAAGGCTTGGGGAAACCCGGCCTTCCGGCCTTTTTCATTTACCCCCGGGGCCTTCGCGCGATGCCTGCGGTAAACCGGTTCATCACCCAGCCCTTCCGTCCATGGGGAAGCCGAATGTAGGACCAGCCGGGCGCGCGGTCTAGAACCTCCAGCCGCCGTCCCTGGCGAACCCGGCCGATGACC
>CAYFVR010000053.1:19637-21260 GCA_964346545.1 uncultured Desulfobacterales bacterium | reverse complement strand
CCGCCTTCCGCTTCGCCGCTCGCCGCTATCTCCGACTCTGCGGGGAATCGCTCACCCGCCCCACGGGACCGGGGACGCCTTCATTCAAAGGAAAACTCCTTCGCCTGGGGTTGTTCCTCGGATTCGCGCCGATCTGGCTGTTCCACTGGTGCTGCTTTTTTTTGGACGAGCTGTTCTTTCCGGGCTACCGAAAGGTCCACATTCAAAAACCGCTCTTCGTGCTGGGCGTACCCCGCAGCGGCACCACCTTTTTGCACCGGACCCTGGCCGCCGACACGGAGCGGATGACCACGCTGGCCACTTGGGAAGTCTTCTTCGCGCCCACGGTGGTGCAACGAAAATTCTGGATGGCGCTGGGCGCGTTGGATCGCCGGGTTGGCGCTCCCGGCCGTCGTCCGCTCCGGTTCGTCGAGCGGAAAATTTTCCAGGGAATGGACGGCGTCCACGAAATGGCCCTCTCCGATCCGGAAGAGGATTACCTTTTGCTGCTGCCCATTTTCGCCGCCTTCATCCTGGTGCTGCCCTTTTCCCAGTCGGACACCATCTGGCGGCTGACCCGGCTGGACACGGAAATGCCGGAGGCGGAAAAACGCCACATCCTGGCGTTCTACAAAGCCTGCCTCCAAAAGCACCTCTACGTTCACGGAACGGATCGCCGCTTTCTGTCCAAAAACGCCTCCTTCGCCTCCTGGGTGGACGCCTTGGGCGAAACCTTTCCCGACGCCGGGTTCGTCTTCTGCTTTCGGGACCCCGAAAAGGCGATTCCTTCCCTGCTGGGTTCGCTCGATCTGGGCGGAGAGCTGTTTGAACTGAACCTTTCCGAGGGAGAATTCCCGGAAAAGATGACGCGAATGATGCGACATTACTACCGTCACCTGCTATCGCGAAACGGAAGCGCCGTATCGGTCCACATGGACGACCTCAAGGACGATCTGATCGGAACCGTGGAGCGGATTTACGAACACTGGGGCCTGCCCCCGTCGCCGGAATACCGCGATCGGCTGACGAAAATCGCCGAAGAGTCCCGATCCTATCGCAGCAAGGCCAACCACATTCAGCCGAGCGCCCTCCCCGATCCCGGGGATCTTCGGGATCACTTCCCCGACTATTACCGTTGGAAACACGAACGGGCGGCCTCATGAAGCCGGAACCCATGACCGACGTTTCCCCGAGCGCCGATTTTCGGCCGAACCGCCCGAGCGAAAGGGATTTCCCGACGGCGGCAAGGCGGTTGCGGATCGCGGTCCTTTCCGACGCGCTCAAGGACCGCAACGGGGTGGACGCCTACTACCGGGACTTGATGGCCCATCTCCGCCCTTGGGTGGAGGAGATCGCCCTGCTATCGCCCAATCCCGAGGACGGCAATTTCGCCAGCGCCCTCGCCTTTCCGTTGCCCGGCGACGCCACGCAGCAAATCGTCTTCCCCCACCTTCTCCGTCTCCACCGAAAACTTGAGACCCTTCGGCCCAACGTGGTGGTCTCGGCCACCAACGGTCCCTTCGGTCTGGCGGGCATCGAGGCGGCCCGTCGGCACGGCGCGGCCTTTCTGGCGGGTTTCCATACCCTCATGGAAGGTCTCTGCGAGATGTACTGGAATCGGCTGATCGGCGGGATGACGCGCCG
>CAYFVR010000053.1:0-19537 GCA_964346545.1 uncultured Desulfobacterales bacterium | reverse complement strand
CCTCGTCCCGAAATGCCGGCCTTGATCGACGGCCACGATCTGCTGGTCCTGCCCTCCGCCCTGGAAGCCTTCGGCACCATCGCCCTGGAGGCCATGGCCCGGGGCCGTTTGACGCTGGTTTCCCGCCATTGCGGCATTTTGGCCTGGCCCGGACTCTCCCGCGGACTCTACGCCTTCGACGACGACGAATCCCTGGACGCCGCCATCCGTCGAATCGCCGCGGTGGAACCATCGCTGCGGGAACGGAAGGCCCGCCAGGCCCGGGAGGCCGCGCTGGCCCTGAACCAAGAGGCCATCGAACAATGGCTGGAGCTGATGACCCATGAGCGGCGGTGACCGGCCCCTTCGGGCCATCGTCTCCATCCACGACGTCATGCCGGAGACGCTGGAACCGGTCGGCCGAATTCTCGACGTGCTGGCGGCGGCGGGCGCTTCGCCGGTCACTCTCCTGATCGTGCCGGGGCGCGATTGGTCCGACCGGGAAATCGACCTTCTTCGCTCCTGGGAATCGGCCGGATGCATTCTCGCGGGTCACGGCTGGGTCCACGAAGTGTCCGAGCGAAAGACCTTGTTTCACCAACTCCACGGCCGCCTTCTCTCCCGCATGGTGGCGGAGCACTTGTCGCTGGACCGATCCGCCGCCCGGGCGCTGGTCCGGCGCTGCCGCGATTGGTTCGACGAACAAAACCTGACCCCGCCGGAACTTTACGTCCCGCCGGCCTGGGCCATGGGACCGCTCTCCCGCCGGGACCTGGACGATCTTCCCTTCAAGCGCTACGAAACCGCCCGGGGCGTCTACGTAACTTGCGAGAATCGGTTTTTTCGGCTCCCGCTGGTCGGCTTCGAGGCGGACGTCTCGGTTCGGGCGGCCCTTCTCCGCCCGTGGAACCGGATCAACGTCGCGGTGGCCCGCGCCCGGGACCTTCCGCTTCGCGTCGCGATTCATCCCTTCGACCTGGACCTCAAACTGGGCGGGGACATTCGCGCCCTGCTCTCCGCCGTCGGCGGATGGCTGGATTACCGGTTTTCGCTCGGTCTCGTTCATTTCGCCACCCCCGCCCGCGCCTCCTTTGTTCTCCCATCCGGGCCGGGAAGCGCTTCTCGGCGATCTTCATTTTTTTGCGGAAATTCCGGTCAAAACATGATACGGAGATTCCTAAATTTTTCCAAACCGGAAGGAGGTTTTCCATGCTCCGAAAAGTCGTCTCAGGGCTGCTGTTCGCCGCCCTTCTCACGGCGGCGCCAACGGCGTTCGCCATGGAATTCATGAACGTTCAGGTCCGGGAAGGCCAGCTTCGCGGCACTCCCTCTTTTCTGGGAAAAATCGTGGCCGACGTTCCCTATGGCGCCCGCGTGGGCGTGGTCGAACGCAAAGGCGACTGGGTCCGGGTCGGGCTTCCCACCGGAACGGAGGAAGGCTGGATTCACGCTTCGGCGCTCACCGAAAAAAGCCTCCGGATGGCGGCCGGCGCGGACGACGTGGACGCGGCGGCCACCGGCGACGAGCTGGCCCTGGCCGGGAAGGGCTTCAACCAACAGGTGGAGCAACAATTCCGCGCCGAAAACCCGAACATGGATTTCACCTGGGTGGACCGAATGGAAACCTGGAAGGTGTCGGCGGGGGAACTTGCCGAATTTTTGCGCGAAGGCGACCTGGTCGCGGAAGGAGAGACGCCATGAGCCGGACGGTCAATCGACGTGAATTTTTGCGACGCGCCGGCCGATTGAGCCTCGGTCTGGGCCTTCTGCCGGGCGCGGGCGCCCTCCTTCAGGGCTGCGCGGAGATGGGCGAACTCGGCGCCATCGGCGCCCAGATCGCGCAGTCCTCCAACCTGATCAGCGAAGATCAGGCCCAATCCATCGCCCGCTCCAGCCAGGCCGTGGGCCGATCCTTCGAGGAGATCACGCCGGCTCAGGAGTACTACATCGGCCGGTCCATCGGCGCGGTCATTCTGGAAAAATATCCGCCCCACCGCGCGACCGAGGCCAACCGATACCTCAACCGGTTGGGCCAGGCCCTGGCAACGGCCTCGGACAAACCCAACACCTACGGCGGCTACCATTTCCTGATCCTGGACTCCGACGACATCAACGCCCTTTCCGCCCCCGGCGGCCATATCTTCATCACTCGCGGGCTGCTCCGCTGCTGCCGGCACGAGGACGCCGCCGCCGCGGTGCTGGCCCACGAAATCGGCCATGTCCAGCGCCGGCACGGGCTGCGGGCCATCAAAACCGCCCGGCTGACCAGCGCCCTCACCATCCTGGGCGCCGAAAGCGCCAAGCAGTTCGGCGGCGCGGAGCTGGCCAGCCTCACCAAGGCCTTCGAGGGCGCGTTGAACGACATCGCCCAGACGCTGATCAACAGCGGCTACGCCCGGAACCTCGAATACGAGGCCGACGCCGACGCGGTGGCGATCCTGAAGCGGCTCGGGTACAATCCCAACGGGCTGGTGGACATGCTCCAGGTCATGGACCGGCGGCTGAAGCCCGGCGGGCTGGACTTCGCCAAAACCCACCCGGACCCCGACGTTCGGATTAAACAGGTCCGGAAAATCCTTGGTCCCCCCCAGCCGGTCCAGGCCCCCGGGTCGCGCCGGCGTCGGTTCGAGTCCGCCATGCGGCGCGTGTAGCCGGTGTCCGGTTCCAAAAAGGGGCCGGATCGGAAACCCGGCGATGCGGCTCCGGGCGCCCGCGCGCGCGTCCGTCGCGCGCGGGACGCCGGGAAGGAGCGGCTCCGGAACGACCGGCGAATTCAGGGCGCGCTGCTGGGACTGGCCGGGGCGCTGGCGGCCCTGGCGCTCTGGTGGCCGGGGTTTTTGGACCCCTGGGAAGCCCGGAGCTGGGACTGGCGGGCCCGGGCGATGGCCCGTCCCGATCGGGCCGACGACCGGGTCCGGCTGATTCTGCTGGACCAGAAAAGCCTGGACTGGGGCAAAACCGTCAACGGCTGGCCCTGGCCGTGGCCCCGGGAGGTCTGGGGCGTCATCATCGACTTCCTGCACCGGGCCGGGGCCAAATCGGCCGGGCTGGACGTGCTGTTTCTGGAGCCTTCGGCCTACGGCGTGGGCGACGACGAACGCTTCGGCGCGGCGGTGGAACGCTTCGGAAAGGTGGCCGGCGCGGCCTTCGTCAGCCGCCGGTCCGGCGACGCCACCCAATGGCCGCCGGAGATTCCCCGGCCGGATTTCCAGCTCCCGGAGGAAGCAACGGCGGCGTCGGCCTATCCCCGGGCGGCATTTCCCGTCCCGGAGGCGGGCCGCCACTTCGACCCGCTGTGCAACGTCCACCTGAATCCCGATCCGGACGGCATTTACCGCAAGGTGGCGCCGCTGGCCGCCTTCGACGGCTCGACGCTTCCGGCCCTGGGGATCGGCGCCTATCTGGCGGCCCATCCCGCGGCGAGCCTCCGAACGTCCGGGGACGGACTTCGAATCCACGATCGTTCGCTGCCGCTGGACGAAGACGGGCAGGCCATCCTCCGCTTCCGAGGACCCGGCGGCACGTTTCCGGCCTATGCCGCCGCCGCCGTCATCCAGTCGGAGCTGCGACTGCGGGCCGGCGAGCCCCCCCCGCTGGACCCGGAGGTCTTCCGGGACCGATACGTGCTGATCGGCATGTCCGCCCCCGGCCTGTTCGATCAGCGGGCCGCCCCCACCGGCGGCATCTTTCCCGGCGTCGAAATCCACGCCACCCTGCTGGACAACCTGTTGACCGACGATTTCATCCGAAACGTCCAACCGGCGGTTCACATTCCCTTCGTTCTCCTGTTCTCCCTGCTGGCCGGCGTCACCCCGCTCTTCCTCGCCCGCCCGCTCCTTCTGGGCGGGGCGGGGGCGCTTCTGCTGACGGCGCCCGCCGGATGCGCCCTGTTGGCCTACGTCGCCGGCTTCCGGCTTCCCCTCACGCCCGCCATGGCCGGCGCGGCCCTCGCCTTCGCCCTGGCGCTGCTGGTCAAATACGCCACGGAAGGCCGCCAGAAGCGGTTCATTCAGCAAGCCTTCGCCCAATATCTCAATCCGGAACTCATCGACGCGCTGGTGCGGGAGCCGGATCGGCTGCGGCTGGGCGGGGAACAGCGGCCCCTTTCCATTTTCTTTTCCGATTTGGAACGGTTCACCGCCATTTCGGAAACCATGCGGCCGGAAGCCCTGGCCGAGCTGTTGAACCGCTATCTCACCGAAATGACCGACATCATTCTGGCCTCCGGCGGCACCGTGGACAAATACGAGGGCGACGCCATCATCGCCTTTTGGAACGCCCCCACGGAACATCGGGATCATCCGCTCCGGGCGGTTCGGGCCGCGTTGGACTGCCAGCGTCGCCTGGCGGAACTCCGCCCAAGTTTCCAGGAAATTTGCGGGCGGGAGCTGCGGATGCGCATCGGCCTCAACAGCGGGGAGGCCTACGTGGGCAATTTCGGCTCCACCCAGAAATTCGACTACACCATGCTGGGAGACGCGGTGAACCTGGCGGCGCGGCTGGAGGGCGTCAACAAAATGTTCGGCACCTACACGATGGTTTCGGGCGTCACCCGTCGGCTGGCGGGGGACGAACTGGCGTTTCGGGAGCTGGGCCGGGTGCAGGTGGTGGGGCGAAAGGAGGCGGTGACGGTTTTCGAGCCGATGTTCCGGGAGGAATTCGAATCGCGGGAGGCGGAGCTGGCGAAATTCGAAGAGGGGCTGGACTGTTTTTACGAGGGAACTTTTGATTTGGCCGGCGACCATTTCCGGTCCATCGCGGAACGGGACCCGGTGGCGACGCGCTACCTGGAACGGCTCCGCGCCCTGAAAGGCGACCCGCCCGAGGGATGGACCGGATTGTGGGTGATGGACCGGAAATAGAAACCGCCCCCGCGGAATTTCAATCGATCCCCGGGCCCGGGTCGAAGGCCCGGGGGCGTTGTTCCAATCCCAGCAGCCGCTCCTTGATCCACAGGCCGCTCCCATATCCCGTCAACCGTCCGTCCGCCCCGACGACCCGGTGGCAGGGAATGACGATCGGAAGCGGGTTGCGGCCGTTGGCCGCGCCCACCGCCCGGCCGGCCCCGGGCCGTCCCAGCCGCCGGGCGATTTCTCCGTAGGTCGTCGTCTCTCCGTAGGGAATTTTCTCCAGCTCCGCCAGAACGGATCGCTGAAATTCCGTGCCGTCCGGCTCCAGATCCAGATCGAACGAGAACAGACGGCCGGCGAAATAGGCGGTCAATTGCCGGGCCGCCTCCCCAAAGCTTTCGGGCGCCCGCGTCCACGACTCGGGAATTTCCAGCATCTTGGCGCCCTCCTGAAAATGGACGCGGAACAGCGTCTCCCTCTCCCCGGCCAGCAGAATTTGACCCACGGGACTTCCCAAAAATCGGTATTCCATCGCGTCGCCCCCTCGTTTGCTTTCCTCAAAAACCGGCGTTTCCCGTCACTCCCCGCCAGGACCGGACTCCTTGGCCGGGTCCATCATCAAGGTTCGTCTTGCAAAAGAATTCACTTTTTCGGCGCCCAACTTTAGAACCCAAAATATTTTATGTCCAACTTTTTTCGCGCCGTCCCCGTCCCATCGGATCATCCCGGCGGCCCCTTCATCAAAAATTAACATTGTTCCGCTACACTTCATGGCCCGCAAATCTGCGGGACGGAAACGCGCCCGACCGCTTTCTTTCTCCAATCCTCGTTTCGCAACATTCTCGGGCTTCGGCCCCCGGGAGGCACGACATGTTCAAATCCGGATTTTCTCCCCTTCAAAAACCGAAAAACCTGCCCGCCCCGTCAACAGGGAGCTGCGACGTCTTTTCGGACTGTCCGACCGCAGTGCTGCCGGCGGAACGGCTGGCGACGTTGACGACGGGCCTGGACGGCCCGGTCGGCTTCCTCACCGTCCGGATCGCCGACTTCTATGAATTCGTCGGGCTCCACGGGGAATGTGCGGGGTTCCGGTTGCTGAACCGGCTACGGAACGAGGCGACGGAACGGTTCGGCGAGGTGTTTTCCTCGGAAACGCCGCTCTTCGCCGAGGCCGCGGGGCTGGGAGAAACCCTGCTGGTCTTCCGGTTGCCTCCGGACGGGGCCTGCCGGTTGCCGGGCCACGCCCTCTCCCTGCGCCTCCGCCTGAACGCGATCATGAATCATGCCGCCGAGGAACGACCGCCGGACGCGGTGACGGTGGAAGTGGGCTATGCGTGGATGAACCCGGTCTCCGAGGAAAGCGCCGAAGCGTTCCATCGGCGGCTGCTCCGCGCCCTCTGCGAGGCGCAACGGACGGCCGCCTCGGCCTTCCCTCCGACGGTTCCTTCGGCGCCCCCCTCTCCCCGCGGATCTAAAGAGGGAATGGGGGGCGCGAATCTGAAACAGACCGCCCCGCTGCGGGAACTGATCCAGCCGTCCCCGACCGCGTCCCCGAAGACCAAGGTGCAGGCGGTGGAGGAGATGCTGGCCGACCGGCCGCCCATGAGCGGCGTGGCGGTGATCAACGGCGAAACGCCGGTGGGTCTGGTGATGAATTACAACCTGGGCCGCCAGTTGGGCACCCGGTACGGATTCGCCCTGTTTTACCAGCGCGAAATCCAGCGGCTGATGGACCCGGACCCGCTGGTCGTGGACATCGCCGAACCGGTGGAGGAGGTGGCCAAGGCCGCCACCAATCGAGAAAACGCCAAAATCTACGACGACATCATCGTGACCGAGAACGGGGCGTTTCGCGGCACCGTTTCGGTGCGGAAAATGCTGGACCACCTGGCCGAAATTCAGGTCAAGATCGCCATGGGCGCCAATCCGCTCACCGGCCTTCCCGGAAACGTGGCCATCGAGCAGGAGATCAATCGGCGCTCGGCCAACGCCATCCCCTCCAGCCTGGTCTACGTGGATCTGGACAATTTCAAAGTCTACAACGACGCCTACGGATTCGACAACGGGGATCGGATGATTCTGCTGACGGCCCGGACCATTCGGGCGACGGCGGAGGAAATAAAGGAAGAATCCTTCGTGGGCCACGTGGGCGGGGATGATTTCGTGGTCATCACGGAACCGGAGATCGCCGAAACCCTGGCGGAGGAAATCGCGAACCGGTTCGAGGCGGAGGTTCCCGCGCTGTACCAAGAGGCGGATCGGGAGCGGGGTTGTATTCGGGGCAAGGGAAGAGACGGGGTGGAGCGGAAGTTTCCGCTGGTCTCGGTCTCCATCGGCATCGTGGACTGCGAATTCCGAACCGCCTTCACCATGGAAGAGTTGAGCCACCGGGTGGCGGAAATCAAGAAATACGCCAAATCGATCCCCGGCAACGCCTTCGTGCGGGACCGCCGGAAGCCCATCGGCGCGGCGCCCGACCCCCCGGGGCCGGCCGGCGAAGGAAACGGCGAAACCGGCGCCGGCCGGAGTTGACCGATCCCCCCGACTTCTCCGCGCGAAAACGCCGGGGAGGACGCCCCGGCGTTTTCGTTTCGCGAATCTTCCGCGCCTAGGCCGCCGGGGCGGTCCCCTCCTCCCCCTCTTCGGGGGTCGGCGCGGTCATTTCCGGCTCTTGGCTGGAAATCTTGAAATCGGCCGCCTCCTCCTCCTGAACGTCCACCTGCCGCCAGCTCAGTTCGATGGAAAACTTCTGCTTTTCATCCTTCTGCCTTGCCTCCATCTCCACCTCAATCCGCCCGCCAGGCTTCAGGGTCACAAATTCACCGCCCTGCTCCACGCAAACGGTTCCCTCCCGAAAGCTCTTGACCAGATCGTCCAGCACGTCCGCCAGGGCCTCCGCCTCCATGGTCCGCTTAATCTTCACTTCGCCCTTCATCTTACCTTCTTTCCCCATGATGGTTCCTCCATTCGTTTCAATCCGTTTGCCCCGCCAAACCGGGGGCGTTTCAGACCGGCGAGCGGTGGCCCGCTTTCCGTCTGCAAGGTCATCCCCGGGAGAAATCGCGCCTACCGGCGATCCCCCCAAACGGTGACCGGCCGGCCGCCTCCGTTTCGAAGCGGCCGGCACCAGGAAAAATTCCTTACAGCATGGTCCCCGGGGGCACGGCCACGGCCGGCGCCGCTTCGGTTTCCTCCGGCTCCGGCTCCGGCTCCCGGCTGGAAATGCCGAATTCCGCCTCTTCGGCGTCTTCCACCTGCACTTCCCGCCACGCCATCTGGATGGAAATCTTCTGTTTGTCCTTCTTCCGGCCGGCCAGAATGCCCACTTCAATGCCCCCGCCCGGCACCAGGGTCACGAAATCCTCGCCCTGAATCACGCAGACGGTGCCCTCCCGCAGGCTGGCGGACAGATCGGCCAAAACGTCGGCCACGGCTTCCGGGGTCATGCTTCGCTTAATTTCAACTTCGTCTCTCATGGTTCCTCCTTCCCGCGCTTTCGCGGGATTGGTTGATGGGAAATCAATAAAAAATGGTGGGATCAGGCGGAACGATCCTCGGATTCGAGCGAGGCTTCGGCCGATTCCTCTTCGTCCGCCGCTTCGTCGGCCTCCGGTTCCTCGCCCCGGGAAACGGAAGCCGATTTGGGCGCTTCGTCGTCTTCGCCGCGACGCTTCTTGTGGGCTTCGGCGATTTTTTTCTCCGCCTTTTTCAAAAACTTTTCCAGCGCCTTGTCCACGGCCCCGTCCACATCCAGCTTCTTGCCCAGATCCCGGGCGTCCTTTTTGGCCCGATCCAGCCGCTGGGCCAAGTCCATGCGGACGTTGAAAATCACCCGCTTGGTGTCGGCCTCCTCCTTGAATACGCTCATATCGACTCACCGTTTGAAAAAAAATTTGTACACTTTCTGTACAGCAAGTACGGACGATAATGGGGCTCTCCGGAAGAAAAGTCAAGCATTTTTTTCCGGAATTTCGGGTTTTTCATAAATTGTTAAAATCATGTTAAATTCGGCTTTCCCCCAAATCCGGCCAAGAAACGGGCCAAAACCTTGGGCGAAAACCTTGTTGACAATCCAAAGGTCCGGGCCTAAAAATAGATCGTCTCAACGGAGCCCCGCAAAAATCCGGCTCCGTTTGGATTCAAGGGAAAGGAAAAATCGTCCACTTTTCAAGAATGTTCCAGCCATTCCCGCCAGGCCGACCCGAAGGACATCGGCGAAAACCGGCAACACCGGAACCGCGAAAAGAGGCGGGCCACGAGGCCCGCCGGATCGCTGGATTCAAGGAGGGGGCAGAATGACCGACTGGATGCGGAAGACGAAAAAGGAGCTGCTGGCCCACATCGAGGCGCTGGAAAACGCCGCCGACGAGCGGGAGGTGGCGGTGGTGACGGCCGAAGACCCGGCCATCCGGGAGGAGCTGCAAGCGGTTCGGGAGCAATTGACGGCCCTGACCGAGGAAAACCGACGGCTTCAGGATCGCCACGTCGCGGCCCAGGAGGAAAAGGACCGGCTGCGGGAGGAGCGCGAGGACCTGAAGGTCGATTTCATCCGGCTTTCGGAGCGGAATGAAAAGGTGCTGCGCGAAAAGGCCCAGCTACTGGATCAGTTCGTCCTGCTGGAGCGGGACTTCGAGGAGCTGCAAACCCGGTTCCGGGAGTGCGAGAGTCGGTACGCCCTCAACTACGATTTGTTCAAAAGTTTCGTGGACGACAACGAACAGAAAATCCTCCTTCTGGATTCCGGCTACAATTTTCGCTACATCAACCGAACCGCCGCCGACGCCCTGAGCATTCCAGACGAAACGGCCCTGACCGGCCGGCGGATTTTCGACTTCGTCCCCTTCCAGGAATCCCTGAAGCTCAAGGAGCGCATCGATCGCGCCTTTTTGAACGGAGACAAAGAGAAAATCAAGGACATCCGGTTTCAGGGACCGGACGGAACCGTCTCCCGGCTCAAGATGAAAATCACCCGGGTGCGCTTTCAGGACAAACCTTCGGTCAAAATCGCGCTGAAATAGGCGGGGAGACGCGTGGCGATGGAATTCGACAGAAGCTGGGAGGCGCTGGTCCACCCGGGCGAGGCCAATTCATTTTTCCACCGATCCGTTCCGGGACGACGCATCGCGCCCTTTCGGCCGGGGCGAACCGGCTACGACGCCGCCAACGCCTGGTGGATGTCGGAAATGTGCCGCCTGATCTATCGCCGGGGGTCGGAAGAGCCGGGCGACGGCGCGGCGCGGCGCTCCCGGGATGAAATTCTGGCCGCCGTGGGCATGAGAGAAGTCCGATTTTTCTACAAGCCGACGGTGCAGTGCGGCATTTTCGCCACGCGATCCGATTCCCAGGAGGGTTTCGCGGCCCTGGTGTTTCGAGGGACCAACGGGCTGGAAACATGGCTCTCCAACCTCACCACCTTCCAAGTCCGCTGGCCCGGGGGCGGCATGGTCCACGGCGGCTTCAAAAAGGAGTTTTTCCGCGTCTGGCCGGAGGTGGCGGAGACGCTGGACGAGATCGACCTGCCGCTCTTTTTCGCCGGCCACAGCCTCGGCGGGGCCTTGACCCTGCTGGCCGCCTCTCTGAAAACGCCCCGGGCGGTCTACACCTTCGGCTGCCCCCGGGTGGGCGATCCGGTTTTCGCGGAACGACTGTCGAAAGTGCCCGTCTACCGGATCGCCAGCCTTCGGGACATCGTCACCGGCGTGCCTCCGTCCCGGATTCCGTTTGATTTTCGCCATATCGGCGAGCCGGTTCTTTTGACGCCCCCGCCGGAAGAGTTGCCGGCGCCGAACCCGCCGGTCGCCGCGGCGGAATTTTCGGCGCGGCGGTTGTTGCCCGGCCCCCCGGATTTTCTCTCCGAGCACGCCCCGGTCAACTACACGGTGCATCTGGTTCGGACCATCCGCGGGGAATCGCCGCCTCCCGCCCGGGCCATGAAAATTCCCGAGAATTCGCGGCCGTCTCCCCCGCCCCCCGCCGGCATCGCCTAAAGTCCCGACTTGATCACCAGGTCGGTGATGGGCCCCCGGGATTTGTCGCCCTTGAGCAGCAGGTGGGCGTAAATCCGGTTGCCCTTGAATTTGTTGACGATCCAGTTGAGGCCGTTGTTGGCGGTGGTCAGGTACGGGTTGTCCACCTGATGGATGTCTCCCAGGCAGATGCACTTCACGCCCTCCCCCATCCGGGACAAAATCGCCCGGCATTCCGCCCGGGACATGTTCTGGGTTTCGTCGATGATGACCACCGCGTTTTCGATGTTCATGCCGCGGATATAGGTCAGCGGCAGCAGCTCGAACCGCTTGGGATCGTAGGCGGGCGGGTGGCTGTCCGCGTCGGAGAAAATCCGGGCGGCGTTGCGCCCCCGGTGGAGCTTGAGAACCAGATCGGAGATGTAGCGGATGTAGGGTTCCATTTTTTCCGACACCTTGCCGGGCAGATACCCCATTTTTTGCCCGATTTCGATCATCGGCTTTACCACGTACACCTTGTCGTGGCTTTTTCGTTCCAGAGCGAGGAGGAAGGCCGCCGCCAACGCCAGGAAGGTCTTCCCGTAGCCCGCCGCGCTCTGAATGGAAACGATGTGGATGTCGGGATTGATCATCAGCTCCAGGCTCAGGTTCTGGTAGACGTTTCGGGGCGAAACGTTCCAGACGCGGTGCTGGTAGTCGATGGTCCGCTCGCCGTTGGCGCCAAAAAAGACCGGCTTTCCCTGATCCCCCCACATGAAGGCGTTGGGGATCGCCGACTCCCGGTTTTCCACGAAACCGGAAAAGAATTCGGCGTCGGATTTGAACGGCGCCGACTCCTTGTAGGTTTCGCTTTGAATGCCCCGCAGGCCGGCCTGCAACCGGAAGAACCGGTCGTTGGTCACCAGGATCGGGTTTTCCAGCCCGCTGCGCTGCACTTCGTCCAGAATGAAATGATCCACATGGTTGGCGAAGGATTCGGCGATGGCTTCCGGTTTCAGCACCGTGAACTGGTCGCCGTTCTCGGAGAGGAAGCGGACGATCCGCGACACCACATGGCCGTGCTTGGGGCTCTTCTTGAATTTTTCCAGTTCCAGCAGGACGTGGTAGGGGATGTATACTTGGTTTTCGTTCCCGTTCCGCAGTCGGGCCAGCGCCTCGGGATCTTCCAGAAGAACGTTGGTGTCCACCACGTAGTGCTTGCGATTGACCATTCACCCTCCCGTTGAATATTTTCGGGGGACCATTCCGGCAACAGCGATACACCATATGCGGACCTTGTTAGAAACCCGCGAAGAAACGGTTAGCGTTTCGTTAATTCCATTCCGGAAATCGGCGAAATTGCGCGAAGCGCGGCCCTTGTGGCAAAAGGCTTCGTTCATACTGACATTTCT
This sequence comes from uncultured Desulfobacterales bacterium, assembly GCA_964346545.1. Classification (GTDB taxonomy): domain Bacteria; phylum Desulfobacterota; class Desulfobacteria; order Desulfobacterales; family Desulfococcaceae; genus CAYFVR01. The sequence continues at coordinate 7,351 of CAYFVR010000053.1, read as the reverse complement.
CCCTCGTGAACGGAGTCCCCCGTGCCCCAGCTTTCCCGTCCGGTCTTTCGCCTCCTCTGCGTGGCCTACCTTGGCTTCATCTATTTCGCGGCGTTCTGGCCTTTTGATTTCGTCGCCATTTGCCTTCACCAGCAGATCGACCGAACCGCCGACGGCGGTGTGAAAACGGACCGCTGCGCGGCCCTTTCCTCCCCCGCCCCTCCGGCGAAACTGGCGGAGGCCATTCAAAAAGCGGACGAGATCACGGTGGAGATCGATCTTTCCAGCGCCGATATAAATCAAGGCGGCCCCGCCCGGATTTTTTCCTATTCCCAGGGCACCAGTTTGCGAAACTTTACGCTGGGTCAACAGGAGGCCGCCCTTTCCTTCCGGCTCCGCACCACCGGGACCGATCTCAACGGAACCGATCCCCATCTGGAAGTGCCATCGGTTTTCCGGCCCGGGAAACGGCAGCACCTGGTCGTCACCTATGGAAACGGCCCCCAACGAGTCTACGTGGACGGTGAAATCGCCGCCGAAAGCGAACTGGTTTCCGGCGGCTTCTCCAACTGGGGCGAAGACCATTATCTGACCGTGGGCAATGAACGAACCCCGAATCGGCCTTGGCGTGGCGTCATTTACCATGCCGCGGTCTACGCCAGGGCCCTTTCTCCCGGGGAAGTGGCCGGGAATTACCGCGCGACCCGCGAAAACGGAGAAAACGCGAACCGGGTCTCCGAAGGGCTGGCGGCGTTTTACGATTTCGGCCGGGGAACGGGGGAAGAGCCGTTTGCCGACCTGAGCCCGGCCGCCCTGGGCGGTCCCCTTGGCAAAGCCCAGTTTCAAAGCCTGCAACGCACACTCTTGGCAAACCTGCATCTCTGGTTCGGAATGAAGGATATGATTCAAAATATCCTTGCCTTCCTTCCCATCGGTTTTTTCCTGTACCGGCTGGGACCCGCCTCCCTCCGCAAGCGCCCGGCGGTTTTCGTCCTCGCCGCGTTTTGCATCGGACTCGCCATCTCCTTTTCCATCGAATATTTCCAACAGTTCACGGAAAGGCGCAGCCCCAATCTGCTGGACCTGATCTACAACGGCGTCGGCGGCGGCCTGGGAGGGCTTCTGGCTTGGCTGGACGCCCGGCGGGAGCGGTCCTGGCCGGTCGTTTCCTCGGAGGAACGGGAAGCCGGGTAAAAACGCCCTTTCCCGAAAACCTTCGGGCGCCCTCCCCTCAATGCCGGTTGTAATTCGGGCACGGTTTCTTTATTCTGGAACGTGGGCGCTCCGCCGTCGCGTTCCCGATCGGAATTGGGCGGAAACCGCGCCAAACGGCGAAGAAGATGAATCGCTCCGAACCAATCAAGAAACCTATTCCAAGATGAGGGAACGCCGAGAAATCCAAGACCTGCTGAACGAACTGGAAATCCAGCCCGCAGACTCCCTGGAGGATCAAGACCTCGACTTCAAGGAGTGGAACGCCCGAAGCATGGGCGACTCCGTCCAGAAGGTGATCCGGATGGCCATCTGCATGGCCAATGGCGGCGGTGGAACGGTGATTTTCGGCGTGAACGACAAAGCCGTGGGTCGGCGGAAAGCCATTTTAGGCGTTCCTCCCGAAGTGGACGTCAACCGCCTCAAAAAATCGGTGTATGACGCCACCGATCCCAAGCTCACGCCGGTTTTTCAGGAAATTTATCCTCCAGAAGGAACGGGACGCATTTTGGCCATGCAAGTCTATCCCGGATTGCCGCCCTATACCGACAGCCGAGGCCGGGGATGGATTCGCGTCGGAACGGACTGCCGGCCGCTTACCGGAACCTTGCGCCGCCGGATCATGGTGGAAACCGGCGAAACCGATTTCTCCGCCGTGGAAGTTTCCGGCCCCATCGCGCCGTTGGTGTCGGCTTCGGCCATGGAACGGCTGAGGGATTCCGCCGCACGGGAAAAAGCGCCGGAGGATCTTCTCCGTCAGCCGGACTCGGACCTCTTGAGCGCGATCGGTCTGATCCGAAGCGGACGCCTTTTGCGGGGCGGTCTGTTGATCGCGGGAACCCCCGAAGCGATCCGCCAACATTTTCAGGGCTACTGCTGGACCCATCTCCGCATGGCCAGCGACATCAACTATTCCGACCGCGCCGATGGATTCCATGCGATTCCTGTTGCATTGGAACGCATACTGGATCGGATCATGGCCGACAACCCGATTTCCACGGTGCGGCAGGGCCTTTTCCATTTTGAAATCCGAACCTATCCGGAAATCGCGCTGCGGGAAGCCTTGCTGAATGCCCTGATACATACCGATTACCGGATTCACGGCCCCGTTTTGGTCAAGCAGTTTCCGAACCGGATCGAAATCAGCAATCCCGGCGGGCTTCCCGGCGGCATCACCCCCGACAACATCCTCCGCCACGAACCGGTCCCGAGAAATCCGCTTCTCGTCGATGCGCTTACCCGGCTCCGTCTGGTCAACCGGAGCAATCTGGGAGTTCGGCGGATGTACCAGTCATTTCTGATCGAAGGGAAGGACGCGCCCGCGATTCATGACGAAGGAGAGGCGGTACGGGTGATCTTCCGTTCGCATGATCTGTCGGTCCCGTTTCGGATGTTTGTCGCGGAGGAAGGCCGGAAAGGTCGGATTCTATCCGTCGAAAAATTACTGATCATCCAACACCTCCTTCGAAGCCCGGAAATCGAAACGGTTCTCGCCGCGCGGATCACCCAACAACGGGAATCCGAAGCTCGCGAAACCCTTAATCGAATGGAAACGGACTACGGCTATTTGGAACGCGGAGGGACGGGGCGAGGAACCTATTGGGTCCTGCGGCACGACCTTCACCATCGGCTCTCCGCTTCAGGCCATCCGGAACGGGACCGGCGCATTGATTGGGAGGCCGCCAAAACCCGGGTGTTCAGCGTTTTGATGGAAAGAGCCAGAAGGGGGCAAGCCGGACTTTCCAATAAAGAAATCCGAAAAATCACCCACTTCAATCGGAATCAGGTGGTGCGGCTCATGCAACAGTTGCGGATGGAAAATCCCGATATCTCACCTCCGGGACGGGGTCGCCACGCACGATACCAGCTCAATGTGAAAGGGAATGCCGGTGCGCATTAAAATGCGCATTAAAGGCTCTTCAATGCGCGTTTCAATGCGCACCGCATTAAAATGCGCATTGAATGCAAAGAGATTCAAAGGTCACTCCAAAATCAGCCGTTGCCTTGTTTCGCGGAGCGGTAGCTTCCATTTTCGGGTTTGGAGAATGAACCAATAAACCAAAAATGAACTGACGGAAAGGGAGGGGAATGCCATGAAACAGGCGCTGAAAGAAAAACTGCCGGCCTTCCTGGAACGCCTCGGCCTCGACGATCCCCCCATGGGGATCTACTTCACCGACGCCCAACCCGAGGACGGACTCGCACCGGACCCCATGCCGACGCCGACGCGGGAGCGGGAGGAAAAGGGCGAGATCGACTGGCCCGACGTGTTCCAGAATTTCACCTGCGTGATGGGCGTCATCTGGCGGGCGCGGCGAAAGGGTACCCGGGCCTGGTTCAGCGCGGAGCATTTCGGCTGCCCGGGCGCGGCCTTCTGGCTGGGCTTCATGAAACCCCAGACCGAAACCATCATCCACTACGTCTCCTCGGGCATTCCGGACCAGATGGAAGGCGAGCTGTACTGCGACACCCCGGACGCCCTCCGCGCCACCTTCGAGGCCATGGACCCGCCGGAAGCGCCGGGGAAATACTGCGTGGTGGAACCGCTGGACCAAATCCCGGAGGAAATCGAACCCAAACTGATCGCCTTTTTCGCACGGCCGGAGGTCATGACGGGCCTGCACCAGTTGGCCTATTTCGTGACCAACGATCCCGAAGTGACCGCCTCCCCCTGGGGCGCGGCCTGCACCAGTTTGGTCACTTGGCCCCGACGTTTTCAATTGGACGGCCGCCCCCGGGCCGTGGTGGGCGGATGGGACATCTCCGGCCGGAAATTCTTCCGCACCGACGAGCTGTCGCTCTCCCTCCCCTACTCCCTCTTCGAGACCATGCTGGAACGGTGGGAGGAATCCTTTCTTCCCAAGGGCCAATGGGACATCGTCCGGAAGAAAATCGACAAAAGCCGGCGGGTTTGGGAGAAATAAGGCGATGTTGCGGAAACATTCATGCCGGTCCCGATAGCGACGAGTGGTTCGCCTCGCCCGTGCCGTTCCGCGCCGCGATTGGGCGAGGGCAACGCGTCGCTCCCAGGAACTCGGTTGCGGGCAGTCTGGACGCCCGCCGGGAGCCGGGGCCGAACGGGTGAAAAGCCGACGATCCGGATCGAGAAACCCGCGCTCGACCGGCGCGGTCTTTCTACCCTCCGCCCACGGCCGCCGACCGAAACCGGCAAATCGGCTTCCCGCGCCGGTGGCCGTACAGATAAAACCGCACCGTCGGCCGGGCGCCCGGAGACGGCGTCTCCACTTCCACCAGCCCCATGTTCAACCCGCCGGTGGGATTCCGGCGACGGCGCCGTTCGCCCCGTTCCAGGCGGACGATCCCCCGAAGCCGGCGATCCACCGTGTCGATTCGGCGGTTCATCCGGATCACCAGCTCCGAACCCAATTGCATCCATCCAACCGGCTTGTGGGTGATGCCGCTGGAGATGAGCTGGTGGATCGTCCGGCCGCCCTGCATCCATCGAATGGTGTGCACGCATCCGATGTGGATGTCGCCGCTCAGCAGGACGATCAACTGCCCGGGATTTCGTTGCTGGTGGTCCCGAAGCAGGTGAAGAAGCCGATCCCGGTCCCGGATGTGTCCGCCGGAGGACCATCGATCCGCAAAATCTTCCCCGGCGTAGGGAAACCGGGCCGCCATCCGCGCCATGAACCCGGGCAGGTGAACCACCGGCACGCTCAATCCCACGAAAATCACCGGCCGCTCCCGGTATTTCCGCAAAAACGCGTGAAATTTTTCCGCCTGCTCGTCGGAATAAAGCCGGCCCTTCTCCCCCGGCGTCCGGTGGGTTCGGATATCCAGCACGTAGGTGGCCGTGTTCCCGTAGGACACCTCGAAATCAAAATCCGGCGGCAAAAACCGCCCGGCTTCCGCCATCCGCGACGCCTGATAATCCTGATAGGCCCGAAACGCGCCTTCGCCCAAGGAAGCCCATTCCGGCGTCCGATGTTCAAGGACCGAACCCCAGTTGTCCACGATGTCGTGATCGTCCAAAATCGGATAGCAGGGGTATTCCGCCTGAAGCCGCAGCCAGCCCGGCAGGTTCCAGAAATACCGATACCGCTCCTGAAAAATGCGCCGGACCTCCGCCGGCGCGCAGTCCTGAATCCGCCCCCGACCCGGCGGCGCCACCGAGGAAAAATAGTCGGGATTGAACAGGGAAAGGGTCGGCGGAAGGTCGGAGTACATCTGGTCGCCCAATAAAAAAACGAAGCGGGTCTCGTGTTTTCGCAGCACCTGGCGAACCGCGCCGAACATTTCCTCCACCGATTCGGGGACATCGCCGCTCGGCGTAAAGGGTTGATTGCAGCTCATCAGCGCGATGGAAAAACGGCGGGGGGTGTCCGTCGGTCCCTCCGGCGCGGTTTCAAAGCCGCCCTCGCCCAAAATCCGATTTTCCGGCCCGACGACCCGAAACCGATAGCGGGTCAATGGGTCCAGCCGGGTCAGCCGGATCGACCCGGTGAAATCCCGCTCCGCTTCAAGCGCTTTCGGAAAGACCGTTTCGCCGGGAGATTCCGGACGATCCGCCGGCCAATACCGAATGACGGGCCGCCCCGGATGGGAACTTCGAACCCAAATCCTGGCCGTTCGCGGCCCGATCGTCCCCACCGCCGCCATCCGTTCCAGCGCGCCGTTCTGAAATGCCCGTCGTGTTTTCATTCTCGCGACCTTTCGGTAGATTTGCCGCCGGTTTTTTCCCGGCCGACGGACCACGCCGAAAAAAATTGCCATCGAATCGGGAATGGCGTTGGCGTCGGCCATTCCACCCGGGCGTTCTTCGGCTTTGGCCCCCCGTTTACAACAAGCCCGGGATTTGAACAAGCCGCCGGTGAACCGAGCGGAAGCGGCGGCGATCCCGTCCAACGTTTTTTCGCGGATTCCGGTTCGGAATCACGGATAACCGTCTCCACCCTTTTTCCTCCCGATTCCGAAAAATCTTTGAAAAACCTTGGAAGAATCGGGTTGTCAAACCCGTCGAACGCGGGGTATAGGACAAGTTTGGGGATGAAGGAGTGACTTTTTACCGGAAACGCCGACGCTTGGGGGAGAAGCCGATGATTGTTGGAATCCTAAAGGAGATCAAGCCCGAGGAAAACCGGGTCGCCATGACGCCGGCGGGCGTTGAAGTCCTGATCCAGCACCGCCAGACCGTTCTGGTGGAACGCGGCGCGGGAAAGGGCAGCGGCTTTTCGGACGACGATTATTTGCAGGCCGGGGCGGAAATGGCGCCGACGCCGGAAGAAATTTTCAAGCGCGCCGACATGGTGATGCACGTCAAGGAGCCCATGCCCCAGGAATACGAACTGATCCGAAAGGACCAGATCGTATTCACCTACCTGCACTTGGCCGCCAACGAAGAGCTGACCCACGCCCTGATCCAGGCCGAATCGGTCAACATCGCCTACGAAACCATCCAGAAGGAGGACGGATCGCTTCCGCTGCTGACGCCCATGAGCGAGGTGGCGGGCCGCATGGCGATCCAGCAGGGCGCCAAATATCTGGAAATGACCCACGGCGGTCACGGCGTGTTGCTGGGCGGCGTTCCCGGCGTGGACCCGGGCACTGTGGTCATCATCGGCGGCGGCGTGGTGGGGACCAACGCGGCCCGAATGGCCGCCGGCCTGGGGGCGAAGGTCTACGTGCTGGACACCAGCCTGTCCCGCCTTCGCCATCTCAGCGAAATCATGCCGCCCAATTGCTTTCCGCTGATGTCGAGCCCGGCCACGGTTCGGGAGCTGATCCAGCGGGCGGACGTGATCGTCGGGGCGGTGCTCATCCCCGGGACCAAGGCGCCCAAACTGATCACCCGGGAAATGCTCAAACTGGTCCGGCCCGGCACGGTGCTGGTCGACGTCGCCATCGACCAGGGCGGCTGCTTCGAAACGTCACGCCCGACCACCCACAGCGATCCCATCTACACCCTGGACGGCGTGGTCCATTACTGCGTGTCCAACATGCCGGGCGCGGTGGCCCGGACCTCCACCATGGCCCTGACCAACGCCACCCTGCCCTACGCGCTGGAAATCGTCACCAAGGGATGGGAAAAGGCCATGCAGGAAAACCCGGCCATTCGGCAGGGGGCCAACATCATTCGCGGCCGGGTGACCTGCAAAGGCGTGGCCGAAGCCTTTGATTTGGATTATCGGTTTATTGA
>CAYFVR010000052.1:15211-21408 GCA_964346545.1 uncultured Desulfobacterales bacterium | reverse complement strand
CTCACACTCCTCAAAAATCCGCGCCGTACATCTCCGGCAAATCCCCCGATCCAGCCGCTCGAAAATCTCGGCGATGGCGCTGGCGTCGGTGGAAAAGACGCGGTCCTTTCCGATCACCTCCAGGTGGCCGCCGTGTTGCAGCACGTCGTTCACGTCGTGGTGAAGCCGGCAAAGGTAGACGTGCCGGCCCCGTTTTCGCCGCCGCTGGACCTCGCGGGTCAGCATCAGGACGCCCGACACGTCGATGAAATTGATCCCCACCCCCACGATCAGCACATGCCGGTCGATCCGCTCCATCGCCTCGGCCACGTGGTTGACCGCGCCGAAGAAGAGGGAGCCGTCGATGCGGATGATCCGGAGCTGCGGGCATTCCACCAGCGGTTTTTCCTCCAGATCGGTGAGCCGCCGCCGGGGGTCGTCCGGGTCGGGCGCCAGCACCGTGATGTGGGGATGGGAGGTGCGGGCGAGGTAGAGGGCCAGGGAGAGCAGAACCCCGGCGTAAATGGCGAATTCCAGTTCGAAAAAGAGAGTGCCCAGAAACGTGACCCCCAGCACCGCCGTTTCGCTTCCGCTGGTTTTCACGATCTCCCGGATGTGCCTCACGTCGATCAGCTTGAAGGCCACCACCAGGATGACGCCGCCCATGGCGGAAAGGGGCAGATAGGCGGTCAGCGGCGCGACCAGGAGCAGGATCAGCGTCAGAATCACCGCCGCGAAGACGGAGGAAAGCGGCGTTCGGGCCCCGGCCTGGTAATTGATGCCCGACCGGGTGAAGGAGCCGGAGCCGGCGTAGGCGGAAAAAAAGCTGCCGACCATATTGGACAGCCCCTGGCCGATGAACTCCTGGTTTCCGTTGATGTGCTGATTTGAATTGACGGCGATGGCCCGGGCGATGGAAAGCGCCTCGATGAGGCCGAGCAGGGCCACCGCCAGGGCGCCGGGGGCCAAAAGGCGGATGGCGTCCGCCGACAGGTCGGGACGGGAAAGAGGCGGCAGGCGGGCCGGCAATTCTCCCAGCAACCGGATGCCGCCGGCCTCGCCCCCCAAAGCCTGGCCCAAAAGCCCGCCGATCACCATGGCGATGAGCAGGCCGGGCCATTGGGGCCGCCAGGTTTTGAGCGCGGCGGCGCCGACGAGGGTGGCGATGGCCACCACCGCCTCGCGGGGATTGACGAGTTCGAGGTCCCGGAGAAGGATGTGCATCGTGGAGATAAAAGAGATGCCCCGGGGAACGTCGATGCCCAGGGCGTGCTTGAGCTGCCCCGCGGCGATGAGGATGGCGGCCCCGGCGGTGAACCCCACCACCACCGAATGGGAAACGAAATTGATCAGGCTCCCCATCCGAGCCAGACCGGCCGCCGCCTGATAAACGCCGGCCATGAAAGTCAAGGTCAGCGCCATCTGAACATAGGCCGGGGTTCCGGGTTCGGCGAAGGGGCTCAGGGTGGAAAAAACGATGATGGAAATGGCGGTGGTGGGGCCCGAGACCAATTGACGGGACGATCCGAAAAGGGCCGCCACGATGGGGGTGACGATGGCCGTGTAGAGGCCGTACTCCGGCGGAAGCCCGGCGATCATGGCGAAGGCCACCCCCTGGGGCAGCACGATGAAGGCGCCGGTGATCCCGGCGAAGAGGTCCGCCCGCAGGGTCGCCCGGTTGACCGCGGGGAGCCAGCGGAGAAAGGGGAAAAGGCGGCGGACGGGGCCGGATGGGATCGGTCGGGTCGGTTTCGGGGAGGATTGGGTCATGGTTTCGTGCCGGGAAAGGTGCGCCAGTGGCGCCGGAAAAACCGCCAAAGCAACCGATACGCAGTGTTCCGGTCGAGAAGTCCAATGGCTTTACCATTTCCCGGCCGAGGACTTCAATGAAGAGTTTTCCCGGTCCACCCGGTCGCTTTCGTAAACCCCCGAACCCGCACGTAAATCTTTTCCCACGCCCCCCTCTCAATTCCCGCTCTGCAACGCCTCCGTAATCGCGCTCAAACTGGCGCTGGGCAGCATTTTGAACGGCTTTTCGTATTTTTTGCACAGGTGCTTGATCTTTCGGCAGGCGCCGTGGCTGTTGCAGTTCACCGGGCAGATCACCATGTCGCTGCGGCGGACCTGGGCGTCGATGTCCCGGTTGCCGTTTTGCATGTAGCCGTCGTGATAGTCGAACACCCCGCCCCGGGACTCCACCAGCGCCTGGTACAAATGGCGAATCCGGGTCATCCCGCCCACGATCAGAATCCGCTTGGAACAGGTGGCGCAGTCCTGCTCCCGGCATTCCGGGGGCGGCGTTTCGGCCCGGCAGCCCGACATTTCCCCGAACCGGGCGATCAGCGTTTCAATTTCTCCGGAAAGCTGATCCCGCAGGGCGCGCAGTTCAAATCGTTCGATCTGAATTTTCCGCTTTTCCCGCTCCACCCGGTTCACCTCCTTGGCCAGCCGCCGGTTTTCCGATTTCAACCGGCCCAGCTCCGCGGCCGGGCAGGGGGACGCCGGGGACGCGGATTCCGTCTTGGGCCGATTTTGGCATTTTCGCAAACAGGCGTTGGAAAAACTCAATTCGGTGATTCGCGCGTGGGCCGTCCGCAATTCCGCGTTCAGCGCCTGATTCTTTTCCTTCAGACACTGGCTTTTTTCCCGATCCCGCTTCCCCCGCGCCTCGGCCTGGTCCGCCCGCAGACGCGCCTCCGCAAGCTTCTGGCCGACGGAAACCGCCCGCCGGGTCTGGGCGTGGCCCAGCATGTGGATGTCGCCATAGATTTCCATGGCCGCCGAATCGGAAAGATCCGATCGGATGGACGACACGTAGAACAAATCCACGAAATCGGTTTCGCCCCCCTTCAACCGCTCCCGCCACAGCGTCAAAAAGGCGTCCTCCGCCATTTCCCCAAAAGCGGCGATGCCGTCCCGAAACTTCCGCCGGAGCGCGGCGTCCACCTTTCGGGAAATCGGATTCTCGTCCTCCATCCGGTTCATCACCTGAACATGAAGCTGAAACGAGGAATACTGTTTGGCCCGGAACCCGGATTTGGTCAGGATCTTCCGGATTTCCCGATCCCGCATGCAGGTCCCCACCACCGGGCAGCGCAAATTCGGGGGCAGCTCCCAAAGCCGCCGATAAGAATCCCCGGATTCATGGGCCGGGGGCGTCTTTCCCGCGGCATCGTTTTCGAATCGTTCGGGCGGCGACGGAACCCGGAACGCCACCGGCGACTCGCCGACGATCGGTTTTCGCGTCCACCCGCTTCTCGGCTCGGCTTCCATCTTCGGTTTCATGTCAAGCCTCCTCCACTTTTATATGCTTCATCACTTTGGCCAGCCCGTTCAACGCCTTGAACGAAGCGCTCTGCCATTTGGAATTTCCATCGTAGGTGATCCTCGTGTCGATCCCTTGCTCGTTCAACCGTTTGACGAACTGGATGATGGGCGAAACGGTGGAGGAATTCATGTGTTGGAGTTCCTGGAACGCAATCAAGAGGTCCCGGTTCTGGATTTCGTCCAGCAGCTCCTCCAGGTAAGGATTCAGCAGGGCCGCCGGATCGCGCTCGGCGCTCCTTCCGTTCCAGCTCATGTACACCCGACGACCATTTCCCTTTACCGAAATGTTCAATTCACCGCGTGCAAAACTTTTCATGAGGCCCCCAACTATTCGTTTATGATGTATCGGGTCGCCGCCAGCGTGGCCCGATCCCCTTCAAAGCGGCAGGCCAACGCAAACCGGCCTTCGTAGGCGATGCGAATCAACCCCAGCCGGGTTCGTTCTCCGCCGGACTGATTCATCAAATCGTAAAGTCTTCGAACGTACAGCAAACGCGGGTCTTCGGAATGGCGAATCCGTTCCACTTCCGACGCCAGGGTCTCCCGGTCTTCCGGAGAGGCGATCCGATTGGACACGGAAATCCGCAACCGGCGCTCGTCCGCGCTCATCTCGAACCAGATGGCGTCCTCGACTTCCGCGGAATATTTCACCGCGTTCTCCACCAGCTCCGTGGCCGTCATTACCGCCGCCTCCCGCAACTCTTGGGGGCGATCCGCCAAGGCGGACGTTACATCCAGCCGAACCTGGTTCACCACGCGCCAGAACGGCGCGGCCTCGTAGCTCATCGCAGTTTTTCTCACCCGTTCACCGCCTTTCCGTAGGCGGGCGGATCAACGCGTTCCCGCCAAACCCCACCGTTCAATTGGCGCTTGCAAACCAATAGGGTCACGTCGTCGTCCCGAACGTGGTCGGAAATGGCTTCTTCCACGGCGCAGCGGATTTCCGTCGCCGATCCACTTCCCGTTTCCCGCAGCACCGCCGCCAGCCGGTCCTGACCAAACATGTCGCCCGACGGCCCCACCGCTTCGGTCACCCCGTCGCTGAACAGCAACAACACGTCGCCCGGTTCCAGCACAAGATGGTCCACGGAACAAATGTCGCGGATGTCCTCCATCAGCCCGACCCAGGCGCCCCGGGTCTCGATCTCCTCCACCGCGCCGTCCGCCGCGCGATAGACCATCAGGTCCTGATGAAGACCGGCAAACCGGAATTCCCCGTTTCCCAGAGATTCCATCACCGTCAGCGTCATGTATTTGGATTCTCCGAGCCGATGGATGTTTTCGGTCAGCGTCTCGTTCACCACCGACAACAGCGCCGCCGGATCCATGTCCGGGCCTCGGCGCAGGGCGGCATGAACGGCCGTCTGGGCCATCATCATGATGAGCCCGGCGGGAACCCCGTGTCCCGAGACGTCGCCGATGGCCAGCCAGTGGCGGCCCTCCGCGGCGAACACGTCGAAATAATCTCCGCCCACTTCCTCTGCGGGGGAAAGGCTGGCCGAAAGTTCGAAGCCGGGGATTTGGGGTCGGTTCGGGATCAGGGCAATTTGAATTTTTTTGGCCAGGGCCATTTCGCCCCACAGCGCGTCGCGGGCCTCGGCGGTGCGCCGGTGGGCCTCCGACAGTTCCCGGTTGGTCGATTCCAGGGAATCCACGGTTCGCTTCAGTTCGCCCTCCCGGATTTTGATCTGGTTGGCCATCCAGTTCATGTCCCGCATGAGGGCGTCGAGTTCGTTTTCGTCGGCCGGGTCGGCGGGCTGGTTGGGCAGCGCCATCATGGGATATCGGCCCGATCGGATTCCGGCGCAAAAGTCCTGAATCCGACGCAATTGCCGAACCATCAGCCACCGCATGCCGAGCCAGTGGTTGGAAACGATCAGGTACAGCCAGACCGCGACGCCCATGGCCAGGGCCTTCTGGAAATCGGGGTCCTTCGGCAGGGGCGAATGGAATCCCACCAGCCCGACAAACAGCACCGGCAGCCCGGAGTAAAAGATGATCAACAGTTTGAGCTTGTTTCGAACCTTCATGGGTCGTCCTTCGCCACGCAAGAGCCGCCGGCGCGTTTCCGCGAAAAGGCGACCAGGAGGCGATCGCCTCGGGCGGGCCGTCCCTGGGGGGTTCCGTTCCCGGCGACCATGCGGGAATGCATTAGGTCCTCGTGGCCCACGAAGGCGAAGTGATGGGGTTCCGCCTTCCGATCCGCCGTCCGGAAGGCGGGTATGGAGCGGGCGCATCGCTGGAAATGGCGAACCACATCCGGGCAGAACTGGCTTCCGGAATGATGCACGATCTCCTCCCGGGCCGCCGATTCGGAAACGGCGTGCCGATAATGGCGGTGGGAGGTCATGGCGTCGAAGGCGTCCGCCACGGCGATGATCCGGGACTCGATGGGAATGTCTTCGCCGCCCCGGCCGTCGGGATACCCCCTGCCGTCGTGCCGTTCGTGATGGTGCAGCACGATTCGCGAAACCTCCTCCAGGGCCGGAATCCGCTTGAGGATGTTGAACCCCAGGCGGGAGTGGCTCTGCATGGCCCGTTTTTCCTCCGGGGTCAGCAAACCGGTTTTATTGAGCACGAGGTCCGGCACGCCGATCTTTCCCACGTCGTGGAAATGGGCCGCCACGATGGTCCGTTCCACCTGCACCGCCGGAAGCCCCATGATCCGGGCGATAATGCCGGCGTATTCGGCCACCCGAAAGGAGTGCTCCATGGTATAGGGGTCCCGGGCCTCCAAAATGGTCCCGAACAGGTCGATGAGTTCGCGAATGGCGATGGTCTGGTTTAGCAATGAATTCTCCTTCGGGTCCGGCCGGAGCTTGCCGAAAAAAAAGGCGTCGCCGCTAATCGACGAAGGGTTCCGTGGTGATGACCAGTTCGCCGCGCCGCTT
>CAYFVR010000052.1:0-15111 GCA_964346545.1 uncultured Desulfobacterales bacterium | reverse complement strand
GTCGCCGCTAATCGACGAAGGGTTCCGTGGTGATGACCAGTTCGCCGCGCCGCTTCAGCCGGGCCTGGTCCAAAACCTGCACGAAAGACTCGAAGGGCGCCCGGTGATCCACGTGGAAATTGAGAGTCCGTTCGGGATGTCGCGTCATCAGCGACGGAAGGTCCGCCCGGAGGATTTCTCCGCCCTCGAAAAAGACGCGGCCGTCCCCGTCGATGGCCACCACCATGTCCTCGTTTTTCCCCTCCGCCACGCTCCCGGATTCGGCGCGGGGCAGCAAAACGTCCACCGTCGGCTTGGAAAAAGTGGTCGCCATGATGAAAAAAATCAGGAGCAGGAACACCACGTCGATGAGCGGAGTCAGATCCAGACCGTCTTCCAGGGTCTCTTCCTCTTCGAAAATCATGACGGAATCCGCGCGGGGCGGGGAACGCCGGCGATCTTTTTTCCCGCGGCGTTCTCCGAAACATTCTTTCCGGCGTCCGGCACGTCGCATTCGACGCCCATCAGCTCCACGGCCCGGTAGCTATGCTCCACCGCCTCGATGCGGAATCCCCGGACCTTGAGCGTCAGGTGATAGAAGAACACCAGCGTCGGGATGGCCACGCACAGCCCCAAAATCGTGGTCAGCAGCGCCTCCCAGATGCCGGCGGCCAGCAAGGCCGAATCCGTCGCCGCTTCGGTGGCCAAGTTCCGGAAGACCCCGACCATGCCGAGCATGGTGCCCAGCAGGCCAAGCAGCGGCGCGATGATCGAGATCAGCCGCAAATAGGTCAGTCCCCGGCTCACCGATTCGAAGTTCCGATGAAACATATAGGCCACCTCGGCCCGGATGTCCTTGGAGTGGGTGGCGTGGGTGCGGACGATTTCCGAAATGATGCCGATCAGCGGATTGTGGCCATTTTCGCAAATTCGCCGCCGGTAGGCGGGATCGCCGTTTTCCAGATCGGCGAAGCGGCGGCGGAAGTCCCGCTCCACCAAAAAGAGATAAATGCCGTTTCGAAAGGCGAAATACAGGCTGAAAGCGAAAAGGGCGAGCAGGACGATCCCCGCCGGCCCGATCTTGTCCATGAAATCCCAAACATCCGTCGTCATCGGGCCGCCCTTTCCGTTCGCTCCGAAATCGTCTCTTGGGCCGTCGCCTTGGACGCGCCGCCGCAACGGCCGGTGGTTTTTTGAACCGTAACCCGCAGCAGGGGAGACCGTTCCGGGTCTCGGGAATGCTTGCGGGCGGCCTCCGCGTAGTCCGCCTTCATGATCCGGCCCAGCGCGGCGAACCCCCGGCGGACGGCCTCCGGATTTCCGTCGAACCGGCCGGTTCCCATGCAGGATACGCCGGCCCATCCCGAAAGATCCCGGCCGACCCGGGTGAATTTAAGCAAGATCGCCGGATTTTTGGCCAGGTTCCGATAGACGCCTCCCCGGGGATTGATCATGAAGCAGATGTCCCCGTCGTCTCGGAACGGCGTCGCCTCGATGGCGTAGGGCGCGCCGTCCGGCGATGCGGTGCAGATCGTGGCCCAGTTCGCGCTTGCCAATACGTTTTCCATTTCGGTCGCGGTCATTTCCCGCATGGTTCCTCCGCTTTCATGAGTTCGTGAACGATTCGTCGAAACGTTTCGCGGGCGTTCCGGAGATCCGTTTCGTCGGGATGTTTTTCCGCCTCCCGAAGCCGCGCTCGACGCTCCGGGGTCATGGGATGGACATTCGACGCGTGGCGTCGCATGGCCGCCACGACCGCGGGATCGACCCGGCCCTGGCACAAAAAGGCGCCGACCACCCGGTTGCCTTCGGTCATCATTTCCATGGTCCGGCGAACGCAGGTCCGCGCGTGCTCGGAATCCGGCTCCGCCCCCAGGGTGCCGAACAGGCCGACCACCTGGTCCCGCACCGTCGCCATGTAGCGGACCGCCAATTCGTCGGGCCGCCCTTTGTCCACCCAAAAGCCCAGCGCCACGAAATCATAGCCCTCGGCCGGGGGCGCCGTTTCCACCGGGTAGATCTCCCGGGGTTCGGGCAGCGTCTCGAAAATGGCCCGGGCGACCTTTTCGGTGTTGCCCGTCCGGGAGGAATAGACCAGCAAAGATTTCATCCGTTTTCTCCTTTCGCGTCCGCCGTTCCGGGAACCGGTTCCGTCGCCGACTCCTGGGACAGCCGCCGCCGCAACCGGAAAAACGCCTCCCGAACCGACGGAATCACCTCCCGCCCGTTCCGGCCGGCGTAGACGGCGAACATCAGCTCGCCGTCGGCATCGTAAAAACGGACGGAATGGCTTTCCATTCCCATGAACGGTTTGGACAGAAAAACGATGGCGGCCATTCGATCCACCCGGAGGTGGCCGCCCAGCGGGGCGTTTTCGCCGCCGACGTTGAAAAAACCATGGCCGAAACGTCCCTGGGGCAGCGGCCCCCGAACCTCGACGATGGCCGACGGATTCCGGACGATGAAGGTCGCCCGCTCCCACTCGGTCATGGCGGTCCATGCCCGTTCGAACGCGTCGCCGGGAATCACCACGCAATCCTTGTCCGCCAAGGCGGCGGCCACGGCCCCCTCGGGCACGCCGACGGTTCGGCCCAGTTCGTCCAGGGACGCCTGGGGACGGCGGGCCGCCACATCTCGAATGTCCGTCTGGAACGATGCCGTCGCGTAGGGATCAAACATCGGATGCCTCCGTTTCCAGGGTTGCGAACCCCTTTTCGCCGGGCGTGGACAGATCGGTTTCCATCCAACGGGTCCCGGGTTCCCGGTCGGCGACGGGGACCATGGGCAGATGAAGGGCGCCGTCGCAGCTTTCGGCGATCAGCTCCAGGTCATGGCTGATCAGCAGGACGCAGCCGCCCTGGTCGGCCGCCCGCCGCATGGCGAGGGCGATCCGCCCCATGTTCCGGCCGTCCAGACCGCTGGTGGGTTCGTCCAAAATCAGAATGTCCGGGTTTTTGACCATGCCGCAGGCGATCACCAGCCGCTGCTTTTCACCGCCGGAAAGGGACTGGGGATGGCGGTCGGCCAGTTTTTCCAGCCCAAAAAGCCGAAGGATGTCTTCCGCGGCGGCCTCCCGGCGAAGCGGCGGCAACGAATGGGCGGCGGAAACCGCCTCCCGCCGAACCGTTTGCATGTGGAGCTGATGATCGGCGTTTTGCAAAACGATGCTGGCGCGGCGGAGCAACTCCCGGGGCGTCGCGGCGTCGCCGTCGAGGTAGAGACGACCGCAATCCATGGGAGACAGCCCGGTCAGCAGCCGCGCCAGGGTGGTCTTTCCCGCGCCGTTGGGGCCGAAGACGCCGGTAATGCGGCCCCGAGGGAGGGAAAAGGAGACCCCCTCGAACAGCGCCGGAGACCGGGGATAGGCGAACCGGAGATCCTCGACCCGGGGGTCGTTCGGCCCGCCCCGGACGGGGAACAGCCGACCTCGAACGTCGTCCACGCGGTCGGCGCGAAGCCCCCAACGCGCTCGGAGATCCGGGTCGGCCAATCGGGCGAAGGGAATCTCCTTGGCCATCCCGTCCCGATCCAAAATCACCGCCCGGTCGGCCACGCCGGCCAGCCAATACAGCCGATGATCCACGATCAGGATCGCCATGCCGGCCGCTTTAAGCCGCCCGATCTCCGCGGCCAGATCGGCCGCGGCCTCGGGGTCCAGGTTGGCGCTGGGCTCGTCCAGCACCAGGGCCCGGGGGGCCAGCGACATCAGCGCGGCCAGGGCGGTTTTCTGTTTTTCGCCCTCGGAAAGCGCGTGGATCGAGGCCGCCGCGCGATGGTTCAGCCCGAACCGGTCCAGCGCCGCCGAAACCCGGCGCCGGATCGTTTCCGGGTCGGTCTCCCGCCATTCGTGGGCAAAGGCGATCTCGTCGGAAACGCTCAGGGCGAAAAACTGCTGCTCGGGGTCCTGGAAGAGCGTTCCCACGTCCCGGGCGATCTCGCCCAGCCGCCGCTCGGCGTTGTCCCGGCCGTTCACCCGCACCCGCCCCCGAAGCCGCCCCTGGAAGAAATGGGGGCACAGACCGTTGACCAGTCGAACCAGGGTCGATTTGCCGCAGCCGCTGGGTCCGGTGCACAACACGGCCTCGCCCGGCCGCACGTGCAGTCGGAGATCGTTCACCGCGTTCCGTTCCCCATGGGGGTAGGCGTAGGACACGCCCTCCAGCGAAATCATAATCCCATTCCTCCCGCGGCCGGAGCCATCAATTGCAGGACCGCGCCCGTCGCCAAAAAGCAAACCGTCAGGGCGGCCATGAACAGGTCTTCCCGCCCGAACCGGTCGGCCGCGACGGGCGTCAGCCGTCGAGCCTCCCCCAGCCCCTTCAGTTCGGCGGCCATCCCCAGCTCGTCCGAGGAGCGCAGCGACCGGAACAACAACGGCATGAAAAGCAGCCGGATCGTCAGCACCGGATGCCGGAGGGGAAACAGCGGGCTCACCGGGTAGCCCCGGGTGCGAATGCACTCGACGATCTGGCGCACGTCCTCGATGAAGGTCGGGAGAAAGCGGACCATGAGCGCCAGCGGCACGTAAATGCAGAAGGGAAGCCGCAGCGTCTTCAGGGCGCCCAGGATGGTCTGGATGCGGGAGGAGAGCGCCAGCCCCAGGGCCGCGTTGATCATCACCCAGGTGCGCAAAAAGGGCGTCGGCAACCGGGAGAGGTCCGCCGCCGGCGCCTGGGGAAGCAGGGCGTGAAGCGCCGTCATCATCCCCATGGCCAGGACCCACATGATCCCCACCGCCGCGTAGACGATCAGCAGCAGCCGGATCCGTCGAAGGGAGAGAGCGTAGGCGGAACTCCCCGCCGCCAACAGCGCCAGGGCCCGGGGGTCCGTCAGAAAAACCACCGCCGCCGAGGCCAGCAGGCTGACGGCCATTTTGGTCCGGACGTCCAGCCGATGGACGAAGGTGTCTTCCGTGCCCTGAAAAGGGGTGTCAAGAACGCACGATGCCCGCATGGCAAAGCTCCTTTACAAACGCGGCGCCGACGAACAGGCCGCCCATTGCGCCAAGATAGCCGATGCCCACCATGACGGCGGCCATCGCCAGAACGCCTGGCTGTTCCCGGACGAACAGCCAGGAGACGCCCAACGCGCCCGCCTTGGAGAGCAGATCGTAGACGGCCACGCCGGCCATGAGGGCGAACCGATTCCGGTATCCGCCCAGGATCGGAATCAGCCCTTCGGCCACGAGCCCCGCCGCCAGCATGGCCGGCAGAAGAAAAAATCCGCCGCCCATCAGCAGCATGGAAAACAGGGCGTTGACGACCACGAACAGGATCAGCGCCCCGAATTTCCGCACCTTGAAGAGCAGGACCACCAGCAAACTGGTGAACAGCAGGTTCTTGAGCACCAGGGTCAGGGGATTCATCCCGCCGCCCACCAGGGCCACCAGCAGGGTGGAGACCCGGGTGAGGGCGGCGAAGATCCCGATGACCGCCAGCTCCCGCACCTCCCAGTAACGGCGCTTGAGCGGCGGCGGTTCGCGAACCGGCCGAACAACCTCGGCGCGGTCGGATTCTTCCGGCCATTCGGGGGCCGGACGGTGAAAAGCGATGGGCGCCGAACGTTTCATGGCTTTCCTCTCAAAACGACACGCCGGCCTGGAACACGGCGTGAAAACCGGCCTCCGGCACCGACGAGGCGGCGGTGGCGTATTCCCGGTCGAAGAGATTGTTGAGGTGGACGGTGGCGAAATATTTTTGGTCGGCGCCGAACCGTCCGCCCAGGGTCAAGTTGAGGGTCTCCCAGGATCCGTAGGTCGCCGCGGTCCCGTCGGAAAACCGCTCTTCCGCCTCGGAGGCGCCCCGGAAATACAGATCGGTGAAGAGATGGCTTTGGCCCAGGTCCCGGCCGTAGCGGAGGCCCAGCCGGCCCATCAGATCCGGACGGCCGGTGTCGTAGGTGGCGAAGTCGCCCGTCTCGAATTTCCGCCGCAGCCAGGTGGCGCCGGCGTAGGGGGTCAGCCCCAGCCCGGCGACGTCGTACTGGATGACGGCCTCGGCGCCGAAGGTCTCCGCCGCGTTCACGTTTTCGAACCGGCGGCCGCCCTCCACCGGACGGGTGGTGATGTAGTCGGCGGCGTCGGAGTAAAACAGGGCCAGATCGGCGGCAAAGGCCCCGTCGCCGAACCGAAACCCGATCTCGTAGTTGTCCGAGGTTTCCGGCGCCAGCTCCGGATTTGCGAAGGTCGGTTCCGCCCCGCCGTGCACGGTGCCGATGAACAGCTGCTGGAGATTCGGAAACCGGTAGCCCTGGGAGAAGAGGCCCCGCAGGATCAGGTTTTCCGCGCCGGCCCAGGTCAGCCCGGCGCTGAACACCGCCTGGGAATCGTCGGCGTCCCGAAGCCCGATTTCGGGATTGTTGGTGGCCTTCAGGCGGGAATCCACCCAGGTCTGGCGAAGGCCCAGGGTGGCGGTCAGGTCCGCCGGCAACATCCATTCGTCCTGGACGTAGACGGCGTGGGCGTCCATCTCCGCCTCGTAGGTGAACCGGTCCAGCGAGGTCGTCCGGGTTCCGGCGGGCGGCGGCATGGGGGTGATTCGGGCGCTCCGGATTTCGGTGACCGCGTCCAGCTGGTCGAAGACCGGTTCGTATCCGAAGATCACGTAATGGTCGGGATGGGGCATCCAATCGACCTGAAAGTCGAGGCCGAAAGTGTCCTGATCGTTGTCGGTGGTTATTCGGTTCTCCACGGCCATGACCCCGGCCGGCCCCATGGGAATGCGCAGCTCCATGTCGTTTTTGAACAGCTTCCGGGTGTTTTGGAAATAGGCGTCCAGCCGCAGGCGGGGCAGGGGATCGGCCAGGGCCCGCAGCTCCGCGAATCCGCCGATCTTCCAGCGATCCCAACGGGGCAGGTCCAACTGGAAATAGGTCAGGGTCTCGTCGGTGGTTCCCTCCGGGGTGTGGGACTCCACGTCGCTCCGGTAATCCTCGTAGGTGACCCCCAGGGAGAGATCGTCTTTGTCGTAGCCCAGAAACAGACTGTAATCCTGGATCTCGTAGGCGGTGTTCTCCAGGGTTTCCTCGGCCGACTCCCGGTCGTCGAAATCGGTCCAGGCCCCGGAAATCCGATACTGGAACCCTTCATGCCCGCCGAAGAGCGCGGCGTAGCCCTTTACGCCGTCGGCGGAGGTGTCGTAGGTCCCCGTCGCCTCGGCCTGGACCGGACGGTCGCCGCCCTTTTTCGTGATGATGTTGACCACTCCGCCGATGGCCTCGGAGCCGTAGAGCACGGAACCCGGCCCCTTGACGACCTCGATCCGCTCCACCCGGGCGGGATCGATCAGCAGGGCGGCGCCGTCCATGGATTTCTGCTCGGAGATCTTCTGGCCGTCCACCAGCACCAGAACCCGGGAACCGCTTTCGCCCCGGATCACCACCCGCTTCGCCCCGGGAACCGACTGGTCGAACACCTCCACGCCGGGAACGTCCCGCAGGGCGTCGGCCACGGTGGTCGCGCCGGATCGGCGCAACGCTTCGCCGCCGACCACCGAGACGGACGAGGGAACCTCCCGGAGTTCCCGGTTCGTTCGGGTGGGCGTCACCACGATCTCGCGGGTTTCGAGGCGCGCGTCCTCGGCGCCGCGGGCGGAAACCGGCGCGACGAGAAGAAAGGCCAGCGCAAGCGCCCCGATGGACGGGAACGTCGCCCGGGATCGGCGAGAAGCGGCCGGAAGAAAATGGGCGCGCGATCCCCGTCGCCGGAAAGGTTTCGGTGAAATCATGCGTTCTCCTTTTGTTCCCGCGGGCGATGCAGGTGTTCGATGGCAAATTGGGCGAGATTCACGCTCCAGAACTGGCCCGCCAGGGTCAACTCCATCCACCCCTCGTCCAGCTCCACCAACCCCGCCCGCCGCCACTGTTCGGCCAACGGGGCGAGGCGGGTCTCCAGGGGCAGGCCGAAAGTCTCCCCGACGCCCCGCAAGTTGACCCGGCCCAGGTCGAAGCCGGCGGCCAAGGTTTTGTCCAGCGCGGCCATGGGATGGGGCGCGGCCAGCATGGACAGGGGCTTCCGGCCCGCCATTGCCCCCTCGACCCATCGGTCGTAACGGGTTTCTCCAAAATAGTAATGGCCGCCCAGGCAGCCGCCCGCGCCGGGCCCGAAGGCCAGACATTCCGACGGCCCCTTCATCAGATGATTGTAGACGTTGCGCTCCCGGGTGGTCCGGCCCCAGTGGCTGATGGACAGCCGCCGATACCGGGCCCGTTCCAGTCGCGCGACCCCCGCCTCGAACAGACGGGCCTGTTCCGGCGGCCCCGCGGCGGCCGGGGATTTCCCGGCCTGGATGGCCTTGTCCAGCGGACTGCCCCGGAAGACGTTGAGCTGGTACAGGTCCGCGCCGTCGATTTCCAGCGCCAGAAAATCCTCCAGATCCCGTCGCCACATGTCCCGGGTCTGGCCGGGAAAGCCGTAGATCAGGTCGATGACCACGCCGGCCCGCCCGTCGTCCCGCAGGTCGCGCAACGCCCGCATCGCCGACGCCCGATCCGCCAGCCGGTTCATGGACCGGCGAAGCGCGGTGTGAAAGGTCTGGACGCCCAGGGAAAACCGGTTGGCCCCGGCGGACAGGCAGGCGTCCATCTTTTCCGCGTCAAAATGGTGAATCCGTCCCTCCACGGTGATCTCGCAATCGTTGGCCAGCGGAAAGCCGCCCCGCGCGGCCAGGAGAATCCGGCGAAGATCGGCGGCCTCCAGCGCGGTGGGGGTTCCGCCGCCCAGGTAGACCGCGTGGAAGGGGCCCGAACGGGCCGCGGGACGTTCCCGCCAGAGGTCCATCTCCCGCAGCAGCGCATCGGCGTACCGGGCGCTTTCCTCCGGCCGATAGGCCCGGTTGTAGAAGCCGCAATACAGGCAATGGGTTTCGCAAAAGGGCACGTGAATGTAGAGGGCCGAGGGCCCCCGCCGGGGCGCGTCCAGCAGACCGTCCAACAGCGCTTCCCGGTCGGCCTCCGCCACCGGGCGGCCGCCGAATCCGGCGTGAACGGCCACTTTCCGGTCGAAGGCCGACGTCAGCGGGTCCACGCCCTCCCGAGCCAAAAACCGGCCGGGGGACGCTTCGGCCAGCGCCGCCTGGAACAATCCCACCTTTCCCATCTTTTCGGGGGGAAATTCGTCGGTTTCGGACGGGAGGTCCGCCGGCTTCGGATGGGCAATGCTATCCATGGTGTTTTGCATAACCGCTTTCCTTTTTCCCTTTGCGGAAACGGTTTCCGCGACGCCAACGGCCAAATTGGCCCGGCGCTTGTTGTGGGGAACAAAGTTTGTTAGTTATCCCTAACATTCAAGCCAAAAAAAAACTACGCTTCCGGCGCCAGCGTCCGCGCCAGATTTCGGTGAAGGGCCTGCAGAAGCGCGTGTTCGCCGCAAATGTGCCCGTCGGTCAGGTCCAGCGCCTCGCCGTAATGGGTGAGCGCCCGATCCATATCCCCGCGGACGGAACACACCAGCGCCAGACTGTTGTGAACATTGGCCGCCTGGACGGGCATCTCCCCGGCCAGGGCCAGCGCCTCCCGCAACCGTTCTTCCGCCTCGTTCGTTTCGCCCCGGTTCATGGCCGCCATGCCGAGGGCGTTCAACTCGCCGATCCGTTTGGCCCGACATTTTTGGCAGGAGTTCTTGCACTTGCCGCAGGATTTCGTTTCGCTCATGGTTCGTCTCCCGTTGGAGGAATGGGCCGCCTTCGACGAAGGCGGCCCCCCGATGGACTGGATCGGTTGCGTCAAATCGATCCTTTGCCTCGGAAAGTGAAAAATCCGGCGGGGCGGAAACGCGTTTCCGCCCCGCCGGCGATTACAATCAGAATTCCACGGCCAGTTGCGCCGTGAAGGTGTCTTCTTCCTGCAAATCGTCCTCGAAATCGCCGTGCATGTATTCCAGGGCCAGATTGGTGTTGTCGAACAGGCCCCAGTTGATCACGCCGCCGTACTGGGTTTCCGGCAGAAAATCGGCGGCGTCTTCCGCGCCGCCGTAGCGGCCGGCCACCTCCAGATTGTCCAGGATGGCCACGCCCAGTTCGACGTTCCAGGCGGACGGTTTCCGCGCTTCGCCGTCGTCTTCGGAGAACAATTCGCCGGCTTTGAAATCGTCGATCGCGCCAAGATATTCGCCGATCAGGGTGAACCGGTCCGCCAGCGTCACCTTGGCGAAGGCGCACCAGCCGCCCACCATGGAATCCAATTCCTCGGGCGCGGTCAGCAGTTCGGACAGTTCGTCGGAGCCGCCCAGGTTGGAGCTGTAGGAGAGGCCCAACGAGAGGAAATCGGTCGGCGCGGCCACCGCGGCGGCCACGAAGCTGTCGATGGAATCGTCGTCGCCCGCCTCCTTGGCCCTTCCGTTAAACGCGCCCACGGAAAGGTCCAGCATGTCGTCGCCCAGCACCACCCCGGCCAGCACCGCCCCTTCGCCGGTTTCGCCCAGCAACAGGGTGTTGGGGTCGGTCACGAAAAGCGTATCGAACGCGCCGAAGGGGATGTACATTTTCCCGGCCGTCAGATAGCCCGGAAAGGCATCCCCGCCGTCCAAGGTAATGAAGCCTTCGTCCACGCTCAGTTCATCGTCCTCGAAAAGGAAAAGCACGTTGCCCGTCACGTGGCGCGCGATCTGCGCCTCTATGCCAAATTCCACCGTGGCCAGATCCACGTCGTCGGCCTCCTCGTCCTCGGCCAGGGGATCATCGAAATCCACCTCTCCGTACCCCGCCTCCACCTCGATCAACCCGCTGAATTTGATGGAAGTGAGCCAGTCGTCGCCGCCGACTCGTTCCTCCACGGCCGATTGCAGCCGCTCCACCCGCCGCTCCAGCCCGGTGGGGGATTCCTCCTGCGCGGAAACGGGAGCCGCGATCCAGCCCAGCGCAACGCCGACGAGTCCCAATCCAATTCCGGCCACTTTCGAAAATTTCACCGCTTCCTCCTTTTTGGGTTCATTTCGCCTCCCGAATCCGCCGGAAACCATCTTCGCCGATTTGATTTTTTCAGCGAGTTCCGCGGGGTGAGACGATTTTTGCCGATATTCGGGCCAAGCGAGATAGTTAGATAGACCAAACTTTATTTGAAGTCAACCATATTTTCGGCTTTGACAAAATTCTCTGCGGGAAAGTAGGATGCGTCATGGTTCAATTCACAATAATTTCAGAAGGATTTCATTCAAAGCGAGGAGGGGGGGATGGCGAATTTGGCGCTGACCGAAGTCAATGAAAATTATCTTGAAACCATTCTGGAGTTGCAAAAGGAACACACCGTGGCCCGCTCCAAAGACATCGCCGATCATCTCGGGGTCAACCGAGGCTCGGTGACCGCGGCCCTGAAGGCATTGCGGGACAAAGGGTTGATCCACTACGAACCCTACAGCTTCATCACCCTGACCCCGAGCGGAAAACGGATCGCCCTGGAGATCGCCCGAAAGCATCGGGTGCTCAAAGACTTTTTGTTGAACGTCCTGTCCATTGATTCCGAAATCGCGGAGGAGACCGCCTGTCGAATGGAACACGCCATCGACGGGCACACCATGGAGCGGCTGGTCTGTTTCCTGGAATACATTCGAAAATGTCCCCGGGCCGGGGAGGACTGGATTCAGTCGTTCCTTCGCTATTGCGCCTCCGACGGGGAGACGGCGCCCAACTGCGAAATGTGCATCCGCAACGAGTTCGGCGAAATGGCGAAAACGCCGAAGGGGGACGGCTGAGCGTTTGGACCGAGGGGGACTTCCTCAAACGGGCGGAAGCCCCCTTGTCGCGGCCGTACGGTTCAACCCGGTCTTCCAACGGGAATGGCGCCGAAGGGGCGGGGGCGCATGGGATCGCCCCCCCGACCCTTTTCGGCAAAATGAACGGGGAAGGGCGCTAAAACCGCGCCGTAACGCCCGCGTAGAACGTGGTCGGCTCGATCTGGACCACGCCGTTGCGCTCCACCCGCTTGTCGAAAATATTGTCCACCCCGGCGAAGGCCTCGAAACCTTCGCCGAATTCCTTGGCGAATCGCGTTCCGAACAGGGCGTAGGAATAACGGTCGCCATCGGCGTAGGTTTGGCGGCCGAAATAGGACATGCGGAGGTTGGCCCGGGCCCGCCATTCCGGCAGTTCGTAGCCCAGTTTCAAATACGTCTTGTACTCGGGCTGGGCGCCGATGTCCCCCCCGCCGGTTTGGTTGTCCACGTCCAGCCAGACCAGATTGCCGACCAAGGACAATCCCGCCGGCAAAACGACCCCGCCTTCGACCTCGACGCCTTGCTGTGTGGCTTCGGCGATGTTCCGATACTCGAAAAAGTCCATTCGACCGGGACCCGTTCCTTCGGTTCGCTCCAAGACCGGCTCGATCAGATCGTCCACCTCGGTGCGGAACAAGGTCAGGCCCGCGTGAAACCGATCGCGCTCGCCCTGGACGCCGATTTCATAGCTGGTGGAGGTTTCCGGTTTCAGATTCGGATTGCCCGCGAAGACTTCCCGTCCCCGGCGGCGGAAGGAAGTGACGAACAGCTCCGTAAGCGAGGGCGCCCGGAAACCCTTCCCCACCGACCCCTTGAGCCGGAGCCCCCGGCCGATCTCGTACACCAGGGACGCCTTGGGACTCCACCGGGACCCGAATTCGGAGTGATGGTCGTATCGGAGCGCGGCCACCAGGTACAACGGATCGAAGATATTGAATTCGTCCTGCAGGAACAGGCTGAAATTCTCCACGTTTTCGTTGGTTGCGATTTCCAGCACCTCGTTGTCCAGGCCGTCCCGACGATATTCCCCGGCCAGCGTCACCAGATGGCGATCCAGGAAAAAGCCGGAGTAGCGGGCCTCGAATTGGTTCGTGTCCTGTTCAATGCGCCGTTCTCCGGACGCGGCGAACGGGTCGAACCCGAGTTCGTTGCGGTAGGCCGACCGATTCGCCCGGAGCATGAGCGTATGGAGCTGGGCGAATCGAAGGTCGTATTGCAGGAAATACCCGTGCCGATCCTCGTCCGCCCGACGTTCCCGGGCCGCGTTTTCGAAGAACTGCCCGCCCGTGAAGCTGTTTTCCGTATACTCGAAACCGCCGGAAAGGCGCTGGTTGTCGGTGGCGTCGAAGGCGAAGCGGCCGGCGACGAATCTTGGCTTTTCCTCGAAGCCGTCGTCCGGAAGCGTTCCGTCGGCGTCCCAGCCGTCCTTGCGCCGCAGCTCCGCGGAAAGCAGAAAGCGGAAGCGGTCCAGCGCGCCGCCGACCGACGCGCCGCCGATGTATTCATCGGCTTCGCCATCCCGATTGATCCCGAATTGTCCCGAGACCATCCCGGACCATTCCGCGGGCGGCGCCTTGGTGATGATGTTCACCACGCCGCCCAAGGCGTCGCTGCCGTAGAGAGCCGAGGCCGGCCCGCGCACGATTTCGATCCGTTCGATCATGACCGTCGGAATCTGGCGCAGATCGATCAGATCGTTGAATCCGAAGGCCAGGCGTCGGCCGTCCAGCAGAACCAGGGCGTGTTTGCTTCGGGCGCCCCGGATGCTCGGAACCTGGACCCGGCCGGACTCCCGGGAAACCACGAGACCGACGGCCGTTTCCAGGGCCTCGGCCGCGGTCTGGGCGTTCATGTCCGCGATTTCCCGGGCCGTGACCACTTCCACGGAACCCGGGGCGTCCGCGATATCCATTTCGGTCAGGGTGGCGGAGATCACAATCTCCGCCGAACGCAGCGCCGGTTCGGACGTTTCGGCCGAAACGCCGCCGCCCGTCCCGAGCGCCGTCCAGGCGCAGAACACCGACACGGCCCATCTCCGCAGCCATCGTCTCGCGGGGACCCGTTCCCTCCGGATTGGATTCCTGTCCAAAGCGGGCAATCCGGCCTTCGCCGCCGAGGATTTCGCCCTCATTGGATTTCCGCCGTCTCGGCGGCGGCCCGGCGCCGGCTGCGGCGCAGGTCGCGGATGTGCCGGTCGATTTCGCCCGGAACGACGGCGCCCCAGGCCACGAAGGCATGGACTTCCGGTTCGTCGAACAGTTCCGAGTAACTCTTTTTGGGATATTCCCGGATCACGTATTGGCGATCCCGCCGGCGCTTTTCGCTTTCGACCTCGGTGATCGAACCGTCCCGTTTTTTGTCCCGCAGCTCGAACCAGTCCGCCGGCCAAAGCCCGTCCCGAAGCCGCACGGTCACGGTTCGCATGGTGGATTTGCGGAAAAATTGGAACGAAAAATTTCCCGCCCCCCTTTCGATGCCCTCGGGCGGCCAGGTCCGCTCGGCCCGGTCCTCGCCTTTCATGACCAGATCCAGCATATCCATGGGGCCCCCGGGCGCCCGGCCGACGATGACCAGATCGTCCATATCCGGGATTTCTCCTTCCTCGTGCAACAGTTCAAAGCCGTAGCGCACGGCCATATAGGTCATGGTCGCGCCCGGACAGGCGTTCCCGTGATAATCGAAGGCTTGGCACAAATGGATGGACCGGGTTTCGCCGCCCTGTTTCACGACGATGGGCGGCGCCGCCTTGGCCGAATCGGGGCACGGAACGCCCTTTTCGGCGGCCCCCACGACCACCGGCGCGAATCCGATCATCGCGGCAAGCATTCCGACCCGCATGTTTCGCATGGAAAAACCGAAAGACATGTCTCCTCCTTGAATTTGAATGAAATGGATGACGGAACCCATCCGGGCGCGGCGGAATTCGCGGCGCCCGGCGATTTTCATTGGTGGACGTAACGGACGGGAACCACGATCTCCAGGCCCTGGCGCGGGTGGGCGGAAGATATCCGCCGCCCCGCGAGCCGCTCGAACAGCTTCAGGGTGGCCCGGTCCAAAATGCGGTGCCCGCTGCTCTCCATCATTTCGTATTTCGTCAGCCGCCCTTCGGAATCGATCCGAACCCGGACGGCCGCGGCGCCTTGCAAACGGGCCCGAAGCGCGGCCCGGGGAAAGGACTTGTGTTTATCGATCAGGGCCGCGAGATCGGCCATGAGTTGATCGAAATCCTCCGCGTCGCTCGGCGCCGCGGGGGGCGCGGGCGCCGGCAGGGCGGGAGGCGAGGGAACCGGAGGCTTCGGGGACACCGCCGCGGCCGCGACCGGAGCGGGGGGGGCGGGAACTTCCGGAACGGAAGGTTCCGCCAAAGGCTCCGGACGCGGCTCCGGCTTGGGTTCCGGACGCGGTTCGGGCTTGGGTTCCGGACGCGG
>CAYFVR010000051.1:2650-21471 GCA_964346545.1 uncultured Desulfobacterales bacterium | reverse complement strand
GCCCCCGCGCCCCCCGTCGCCCCGCCGGACATGGATCGGCTCAAGGAATCGGTGGAAAAGACCCTGGCCATTCACCTGAATCCCGGCGCGTTCCGGATTCTGGCGGAGGAAGGCTTTTCCGCCGACATCGCGAACCGGATCCTCCAAATTTTGGAAGAAATTCTGGACAACGGGGTGGCGGCCAACAAGGAGCTGCTGCTGCGGGAGGCCGACCGGGGCATCGTGCTGCGGCCCGTGGGCGGGGCGGAGGAGCGGGTGGTGCGGAATCTGCGCCGCTTTTACGGGCTGGACCAGGCCAAGACCAGGGTGCGGGTCGTCGCCGAGCCGCTGGTCCGCGACCTCAGCTATTCCCGGGTCAACCTGGTGGTGGATCTGGCCCAGCGGCTGATTCAGCCCAACATCACCCTGAACCGAAACGAGACCGAACGGCGCAAGAAGGCCGCCGCCGAGGCGGTCAATCCGATCCTGTACCAGATCAAGGCCGGGGAGATGCTGTTGCGGGAGGGCGAGCGGGTCACCGGCGTGCAGCTGCTCAAGCTCAACGCGCTCCGGTCCCAGAAACGGCGGGAACGGGGCTACGTCCGCAGCCTCGGGGCCGTGGCCATGCTGCTGTGCCTCATGGTCATCCTCTTTCACCTTCATCTGCGACAGCGGGGCGGGCGAGTCTTCGCCTCCAACAAGGACGTGCTGTTTCTCTCGACCCTCTTGGCCCTGTTTTTTCTGCTGCCGGGGGCGTCGGGCATTCTGTTTGCCGCCCTGGCGGAAAACACCCCCCTGAACATCCCCGAGGCGTCCCTTTTCTTCGGGGTTCCGCTGGCCGCCGGGGCCATGACGGTCTGCCTGTTCATGGGCTTCGAAATGGCCGCGCTGTTCGCGGTGGTCCTCTCCGCCTGCGCCGCCGTGCTGTTCCAAAGCCGGCTGGAGGTGTTCCTCTATTTCTTTCTCAGCGCGCTGATGGCCGCCCACTGGACCCGGCACTGCCGGGAACGCCGGGTCTTCATCAACGCGGGGCTGAAAATCGGGCTGCTCAACATTTTGCTGGCCACCGCCGCCTCGGTCCACATGGGCATTCCACCCGGCCTCCCCTTCCTCTGGGGCTGGGGGATGGCCTTTCTCGGCGGGATCGGGGCGGGCGTTCTCTGCGCCGGCATCGTGCCGCTGTTGGAGCTGGCCTTCGGCTACACCACCGACATCACCCTGCTGGAACTGGCCAACCTGGAGCGGCCCATCCTGCGGAAGCTGATGCTTGAGGCGCCGGGCACCTACCACCACTCGGTGATCGTGGGCTCCATGGTGGAGGCCGCGGCGGCGGAAATCGGCGCGAATCCCTTGCTGGCCAAGGTTTGCGGCTACTACCACGACATCGGCAAGATCAAAAAGCCGCTCTATTTCATCGAAAACCAGACCGACGGCCGGAACCGCCACGACAAGCTGGCGCCGTCCATGTCCGGCCTGATCCTGATCTCCCACGTGAAGGACGGCGTGGAAATCGCCCGCAAGCACAAGCTGGGGGAGAACATCATCGACGCCATCCGCCAGCACCACGGCACCAGCACCATCACCTTTTTTTACGAGCGGGCCAAGAAGCTCAAGGGAGAGTCGGCGGTCAACATCGACGACTACCGATACCCCGGCCCCAAGCCCCAAACCCGGGAGGCCGGACTGGTCATGCTGGCCGACATCGTGGAGGCCGCCTCCCGGACGCTGGAAAACCCGACGCCTTCGCGCATACAGGGGCTGGTGCAGAAACTGATCAACAAGGTCTTTTCGGACGGGCAGCTGGACAACTGCACCCTGACCCTGCGGGATCTGCACAAGATCGCCAAAAGCTGCA
The DNA here is from genome assembly GCA_964346545.1 of uncultured Desulfobacterales bacterium. Taxonomy (GTDB): domain Bacteria; phylum Desulfobacterota; class Desulfobacteria; order Desulfobacterales; family Desulfococcaceae; genus CAYFVR01. Next base: position 19,637 of record CAYFVR010000051.1, on the reverse strand, counting down.
ATAAAATTCTCAACGGAATCCACCACCACCGCATCGAATATCCCGAAAAGTCGGCGGCCAAGGACGCCGCCAAAAAAGATGCCGCCAAAAAGGAGAAAAATGGCCGTCCTGATCCAAAACCGCCAACGGACGGAAAACCTGAATCTGGAACGAATTCAGCGGGCGGGTCGGACCCTCTTAAACGCCTTGGGGTCTCCTGACGCCGAGCTGTCGCTGCTGCTGGTGGACGACGCCGAGATGACCGAATACAACCGGGAGTTTCGCGGAAAGGACCGTCCCACCAACGTGCTGGCCTTCGCCATGCGCGACGGCGAATTTCCGGAATTGACGCCCCACCTGCTGGGCGACGTGGTGATTTCCGCGGAAACCGCCCGCCGCGAGGCGGAGGCCGCCGGGACGCGTCTGGAGGCGCGTCTGGACGAGTTGCTGGTCCACGGCGCGCTTCACCTCTTCGGCATGGACCACGAGCGGAGCGAGGACGAAGCCGAGGCGATGTTCCGGCGCGCCCGGGAGCTGGTGGAAGAAATCCGGGCGGCGGAGACCGAAGGATGAACGGCTCGGCCCATCGGATCGTGACCACCCATTCGCCGGAGCAGACCCGGGCGCTGGGCGAGGCGGTGGCCCGGGCCCTGCCCGACGGGGCCGTGGTGGCGCTGTTCGGCGACCTGGGCGCGGGGAAAACCGCCTTCGTCCAAGGCATGGCTCGGGCCGCCGGCGTGCCGCCGGAGATCCCGGTGGTCAGCCCCACCTACACCCTGATTCACGAATATCCCGGCCAACGCGCGTTGATCCACGTCGATCTCTATCGACTGGCCGGCGGCGCCGACCTGGAAGAGATCGGCCTTTTCGAACTAATGGACGGCGACGGCCTGGTGGCGGTGGAGTGGGCCGACCGACTCGACCCCGCGGACCTCGGGGCCCATCTGGCCGTCCGCCTGACCCTGACCGACGATTCGGTTCGGGACATCGCCATCGCGGCGGCCGGGGGGACCGCCGCCCACTGGATGGACCGAATCGCATCCGCGATAAAGGAGTTGGAATGGCTTTGATTGTTCAGAAATTCGGCGGGACCTCCGTCGCGAATCTGGATCGGATTCGCAACGTGGCCCGCCGGGTGGCCAAAACCCATGAAGACGGCAACGACGTCGTGGTCATTCTTTCGGCCATGGCGGGCGTCACCGACACCCTGATCGACATGGCCAATCAGATCAGCCGCCGCCCCCCCAAGCGGGAGCTGGACGTGCTGCTGGCCACCGGCGAACAGACCTCCGCCGCCCTGCTGGCCATGACCCTGCACGCCATGGAGCTGCCCGCCCATTCCCTGCTGGGATTTCAGGCCGAGGTCCGCACCGACTGCGCCTTCGGCAACGCCCGCATTCTGGGCGTGGGGGCCGACCGCATCCGCGCCCTGCTGGACGGCCGCAACATCGTGGTCGTGGCCGGCTTCCAGGGCTGCGACGAGCAGGGCAACATCACCACCCTGGGCCGGGGCGGCTCCGACACCTCGGCCGTGGCCATCGCGGCGGCCCTGAACGCCGACGTTTGCGAAATCTACACCGACGTGGACGGCGTCTACACCACCGATCCCAACATCTGCGCCCGGGCGCGCAAGATGAAAACCATCTCCTACGACGAGATGCTGGAGATGGCCAGCCTGGGGGCCAAGGTGCTCCAAATTCGCTCGGTGGAATTCGCCAAGAAATACGACGTGCCCGTTCACGTCCGCTCATCCTTTTCCGAAGAGGAGGGAACCATGGTCCTCGCCGAAAACCCCGACATGGAACGCGTGGTGGTCTCCGGCGTCACCTGCTCCAAAAAAGACGCCCGCGTGCTGATCAAGGGCGTGCCCGACCAGCCCGGCATCGCCGCCAAGGTGTTGACGCCGGTGGCCGACGCCGGCATCAACGTGGACATCATCATCCAGTCGTCCCCCAAGGAGGGAAAAAACGACATCGCCTTCACCGTGCCCCGCACCGACCTGGCCGCCGCCCTGGAGATCGAAGAGGGCGTGGCCCGGGAAATCGGCGCCGACGGGGTGTTCGGCGACGACGGGATCGCCAAGGTCAGCGTGGTGGGGGTGGGCATGAAAAGCCACGCCGGCGTCGCCTCCAAAATGTTCCGCACCCTGGCGGGGGAGAGCATCAACATCCGGATGATCTCCACCTCGGAAATCGCCATCTCCTGCGTCATCACGGAGAAATACGCCGAGCTGGCCGTCCGGGCGCTTCACTCCGCCTTCGATCTGGACAAGGCCCCCTGACCCGTGCCGCGATTCCGCTCCGACATCCTTCCGGCCGTGCCGCTGATCGCCGCGCTCCTGGCGGGGCTGATTCCGTGGCGGGAATTCCGGATGGTCCCCTGACGGGGATCAACCGGCCTTCGGCGCCGGGGATTCTTGACAGATCGAGCGGGAAGAGTAATTTTACCTTTTGAGCGAACGGGGCGGTTGCCGACCCGGGAACCGCCCGAACCGAAAACCGGATATCGCACCGGACATCATCCGGGAACGTCCGATTGGGAACTTCCGAATCGGACGTTTTTATTTTGCGGAAGCGGGGCCTTCGCGGTCCATTTTCACCGTTTATGCCGGAACGATTGCGCATTGACTTTTTCAATCGTCCCGCTTATAGCTATCCGGCATCTTGAATTGGCAAGGAGGAAACCACATGTCCGAAGAAACACCATTGGAAGTCACCCCGGCGGCGACCGAGCAGATCACGGAATATTTCCAGGGTCGCGAGCCGCAGCCCATCCGGGTTTTTCTCAACGAAGGCGGCTGAGCGGGCCCATCCCTTGCGCTGGCTCTGGATGAGCCGCGAGACAATGACCAGAAATTCGAAATCGACGGCTTCACCTTTCTGGTGGACGACGATTTTCTGGGCAAAGTACAACCGATCAAAGTCGATTTTCAACACATGGGCTTCAAGCTCTCCTGCGGCGTTGAATTCAACACCGGAGGCGCCTGCTCCGCCTGCGGAAGCGGAGACGGCGGCTGCGGCTGATTCCCGCGTTTGATCGCACGAAAAGCCGCGCCCTCGGGCGCGGCTTTTTTTTATGGAAATCCGGGGAAATCGTCGCCCCGAAATCTCTCCGTCCGCCTCCGAGTTGACGCTCCCCGCCGCCGATGATAGCATTCCCGAAACCGGAACGGACTTCAACCGGGCATCTCATATTCAACCACGATCGGCCGCGACGGGAGGGGAGAAACGATGGAACGGGTAAGCTACGAGCGAAAAGATCATGTGGCGGTGATTACGCTCAACGACGGGGAAAACCGCTTCAACCCGGATTTTTTGAGCGCATTCGTCGAAACGCTGGACGCCGTCGAGACGAACACCGAGGCGACCACCCTGCTGGTCCATTCCGCCCACGAAAAAATATTTTCCAACGGCATCGACCTGGAGTGGCTGGTTCCCATCATCGAAAAAGGGGACGTGGACGCCGCCAAGGCTTTTTTTTACCAGATGAACCAGCTCTTCCGGCGCACCGTCGCCAGCCCGCTGATCACCGTGGCGGCCATCACCGGCCACGCCTTCGCCGGCGGCGCCATCTGGAGCTGCGCCTTCGATTTCCGGTTCATGCGCTCCGACCGGGGCTATTTCTGCTTTCCCGAGGTGGACTTGGGCATTCCGTTTCTGCCCGGAATGCTGGCCTTGTTGAAAAAAGCCATTCCCATGGCTACGTTGGAACGGATGCATCATCTCGGCGTTCGCCTGACGGCGGCGGATTGCGAACGGGAACGGATCGTGCTGAAAGCCTGCCACCAGGAAACCCTGATGGGCGAAGCGCTGGATTTCGCCAGGGGGGTTCGCAAAAAACGGCCCGTGGTCGCCGAGATGAAACGGCGGTTCTACAAGGACGTGCTCCACGCCATCGACGTGGAGGACGGGCCGTACATCGAATCCGGCGCGTTTCACATCGGATAAAGGAGGCGTCATGAAGGTATTCGTCACCGGAGGATCGGGTTTCGTCGGCGCCCATCTCCTGCGCCGGCTGCTGGCGGAGGGTCACGAAGTGGCCGCCACCGGCACTCGGGCCTTTCACCCGGAAATCGACGACGAGCGGCTGCGGTACATCACCGCCGACACCACGAAGCCGGGCCACTGGCAAACCGTGGCCGCCGAAAGCGACGCGGCGGTCAATCTGGCGGGGCGGAGCATCTTCGCCCACTGGACCGAATCCTACAAACAAAAGATGTACGACAGCCGCATTCTGACCACCCGGAATCTGGCGGCGGTTCTGCCGGCGGATTCGGTCCTGGTCAGCGCCTCGGGCGTCGGCGTTTACGGCGCCGACCCGGGGGACGAGGCGATGAACGAGGAATCCCCGCCGGGGGGCGACTTCATGGCCCGAATGGCCGTGGACTGGGAAAACGAAGCCCTGGCGGCCCGAGAACGGAACGTCCGGGTGGCGACGACGCGCTTCGGCGTGGTCTTGGGCCGGGACGGCGGGGCCATGCGCCAAATGCTGCCGCCCTTCCGCATGGGGCTGGGCGGCCCCATCGGCGGCGGGGAGCAGTGGTTTCCCTGGATTCACATCGACGACCTGATCGCCGCCCTATTTTTTCTGATCGAAAAACCGTCCGCCGACGGGCCCTTCAATTTCGTGGCCCCGGAGGCGGTTCGCCAAAAGGAGTTCGCCCGCGCCCTGGGGAAAGCGCTCAACCGCCCGGCGTTTCTGCCCATGCCCGCCTTCGTCCTGCGCACGGCATTGGGCGACATGAGCAAGGTGCTGCTGGGCGGGCAGCGGGTCGTGCCCGAGGCGCTGGAAACCTTGGGCTACCGCTTTCAATACGCGGAGCTGGCGGACGCCCTCCGCCAGATCGTCCGCTGACGCGCACCTTTTTCTCCAAGGAATCCAAATGATCTGGATCATTGTCGCCATCATGGCGATCGTTTCCCTGTCTTTGGGAATTTTCTGGTTTTGCAACGACAAGCCCGACAAACTGCCCACCCTGGAATCCCGGTACGACTGTCCCCGCTGCGACGGCCGGGATTGCGAGTGCAAGCCGGCTCCCGCGGACAAGGCCGACTGACCGCCGATTATAGCATATGAATGAAAACGTCCGGGCGTCCGCTCCCCATCGGACGGACGCCCTCCCCAAAAAAGTCGCCCGATCCGCCGCCCCCCCTCCCCTTCGAAGTCGCTCCGTCTTCCCCATAATTACCTGAGCAAACCAACCTATCCCGAAAAATCTTATTTTCTTGCTGCGAAAATGGCTGCCCGCAGGCGTCGGGAGCGCCCAACCCGTCCACGGCGCTTTCCCCCCGCAAACCGAACCCCTTGAAATTCCTCGACCGGCGATTCATCTTTGACCAGCGCTTGCATCGGTCGCGGCGCTTGGGGTATGAGTAGCTTTCATCCCCCCAAACCCAAACGGATTCGGAGAGGATTTTCATGGCCGATCTGCTGGAAACCATCCGCGGACGACGCAGCATTCGCAAGTACGAGGAAACGCCGGTTTCGGAGGAAACCCTGAACCGGATTCTGGAGGCGGTACGATGGGCGCCCTCCTGGACCAACTGTCAGCCCTGGGAGCTGGTGGTGGTCCGGGACCCGGAAGTCAAGTCGCGCCTTCAGGAAACGGTCAACCCCAAAAATCCGGCGGTGAAGGCGGTGGGCGACGCGCCGGTGGTGATCGCCGTGTGCGGCCGCACCGGCGTTTCCGGCTTTTACGACGGCAAGGCGTCCACCAAATTCGGCGACTGGTTCCTGTTCGATTTGGGCCTCGCCACCCAAAACCTCTGCCTGGCCGCCCACGAAGCGGGACTGGGCACGGTCATCGTGGGGCTGCTGGACCACGACGCCGCCTCGCGGGTTCTCTCCGCGCCGGCGGGAACCGAGGTGGTGGCCCTGATCCCCCTGGGCGTCCCGGCCAAAATTTCCAAGACCCCGGCCCGACGGGAGATTTCGGAATTCACTCACGCGGATCGCTTTCCGGAGAAATAATGAACCCCCGTTCCCATCCGGCGCGGCGATGGAAAACGCCCGCCCTGGCCCTGGTCCTATTCCTGGTTTTGGCGGCGCTGGCGCTGGGATGCGCCGGCGAACCGCCGCCCAAGCCGGCCCCGGCCGATTCGCTGACCATCCAGGAAATCGTTTCCCTTCCCGGCTTTTCGGCGGACGAACTCTTCGAGGGGGCCAAGATATGGGTGGCCGACAGCTTTTCCCACTCCCTGGACGTGATCCGATACGCCAACCGCCGGGAAAAAATGGTGGTGGGAAAAACCAAAATGCCCCATTTCCGGGACGGCCCCTTCGGCTCCACCCAGCGGCTGGAGCTGAAATTCACGGTAATGGTGGAAACCAAGGACGAACGGCTTCGATACACCTTCACCGACATGCGGCTCATGGCCGCCTACGGAACGGAATCGATTCTGGAAACCGACATGGAGATCATCCGCCCCAAGCTGGACGCGGCCGCGGCGGCCCTTGCGGCTTCCTTTAAACGAACGGAAGAAAAAGAGGACTGGTGAACATGAGCGCGCCCTCGGAAGGCCAGGCGGAACACGAAATCAAAACGGACATCCCGGCGGCGGATCAGGCCCGGGCGGTGCTCCGCATGGAGGCCGAGGCCATTTTGGGCGTGATGGAACGGATCGACGGCGATTTTACCCGGCTGGTGGAAATGATCTGCGCCGCCAGGGGCCGGGTGGTGGTGGCCGGCATCGGCAAGTCCGGCCTCATCGGCCGCAAGCTGGTGGCCACCTTCAACAGCACCGGCACCCGGTCCATTTTTCTGCATCCGGTGGAGGCGCTCCACGGCGACCTGGGCGTCGTGAGCCCCGACGACGTGGTCCTGGCGCTCTCCAACAGCGGGGAGACCGAGGAGGTCAACCGGCTGATCCCGGTCCTCAAGCAGATCGGCTGCCCGGTGGCGGCATTCACCGGCAAGTTGAACTCCACCCTGGCCCGGAGCGGCGATCTGGTCATCGACGTGGGCGTGGACCGGGAGGCCTGCCCCCACAACCTGGCGCCCACCACCAGCACCACCGCGCTGCTGGCCATGGGCGACGCCCTGGCCGTGGTGCTGATCAACCGGAAGCATTTCTCCCCCAGCGATTTCCGAAAATTCCATCCCGGCGGCGCCTTGGGCCAACGACTTTCCCGAGACGTGGCCGATCTCATGGTTTCCGACGCCGTTCCCATCGCAAGGGAAACCGCCGGCATGGACGAGGCCGTGGCCGTCATGGACCGGGCCGGGCTGGGCGTGGTGCTGCTGACCGGGCCGGATCGGACCCTGCGCGGGCTGATCACCGACGGGGACATCCGCCGGCTGGTGGCCCGAAGGCGGCCGGTTTACGCGCTTTCGCCGACGGAGGTCATGACCCGGGACCCCAAGACCGTGCGTCCGGAAACCCCCGCATACGACGCCCTGAACCTGATGGAGGTCTTCCAGATCACCGTCCTGCCGGTGACCGATCCGGAGGGGAAAGTGGCGGGCATCATCCATCTCCACGACATTCTCGGCAAAGGGAAATTCAAATTCGACGCCGCCTGAATCGGCGACGGGGGGCGTAACGACCTTGCGGACCCGATCCGCTTGCCGGGCCGCCCCCCGAAACCGGGACGCGAAATATCCGCGCCCCATCCATCCGTCTTCGCGCCGCCGTTTCCCGAGGAGGAAATTCATGGACTTCGACAACATCCCCACGGAAATTTCAACTCTGGGCCCCGCCCGGATTCCCTCTCCTTTCTACGCCAGCGGAAAGGACCCCAGCTTCGTTTCCGACGACGACCGGATTTTGCTGGACGTGAACGGCCAGCGCATGGCCCAGCGGCTGGAGCGCGGGGAATCGCCGCGGTCTTTCGAGGAAGCCGGGCCCCGGCGGGAAATCTATTTCGATCCCAGCAAGCTCAAGGCCGCCATCGTCACCTGCGGCGGGCTCTGCCCCGGCCTCAACGGCATCATCCGGGCCATCGTGCTGGAGATGTACTTCGGCTACGGGGTCCACAACATTTACGGCATCCGCTACGGTCTCCAGGGCTTCATCCCCCACTACCGCCACGACATGGTGGAACTGACCCCCGGCGTGGTGGGCGACATCATCCGAAAGGGCGGCTCGTTTTTGGGTTCCTCCCGCGGGCCCCAGGACGTGGAGGAGATCGTGGACAGCCTGGAGCGGATGAACATCCGGGTCCTGTTCATGGTGGGCGGCGACGGCACCCTGATGGCCGCCACCAAGATCGCCGACAACATCACCCGACGCGGACTGAAGATCAGCGTGCTGGGCATTCCAAAGACCATCGACAACGACATCTACATGGTCTCCCGCTCCTTCGGGTTCGACACGGCGGTGGACGTGGCGACCCAGTCGATCCGGGCCGCCCACAACGAGGCCCAGGGCTATCCCAACGGCGTCGGGCTCATCAAGCTGATGGGGCGCTACTCCGGCTTCATCGCCGCCACGGCGGTGCTGGCCCAGCAGGACGTGAACTTCGTGCTGATCCCCGAGGTGGATTTCGACCTGGAGGGGGAAAACGGTCTGCTGGCCTCCCTGGAACGGCGACTGGCCGACCGGAGCCACGCCGTGATGGTGGTGGCGGAAGGCGCGGGACAGCGCTTTTTCGGAGACGCCGAAACCAGCCACGATCCTTCCGGAAACGTGAAGCTGCACGACATCGGCGTCTTTTTGCGCGACCGGATCAAGGCCTTTTTCAAGGAAAAGGGGACCGATATTTCCGTGAAATACATCGATCCCAGCTACAACATCCGGAGCCTGCCGGCCAATTCCAACGATCACGTTTTTTGCAGCTTTCTGGGCCGGAACGCGGTGCACGCCGCCATGGCCGGAAAGACCAAGCTGCTGATCGGCCACTGGAACAACCATTTCGTGCACGTCCCCATGGAGGCCTCCGCCGGCAACCGCAAACAGGTGAACCCCATGGGCCGTCTCTGGCAAAGCGTGCTGGATTCCACCGGTCAGGGAGCGCTCAAAAACAACGGCTGACCGGCCCGGCGTAGGAAGGGGCTTTCTCCGCGCCGCCTTCCTTCCCATCCATTTTCAACGGAAATCAAGGTTTCATGCCGAAGAAATTTTACGCCGTGGCCCGGGGGAAAAAACCGGGCATTTACACCCGCTGGTTCGGACCGGGCGGGGCCCAGGAACAGGTGAACGGGTTTACCGGCGCGGTCTACAAGGGCTTTCCCACCCTGGAGGAAGCCCGGGAATTCGTGAAGAATCCGCCGCCGCGGAAAAGCCGAAAGAAACCATCGGCCGGCGACGCGAAAACCGCCAAGCCCACGGAGACGCCGCCCGCCTCCCCCGCCGAGGTGGAAGACCGGGACGTGCTGATCTACACCGACGGCGGGGCTTTGGGAAATCCCGGCCCGGGCGGCTACGGCGTGGTGATTCTGGAGGGGGACGGCCGCCGGGAGCTTTCCGGCGGACGGCGGCTGACCACCAACAACCGGATGGAAATGATGGCCGTCATCGAGGCGCTGGAAGCCTGCGAGCCGAGCCGGAAAATCCTGCTGTTCAGCGATTCCCGCTACGTGGTGGACGCCATCGCCAAGGGCTGGGCCAAGCGCTGGCGCGCCAACAATTGGATGCGCAACAAAACCGACCCCGCCGTCAATCCCGACCTCTGGGAACGGCTGCTGGACTTGGTGGACCGCCGCGACGTCCGCTTCGGCTGGGTCAAAGGCCACGCGGGGGTGGCGCACAACGAACGCTGCGACGAGCTGGTGCGGAAGGAATCGGCGAAGGGGGACGGGTTGCCGAGGGATGCGGGGTATGAAGGAAAAACTTGATCATCGGAGACTTGTCCGGTTGCGCTTCGGCAATACAAACCCTTGGGTTTTCATCCAGTCCCCGATCGGGAAAAACCGAAGCACTGGCCAAGTGACTGAAATCTCCGTTTCGGATTGGGAATCGTCCGAATTTGTTCCGCGCACGAAATTGGGGATGAAATTGTTGAAAATCCGAAAAAACGCCATCGCCGAAGGCGTTGAACTGCTTGGGGACGACGAAGTGCTCGAAGAAATCCGGCGAAGAAGAGGAGAGTTTTGATCTCGTGAAACGACCGATCCGGCCCAACCGTACCTCGGCCGAATTCAATCTGCCCCACCTTTTCGGACTCTCCCCCACGATGGCGCTGGAATTTCCCTGGCGGTATGTGATACGCCCTCGCCACGTCCCGCCGCCGTGAACCGTTTGGGGAATTCGCCGCCCATGACCCTCGCCCTCCGCCTCCGCATTTTCCCGCCCTTCGCCCTGGGCTATTTCATCTCCTATCTGTTCCGGACCATCAACGCCGTGCTCGCGCCGAATCTGGCGGCGGACATCGGCGTCAATCCGGCCGATCTGGGTCTGCTGACCGGGGCCTATTTCATCACCTTCGCGGCGGCCCAGCTGCCCCTGGGCGTGCTGCTGGACCGGTTCGGCCCACGAAAAGTGGAAGGCATTTTGCTCGGGATCGCGGCGGTGGGAGCGGTGGTCTTCGCCCGGGCGGAAACGCTGGCCGGGCTGGTGATCGGGCGGGGACTCATCGGGCTGGGCGTCTCGGCCTGCCTCATGGCGGCGTTCAAGGCGTTTACCCTTTGGTTTCCGAAGGAAAAGCTGCCGTTGGTCAACAGCTTCCAGATGGCCTCCGGCGGGCTGGGGGCTTTGGCGGCGACCGCTCCGGTGGAGGCGGCGCTGCACATCGCCGACTGGCGGCAGATATTTCTGGTCTTGGGAGGATTGACGCTCCTGACGGGCGTTCTGGTCTACCAAATCGTTCCGCCCCGCCCCACGAAGGGCGAGGCGGTTTCCTTCGCCGATTCCGTGCGGGGCATCGGCCGGGTGCTGGGCAGCCGCACCTTCTGGCGAATCGCGCCCTGGGCCACCTTGTCCCAGGCCAGTTTTCTCTCCATCCACGGATTGTGGGCCGGGCCCTGGCTGCGGGACGTGGCGGGATTCGACCGGGAGGCGGTGGCCGGAACGCTGCTGCTGCTGGCCACCGCCATTCTGGCGGGCTATCTGGGGATGGGCGCCCTGGCGGAACGGCTGGGGCGGCGGGGAATTCCGCCCATATCGGTGGCCGCCGGCGGGATGATCGTCTTCATGGTGAATTTGCTGCTCATCGCCAGGGACGCCTGGCCTTGGCCGGTTGCCGCCTGGCTGGTCTACGGCTTTTTCGGCACCTCGGGCATTTTGCCCTACGCCGTCCTCTCCCAGCGGTTCCCGGTGGACCTTTCCGGCCGGGTCAACACGTCGCTCAACCTGCTGGTTTTCGTCTCCGCCTTCGCGGCCCAGTGGGGCATCGGCGCCGTCATCGAGCTGTGGATTCCCCCGGGAGCGGATCGATACGCCCCGGACGGATACGCGGCGGCCTTCGCCCTGCTGACCGGCTTGCAGGCGCTTTCGGCGATCTGGTTTTTCCTGTCGGGGGATTGGGAGCGGAAGCGCCCGGCCGCCGAAGGATAAATCCCGGCCAAATCCGAAAAAGCCCGCCGAAGCGGTCGCCCCGGAGACGGAGATTTCAAGGCAAATCCAATACCGCTCACTTTGGGATTTCAGATGGACAATCGGGCCGAATTGACCCGAGGCCCATGAAATGCGCCCCGGCCACTTTTTCGTCAAATGAACGGTACTGGATGCAAATCGGGGTCAGTTCGAGGCGAACAACTCCAGATACTTGCCGTACCCCTCCGCCGCCAATTCCGATTTGGGGATGAACCGCAACGCGGCGGAATTGATGCAGTAGCGCAAGCCGGTGGGCGGTGGCCCGTCCGGAAAGACATGGCCCAAATGGGAGTCGCCGTGCTTGCTGCGCACCTCCGTGCGGGTCATCAGGAAACTCCGGTCCTCGTGCTCCACGATGTTTTCCGGCGCGAGCGGCCGGGTGAAGCTGGGCCAGCCGGTGCCGGATTTGAACTTGTCGGTGGAGCTGAAGAGCGGCTCGCCGGAGACGATGTCCACGTAAATCCCCGCCTGCTTGTTGTCCCAGTATTCGTTCTCGAAGGGCGGCTCGGTGCCGTCCTTCCGGGTCACCTTGTACTGCACCGGCGTCAGCCGTTCGCGCAGGGTCTTGTCGTCCGGCTTGGCGTAGGTTTTGGCCGAGGCGGAATCCGCCGCGCCGCCGGAATCACCGCCGGATTCGGCCGCCGGCGTTCCCGCGATGGGCTTCACGGCGTTCTTTTCCGGCCCCCAGTGTTCGGCGATGAACGGGTCCCGGCCGGAGCCGGAGCGGTACATTTTGTATCGGAGCGAACTCTTCCGATAGTAGTCTTGGTGGTCGTCCTCCGCCGTGTAAAATTTGGAAAACGGACGGATTTCCGTCACCACCGGCTTCTCGAACCGGCCGGAGGCGTCCAGCGCGGCCTTGGAAGCTTCGGCGGCCTTCCGCTGTTCCTCGTCGTGGTAAAAAATGGCCGTGCGATACTGCCGTCCCCGGTCCACGAACTGGCCGCCGTCGTCGGTGGGGTCGATGTGTCGCCAGAAGACGCCCAGGACTTCCGGGTAGGAAATCTTTTGGGGGTCGTAGTGGACCTGCACCGCCTCCACATGGCCGGTGGCGCCGGAGGCCACCTCCTTGTAGGTCGGGTTGTCCTCGGGTCCGCCGGTGTAGCCGGAGACCACCTCCACCACGCCGTCCACTTTTTCCAGGTCGGCCTCCACGCACCAGAAACAGCCGCCGGCGAAGGTCGCGGTTTTCGTTTCGACGTCGCTCATATTTGCATCCTTTGCCGCCTCCGTGCCCGGATACCAGATGCCGGCCACGAAGATGGCGGTTGCGATTCCCAACATGATGGTTCGATTCAGGGTCATGGCAACCCCTCCTTGAGATCGGGTGGGCGTTCAACCTGCATGGTCGCGGAGAGCGGGAATTCCTTACCGGACAAATCAGACCGCCAGAATCATTCCATATCGTTCCGCTCCGCGGCGCGGCCATTCCGCAAGTCGGCCGATGAATTTTGGACTGACGAAAATATAAGCAGAGGGAGGGCGGGAAACAATGGGGAGTGGAAGATGGGAAATAAGGTTAGCCTACTCAAACTTTATTCGGCGAATTGATCCCAAGCGACATTCAACCTGCGGAATGTAAGGTCTACCGCCCCCGCAACCGATAATGCGACACCATCCACTCTTCTCCGCCCCGATATCCCCACAACCCCGCGCAGGCCATGAAGAAGATTCGCCAGCGCTGGAACCAGAGGTCGGCGTTCTCTTCGCCGCAGACCTCGGCCATGAGGGGGCGGATGGTTTCTCGCTTGGCGTCCATGTTGGCCAGCCAGGCGTCGGCGGTTTGGGCGTAGTGGCGGCCGTTGACGCGCCAGTGGCCTTCCACGATCAGGTCTTCGGGGAAGCGGAGGAACAGGTCGTCGGAGGGCATGATCCCGCCGGTGAAGAAATGGCGGCCCATCCAGTCGTCCTCGCCGGAGACTTCGTAGGGATAGACGAACTCCCGATGGGTGAAGACGTGGATGAACACCCGCCCCTCCGGCTTCAGCCATCCGGAAATCCGGGACATCAGCAGCGGCCAGTTCCGGACGTGCTCGAACATCTCCACCGACACCACCCGGTCGAAGCGGCGGCCGGGGTCGAAGTCGTTGATGTCGGCGGTGACCACCGTCACGTTGTCCAGCCCCCGGGCCTCGGCGGCGGCGCGGATGTGGTCGCCCTGGGGGCCGGAGTTGGACATGGCGAGAATCCGGCTGCCCGGATAATTTTCCGCCATCCAGAGCGTGATCGCGCCCCAGCCGCAACCCAGCTCCAGAATCTCCTGGCCGTCCGCCAGCCCGGCCCGCTCGCAGGTGAGCCGGAGCATGGCCTCTTCCGCGTTGTTGAGGTCTCGGACGCCCGGGGGCCAGTGGCAGCCGCTGTATTTCATCCGCGCGCCCAGCACGTTCCGAAAAAAGCCCGGCGGCAGTTCGTAGTGCTGCTCGTTGGCCTCGCGGGTGTTCAGCGCGACGGGGGAATTCCGCATGGAATCCATGAAGAGCTGCTTGGCCGCCAGGGCGGCTTCCGCGCCTTCCCGTCGCTCCCGGCGAAGCCGGCGGCCGTTGAGAAAACGAATGCCCAGTCGGATGAGCGAATCGGGGAGCTTGCCCCGATCGGCGAGATGGATGAGGAATTTCATGGGGCTCCCGGAGCAAGGAGACGGGACGGAGTCGCCGAGGCGGGGCCGTCCCGGAAAGGAATCGCCAAGGCGAAGTGGATTATTTGACGACCCGGAGCACGTCGTCGGCATGCTGGAGCAAATCCCAAAGAGCCCGGAGGATGACGGCGGCGGGGTCTTCCGCCTGTTTTCGGGCCAGGGCCCGGCATTCGTCGATGAGCACCTCGTTGCCGCCCCAAAGACGGAACTCGTTTTTGACGTGGACGCCGAGCGTGCCCATCAGCTCCGGAATGCGGCCCTCGGACAGATTGGCGATCCGGCTCCGCTCGTGAAAGGTGAGGCTTTCCCGCAACAGCTCCACCGCCTCCCGGACGGTTCGCGGAAGCGAGATGAACTCGGTGAGCCGCTGATCGGTGGGCGTCGTTGGCTGGTATTCGATTTCGTAGCGGCGCGGCTCGATGAGCGAAAGCTTGAGGACCGTTTCCAGAATGTCCTGGGTCAGCCGGTACAGATCCACCGTGCGGCTTTCCCGGGGCCCGGTCACCGTCAGCGCCTCGATCCGGTGCTTGCCGATCCAGGCCTCGATCTGACGGCTCGCCTCGAAGGCCGGGATCGCGTCCAGGTCCACGTAAAACCAGGGCATGCGGTGGCGCTCCGCCAGCCGCCGGTACAACCCGGCCGTGCCGGTGGGCTCGCCCTGGGCGATGATGAGCACGCCGTCGGCGTCCAGGATGTTGCGTTCCGTCACCTGAACGTAATTGCCCTCGCGCAGGATGTGCAGGCGATAGGTCTGGATCAGGCTCTCGTCTTCCTCGGCCAGCCAGCCGGCCACCCAGCCGCCGTAGTCCATGAACAGCCGGTGGGCGACGTCCAGGGCCGCCCGTTCCACACCGGATTGCCCGCCGGAGATGATTCGTCGGATCATAGCTGCCTTTCCCGCCGTTTGGGGTGGAACCCGTCGCCGATGTCGCCGGCGACACCGTCCGGTTCGGGCGGTCGGAGAGAGGAAAGCGGAAAAAAATCCATCCTGAATTCCATCCGTTGGGGGCGTTCCCGCGCGAACCGGGTACCGTTAAAAAGATAATAGAAGACGATTCGGAAAAATTCAAGCGGATTAAATGGTATAAACTGGGCTTTGAGGGGTTGAATTCCGGCCCGAAAGCCACGCGGCGGTTGAAAAGTTGTCCGTTCGGTTGTATTTCCCCTCTCATACCCCCATTGAATTCTCCGCCATTCCGACGAAAGGACGGCCATGAAACTCGAAAATTCCTGCAAACTCTTCGAAGAGGCGCTCCAGATCATCCCCGGCGGCGTCAACAGCCCGGTTCGGGCCTGCAAATCGGTGGGCGGCGAGCCGCTCTTCATCGAAAAGGCCGACGGCTGCCGAATCACCGACTCCGACGGCAACCGATACATCGATTACGTGGGCTCCTGGGGCCCCATGATTCTGGGCCATCGCCACCCCGAAGTGATCAAGCTGCTGGAGTTCGTCCTGACCCAGGGCACCAGCTTCGGCGCGCCCACGGTGCTGGAAGTGCGGTTGGCCGAGATGATCGTCGAGGCGGTTCCCTCCATGGAAATGGTTCGCATGGTCAACTCCGGCACCGAGGCGACCATGAGCGCCATCCGGCTGGCCCGAGCCTTTTCCGGCCGGGACGGCGTGCTCAAATTCGACGGCTGCTACCACGGCCACGCCGACAGCCTGCTGGTGGCCGCCGGCTCCGGCGTCGCCACGCTGAACATCCCCGGCAGCCCCGGCGTCCCGAAGGATTTCGTCAAGCACACCCTATCGCTCCCCTACAACGACGTCGATGGATTTAAAAAGGTGATGGACGAGCGGGGCGACGAGCTGGCCTGCGTGATCGTGGAGCCGGTGGCCGGCAACATGGGCTGCGTGCCGCCGGCCGAAGGCTTCCTGGAAGCCCTGCGGGCGGAAACCGAGAAGCACGGAACCCTGCTCATTTTCGACGAGGTGATGACCGGCTTCCGGGTGGCCTACGGCGGCGCCCAGGCCCTGTACGGCGTCACGCCGGACCTGACCTGCCTGGCCAAGATCATCGGCGGCGGCCTGCCGGTGGGCGCCTACGGCGGGCGCAAGGAGATCATGAACCAGGTGGCCCCCCAGGGTCCCATGTACCAGGCCGGCACCCTTTCCGGAAATCCGCTGGCCATGGCCGCCGGCGTGGCCACCCTCAAGGAACTTCAGAAACCGGGCGTCTACGAGACGCTGGAGGAGCGGGCCAACCGGCTGGCCATCGGCCTCCAGGGCGCGGCCACGGTGGCGGGCGTTCCCACGTCCTTCAACCGGGTCGGTTCCATGCTCGGCATGTTTTTTACGGAAGCCGACGTCACCGATTTCGAATCGGCCAAGACCTCGGACCTGGACCTGTTCAGCGCCTGGTACCGGGCCATGCTCCAGCGGGGAATCTACCTCGCCCCGTCCCAGTTCGAAGTCAGCTTCGTCTCCCTGGCCCACACCGAAGGCGACATCGACGAAACCGTCCGCGCCGCGGCGGAAACCTTCACCGAGTGCGCGGATATGTGCTGAATCCTGATGATGGGCCGTAACCGTAGGCGGTTGGGTAGGTTGGGTAGGTTGGGTTAGCGAAGCGTAACCCAACAAATTTCCCGTAAAAACCGAACACCGGCCGATGTTTCGCACCGACAGGGCGCCCGCAAGGGGCACCCCTAGGAACGGGGTTGGAGCCGGGTTGCCTTTTCGGGTGCTCTTGGGATTGCGGCGTTCAACGGGTGTTGGGGTAGGCCGCCGTTACGCAGGATCGAATTGGCGTAGGGGCGCCCTTGCGGGTGCCTTTAGGGTTGTGACATTCTAACGGGATGTTGGGTTACGCCGCGGCCACAAAGAACCGAATTGCGTAGGGGTACACCTTGCGGCTACCCTTGGGGTTTTGTGACATTCTAACGGGATGTTGGGTTACGC
>CAYFVR010000051.1:0-2550 GCA_964346545.1 uncultured Desulfobacterales bacterium | reverse complement strand
ACCTTGCGGCTACCCTTGGGGTTTTGTGACATTCTAACGGGATGTTGGGTTACGCTTCGCTAACCCAACCTACCTCCGTTTTCGGGGTGTTTCAATTTACGCCGCGTCCCCCCGCAGCAATCCCAAAATCTCCGGCAACGCCTCGGACGCGCCTTGTTGAATGAAATGGCCGCCGGAGCGCAGCGCCAGCTCGGAAAAGTTGGGTTACGCTTCGCTAACCCAACCTACCTCCGTTTTCGGGGTGTTTCAATTTACGCCGCGTCCCCCCGCAGCAATCCCAAAATCTCCGGCAACGCCTCGGACGCGCCTTGTTGAATGAAATGGCCGCCGGAGCGCAGCGCCAGCTCGGAAAAGGGGTTTTCGGCGATGTTGACGTCCACGATGAGCCCCTTTTTCCGCGCCACCACCATGGCCACCTGGTTGGGCAGATTGGTGACGCCGGAGGTGCCGACCACCAGCAGCAGATCGGTTTGGGCCGCCGCTCGCAGGGAGCTTTCGAACCGAAAATAGGCTTCGTCGTACATTTCGTCGAACCAGAGGACGTGGGGCCGGGTCCATCCACCACATTTGGGGCAGGTCAACCGTTCCCGCTCGCCGTCGGATAGGGGCACGTTCGGGTCCCGTCCCCGAAAGACGTCCGGCAGGGGAAACAAATCCTTGGCGCAGCTTTCGGCGCAGCGCATTTGGTAGACGTTGCCGTGAATCATGTAGGTCCGTTCCGGCGTATTCCCGGCGCGGAGATGAAGCCCGTCCACGTTCTGGGAAATGAGGACGAACCGGTCCCCAAAAATTTTTTCCATTTCCACCAAGGCGAAATGGCCGGCGTTGGGTTCGGCGTCGGCGCAGACGTTCATCCGGTAGAGATACCAGCGCCAGACCTCGTCCGGCGCCTTCCGGAACATTTGGTTTGTGGCCATTTCCTGGGGATGGTAGTTGCGGGAACCGACGGTCCAGTAGCCTTCCGGACCGCGAAAGGTGGGAATGCCGCTTTCGGCGGAAATGCCCGCGCCGGTCAGGGCGGTGATTCGGCCCGGCCCGCCGGCGAATTGCCGCAGGATGTCGGCCAGTTTTTCGTCCATGAAGTCCTCCCGAGGTGATGGGAATGGGTGGCGAAGCTTTCACGGAAAGGTAACAACGACATGGATATGCGCCACAACCGGATTCCCCAGAGGGTCAAATCCGTTCATCTGATCGCCGTGTGCGGCTCCGGCATGGGCGCGCTGGCCGGGGCTTTGGCGAAAATGGGCTACGCCGTCACCGGATCGGACGCCGGCGTCTATCCGCCCATGAGCGATTTTCTGGCGGAACGGGGCATCCGGGCCGTGGAGGGATTCCGCCCGGAGAACGTGGCCCACCGGCCCGACTTGGTGGTGATCGGCAACGCCATTTCCCGGGGCAATCCCGAAGCGGACGCCGTGCGGGAGATGGAACTGCCGTTCTGCTCCATGTCCCAGGCGGTGAATCATTTCATCGTGGGGAACCGCCGGGTGATTCTGCCCGTGGGCACCCACGGAAAGACCACCACCGCCTCCCTGGCCGCCTGGATTCTGGAGACGGCGGAGCGATCCCCTTCCTTTTTCATCGGCGGCATCGTGCGGGATTTCGGGACCAACTGCCGGGTCGGCGGCGGGACCGAGGCGGTGGTGGAGGGCGACGAATACGACACCGCCTTTTTCGACAAGGGACCGAAGTTCCTCCACTTCACGCCCCACGTCGCCATGTTGACCTCGGTGGAGTTCGACCACGCCGACATCTACCGGGATCTGGACCACGTCCGTTCCGCCTTCGACCGCCTGCTGGCGGGGATGGGGCCGGACCAGACGCTGCTGGCCTGGGACGGCGATCCGGTGGTGCGGGAGCTGGTTCGGAATCGGGCCTGCCGGGTGGCGTTTTACGGAACTTCGCCGGAATCGGAATGGCGGGTGGTGGACGCCGATATCGAACCGCCGTGGTCCGTCTTCACGGTGCTGCGAAAGGGCGAACCCTTCGGCCGGTTCCGGACCCGGTTGCCGGGGCAACACAACCGGCTGAACGCCCTGGCGGCGATCGCGGCGACGGCGATCGTCGGCGTTCCCCCGGAGGCGGCGGCCCGGGCGCTGGAGACCTTCCAGGGACCGCGTCGCCGGCAGGAAATCCGGGGCGTGGCGAACGGGATCACCGTAATCGACGATTTCGCCCATCACCCCACGGCGGTTCGGGAAACCATCCGCGCCGTGCGGCCGTTTTATCCGAACGGCCGCCTGATCGCCGTTTTCGAGCCCCGGACCAACACCTCCATGCGGGGCATCTTCCAGGAGGTTTATCCCCTCGCCTTCGACGGCGCGGACATCGTCTGCATCCGCACGCCGTCCCGCCTGGACAAAGTTCCCGAGGCCGAGCGGTTTTCCTCCGAAAAGTTAGTGGCGGATATCCGGTCTCGGAATATCGAAGCCCATCACTTTCCGGATACCGAAGGGATCATCGAATTTGTCGCGGAAACCGCCCGAAAGGGGGATGGGGTGCTGGTGATGTCCAATGGCGGGTTCGACAATATTCATGAGCGGTTGTTGG
>CAYFVR010000050.1:7579-21572 GCA_964346545.1 uncultured Desulfobacterales bacterium | reverse complement strand
GGCGTGACCTCCACCATCTCGTCCTCCCGGATGAAGTGGAGCGCCCATTCCAGGGGCATGGGCTTTACGGGGGAGAGAATCACGTTTTCGTCCCGGCCGGAGGCCCGCATGTTGGTGAGCTTCTTTTCCTTGCAGGGATTGGCGGTGATGTCGTAGGTCCGGTTGTGCTCGCCGAAGATCATCCCCTCGTAGACCGGATCGCCGGGCACGATGAAAATTTGGCCCCGCGGCTCCAGGTTGAACAGCGCGTAGGCCACGGCAACGCCCTGGCGGTCGCTGACGATGGAGCCGGTGAACCGGGTGGGAAACTCGCCCTTGTGTTCCTCGTAGCCGTCGAAATAGGAATTGAGAATCCCGGTTCCCTTGGTGTCGGTGAGAAACTCGTCCCGATAGCCGATGAGCCCCCGGGACGGGATGCCGAATTCCACCCGGACCCGGCCGGTGCCCCGGTTGACCATGTTGGTCATCCGTCCCTTGCGAATGGAAAGCTTCTCCGTCACCACGCCGAGAAAATTTTCCTCGCAGTCGATCATGAGCCGTTCCATGGGCTCCAGGGTTTTTCCGTTTTCGTGGCGAAAAATGACCTCCGGGCGGCCCACGCACAGCTCGAAGCCCTCCCTCCGCATGGTTTCGATCAGAATCGCCATCTGAAATTCGCCCCGGCCCTTGACCAGAAACACCTCCCGGTTTTCCGTCTCCTCCACCTGGATGGCCACGTTCCGCAGGGTCTCCTTGAAAAGTCGTTCCCGGATTCGGCTGGACTGCACCAGCTTTCCCTCCCGGCCGGCGAAGGGGGCGTTGTTGATGGTGAATTTCATGGAGACGGTGGGCTCGTCCACCCGAATTCGCTTCATGGGCTTGGGGCTTTCCCGGGTGCAGATGGTGTCTCCGATCTCCACGTCCTCGATGCCGGACAAAACAATGATATCGCCGGGGTCCGCCGAAGAAACCTCCTTGAGCGCGAGTCCCTCGTACACTTGGAGACTGGAGATTTTCAGCGGAGATTTCCGTTCGTTTCGGCCCAGACAGACCATGGCGTCGTTGGCCCTCGCGGTCCCGTTGGCCACCTTGCCGATGGCCAGCCGGCCCAGATAATCGGAATAGCTGAGGTCGGTCACCAGCATCTGGAAAGGTTCGTTCGGCGTGAAGGCGGGCGGGGGGATTTCCGCCACGATTTTATCGAACAGCAATGGGAGCTTCTCGGCTTCTCCGTCCGGCGTTTGCTTTACCACGCCGTCCCGGCCGATGGCGTACAGAAAGGGAAAATCGAGCTGATCCTCGTCGGCGTCCAGGTCGATGAACAGATCGTAAACTTCGTCCAAAACCGCTTCGCCGCGGGCGTCCTGGCGGTCGATCTTGTTGATGACGACGATGATCTTGAGCCCGGCGTCCAGGGTCTTTTTGAGCACGAAGCGGGTCTGGGGCAGCGGGCCCTCCGAGGCGTCCACCAGCAAAATGGCCCCGTCCGCCATGGAAAGGGCCCGCTCCACCTCGCCGCCGAAATCGGCGTGGCCCGGGGTGTCGATGATGTTGATCTTGACGCCCTTCCAGGCCACGGAACAGTTTTTGGCGGCGATGGTGATGCCCCGCTCCCGCTCCAGGTCCATGGAGTCCATCATGCGGTCGTCCAGCTCCTGCCCCTCGCGGAACAGGCCGCTTTGGCGAAACATCGCGTCCACCAAGGTCGTTTTTCCGTGATCGACGTGCGCGATGATGGCGATATTTCGAATATTGGGATTACGCTCGATTTCGTTCATGCAAGTCTTTCCGTCTTAAAAGATTGAATATCCCCGCCTCCGGCGAAACGCGTCCGATCGATCCCGGTCCAAATCGATCCCGGTCCAATCGGGCCCAACGGGGGAACCTTTCCGCCAAGGCGGGGGGAAAGCCCGCTTTCCAAATCGCCTTGGCGGAAGAAACGAACCATACGCAAGTCCTCGTCCCAGGTCAACGCCTGCTTTTCCCCGAGCTTCCAAAGACGACGCCCGTCCATGAAACTTTTTCATTTTGTATTTTTTTGAATCGCTACAAAAGCGGCCTTTCCAATTCCCGGCGAAAGCGGAAGCGGGCGCCTTTCCATCGGGCCGACAGGGTCGGGTTCACACACGGAATCGGTTTGGCGTCCCCTTTCCCTCCAAACCAAGTTTTTCCCCGACCAAGGTCATTTTTTTCGGCATTTCCGTTTTTCAATTTTTCGGCCGAACCCCGCTCCGCATCGCCCTCCATCCGACTTCCCGAAAAATTTTCCGCGCCCGAAAAGCCCGGAACAACGGGTTTGGCGAAAGGCGTCAATTAAACCAGTGATATTATCAGTGACATTATCGGAACTTCGGTTTTGGTCGTATCCAAGGCGATTTACAAGGTCGAATCGATGACAATCTCACTGCCCTTCTCACTGATAATATCGGAAACACTCTTTTTTTCCAATCAGAACCAAACAAGCCGCGGCGCCATCGAAACAAGTTACCCCCGATCTTCGCCTGAAAGTGAACCTCATATGGCCAACGGATTGCCACAAAAAAGACCACCAAATGTATTTGACAAATTAGCCCGTTATGATGTAACCGACTACCATGTTCATGGGCTTTGCCCCATCAATCGACCCCATGACATCACGTCAACCCTTCACTTCCCGTCCCGGGTTCTTTCCCGCAAGGAGACCCATCCCCATGAATGGAATCATCTGTTGCGTTTGCAATCACAAAGGAGGCGTCGGAAAAACCTCCTTGGCTTGCAATCTGGGCGCCGCGCTGGCGCTTAAAAAAAAGAAAACGCTGGTCATCGACAACGACCCGCAGGCCAAC
This sequence comes from uncultured Desulfobacterales bacterium, assembly GCA_964346545.1. GTDB lineage: Bacteria > Desulfobacterota > Desulfobacteria > Desulfobacterales > Desulfococcaceae > CAYFVR01. The sequence goes on along the minus strand of CAYFVR010000050.1, from coordinate 18,768 downwards.
GCCACCGGCATCCTCCTTTCGCCCAACACCGTCATCCGAAACAGCATTTACGAATTGCTGGATCCCAGCCCGGACAACGACGAGGAAATCCCGGTGGAAAATTGCGTGTACCCCACCTCCCACAAGGGGCTGTACTGCCTTCCCAACGTGGAGGAAACCTCCGGCCTGGAAATGGATTTTGCCGAACGGTACCCGGAAAGTCTCAAATTTCTTCGATCCAAAGTCCGGGATTACGCCAAAGCTCATTTCGACTTCGTTCTGATCGACTGCTCCCCCACCCTTTCCCTTTTCGTCGCCAACGCCCTCCATTGCAGCGACTGCGTGATCGTTCCCGTCGACGCCGGATCGGCCTACAGCTTGGACGGCCTTCGAAAAGTCCTCGAATTGGTGGAAAGCATCCAGAAAAGCGGCAACCCCGACCTCCGCTTCCTCCGCATGCTGATCAACCGGGTGGACAAGCGCACCTCCGTCAGTCGCGTGATCATTGAAGATGTGAACGACCGTTTCGGCTCGCATCGCGTTTTCTCCAACATGGTGCCGGTCAACACCTCGTTTCAGCAGGCCGAATACGCCAAGCAGACCATCTTCTCCTTCGAAGCCTCCAGCCGGGGCGCCAAAGCCTATCGTCAACTGTCCCAGGAAATGATTGGAATTTTTGAAAACCGTGAGGGTTGATCATGGCGAGGAAAAGTCTTGCGGATCGGATTCGGGAATCCGGGAAAACCACCCAGCGGGAACTGGATCGATCCAAAAAGCTGATTGACCGGATCATCGAGGCGCCTCCCGACGAAGCGGATTCCCCTTCGTCGGAGTCCTCGTCGCGGTTCGAAAAGACGCCCTCCCCTTCTTCCATGGAAGACATCGCGGCGGGGGCTTCCCGCGCCGCCAAGACCGCCGCCGACCTGGATGTTCCCACCGACAATATCACTCATATTGCCACTGATAAAGTCACCGATCAAAACCAAGGGTCGGTGACACGGTCAGTGATAAAGCCACTTGCCAAAAAACCCCAAGGGTCAGTGATCAATTATCACTCACCCCATCAGTACCCCAAGGGGTCAGTGACCGGATCAGTGACCCCGATAGACGAGCCGTTCGATCCCGTTTTTCCCGAAAACGAACTGAACCTTTCCAAAAGGCAGAAGGAGGTATTCCATTTCCTGGCGTCGGTGGGAGACCATGCGTTCATTCAGGCCACGCACGCGAGCCAAGTAACCGGAATTCCTCTGCCAACCATTCGAAAAATTCTTCGGGATTTTCGGGATAAAAACATTCTGAATTACAAGCGCTACCAGCAGGGCGGCAAAAAAGGCATCGTCTACAAGCTGAATCCGGAGGCCAAGGAGGAGGTGCTGGCGGCCGCGGAAAAGGCGCCAGTGACCGTGTCGGTGATAAAGCCCTCAGTGACGCGATCAGTGACCTCGCATAATAGTAGTAGTAGTTTTTCTTTAAACAATAAAACAACTACTGCTTCCGAAGACTTCGGGGAAATTCGAAAGGCGCTTCAGACGCGCCCGGAAATGGGGTATTGGCGACAGAAAGGATTGACCGAAAGGCAGGTGGCCGAATGGATGAAAGTGGCGGACTGCAATCTGGATCAAATGATGGCGTATTTGAGCTATTGCCGTTTTGAAATGGTGGATCTGGATTTGGAGCGATCCAAGCCGATCCAAGACGTGTTCAACTGGTTTTTCAAAATTCTGGAACGTTCGGGGCAATATCGAAAACCCAAGGGCTACTTGTCCCACACGGAGCGAAAGCTGGAGGCCGAGCGGAAGGCGGTCGAGGAAAGGAAAAGACAAATCGAGGCATTGAAGGCGTTGAAGCGGGAACGGTGGGAGCAGGAACGGGAGATGGAATTTTGGGAAATGCTCAACGACACGGAAGGCGAACTTTACCAGAAGTGTTTTTCCAAGCTGAACAATTTTGACCGCAAGCGGGCGCGAAAAGGCGGAAAGGCCTTTGAGATGGCCATGCGGCGAGCTTACGATCAAATCGTCAATGAAGTCCAGGAGGAGGAGGAGGAAGACGGCGGGGAGGGCGGATAGGTTTTTCCGAAGACTTGGCCTTGTCGCGATTTCACGGGCACGTTTCCGCCAGGCTTTCTTCCAGGCCGATCTTGCCTCCTTTTCAGCGGGCGATTCCTTTCGCTCGAAAGACGGACGGCCCCTTCTTTTTCCGATCCCGGAAATGATTTTTCCGGCCGACTCCGCCGACGAAGCCGCCCCTCCATCCCCCCCATCCCATCCGATCCGCGGAGGGAACCGATTTTTTCCAGCGCGTATTCCAGATTTCGCCACATTGAAAAGAAACGGGAATCGGTTTTCAAAATAAAAAATTAAATCAATCGGATGAGTCCAACTTTTGGACAAGTCCGTATTCCATGGAATACATTTTTCGATCGAAAACCCTGCTTTCCAATTGTGGGGCGGGCTGGACGTCGCTATGGTGGCATGGAAATCCGGAAAACGGATTGGATTCCGACGGACTTTCGGAGCTTTCCCATGAAACGGCCGAACATATTTGAATATCTCGATTACCGCGCATTTTTGAAAGACGTGTTCGCCTTTCGAAAGCGTCGGGCGGCCCGGTTTTCCTACCGGTTCCTCAGCCGTCGGGCCGGTTTCAAGTCTCCAAATTTTTTGAAACTGGTCGCCGAAGGGCAGCGAAACCTGGGGCTGGAGAGCATCGCCAAGGTGGTGAAGGGTCTCGATCTGAAACGGATCGAGGCGGAATACTTCGAGTTTCTGGTCCGGATGAATCAGGCGCGATCCCACGAGGAGAAAAACCGGTTTTACCGAAAAATGATGTCCGTCAAGGGCGTGGGGTCGGTCCGGAAGCTGGAAAAAGAGGCATTTGAATACTTCTCCCGCTGGTACATCCCCGTGGCGCGGGAACTTCTGCTGTTTGGCGATCGCAAGGCCACTCCAGCGGAAATCGCTCCCCTTCTGAACCCCTCCATCACTCCCGCCGAGGCCCGCGACGCGGTCTCCATCCTCCTTTCCCTTGGATTGGTCCGGAAGGGCCCGGACGGCCGTTGGGAACGGGTGGAAACCAATCTGACCACCGGGCCGGAAATCCGTTCCCTCGTGGTCGCCAATTATCATCGGGAAATGATTCGCCTGGCCTCCGAATCCATGGAGCGCTTTCCTTCGGAGGAACGGGACGTCACCGCCCTGGTGCTGAGCGTTCGCCATGACCGGATGGATGAATTGAAGAAAAAAACGGCCGAATTCCGGAGGGCCCTTTTGGAAATGGCCACCGAAACGGAAGATCCGGACCAGGTGGTCCAGGTGAACATTCAGCTGTTTCCCCTGACGCGAAACAAGTGAGGACGGGATCATGGTCGGTTTTATCCGGGGCCTCCGGGCCATCGTTGTCTTGCCGGCGTTGGTGCTGGCCTGGATGGGCTGTTCGTCCAACACGGAAATCGGGAATCCCAAAAGCCAGTCCGTCATCGCCTTCGAAAGCGGATCGGCGGTGGAACGGTATCTTCGGGACCAGTTGCGCGAAGATATCGTCCGGAAAACCCCGATGGATGGCGGCGCCGAGTCCCCCGCCCCCGCCCCGGACGACGACTTCGCCCCGCCGCCGGCGGCGAGGGAATCGGCCGTCCGGAACCCCGTGATCGTGACCGATACGGCTATTTTCGCGGCCGGCACGGAACAGGTCAACGTTCTGGTTCGATCTCCCGGCAATCCGCCGGAGATGGTCGGCGCCATTTCCGGAACCGGTCGAATCCGATCCCTTCATCGATTCGAAGAGCTGCTCGTCGTGGTCGGAGGCGTTGAGGGCGGCGAAGCGGAACCGGTCCGGCAGCGGGTTTCGGTGTGGGAGGCGGCCGATCCCGAGCGGCCGACGATGATTCGCGAGTGGGAGATCGACGGGGCTTATCTGGGCGCGACGGCAACCTCCGGGACGCTGTATTTGGCGCACCAATTCCTTCCGGCCATTCCTCCCTTCGCGGAAGGCGGCGCTTTCGGGGAGAACGCCGAGGAAAACCTGGGCGCGCTTGCGGCCCTGCCGTCCGAAGCCCTGATCCCAAATTACGTTTTCCGGGAAGGGGAGGGCGGCATTGTCTCCCGCGGCGTTTTGACGGCCTCGGCGGCGTTTTTCCGGCCCGATTGGCCCGCGGGCGGGGCCTTGACCGCCCTGACGGCCCTGGACCTTTCCGGGGCGGCCGGAATGCCCTTCAGCGCGGCGCTTGCGGGCAATGTGTCCGGGGTGTTTTTTGGAGAGGATTCGGCGGCGTTCTCGATCGTCCGTTCCGGGGATCGGGCCATTGACGAAGACCTCTTCGCCGCGCCGGGGGATGCCGAAACGACGCTGTACCGGCTCCCCTTTTCCGACGGCAAGCCGACGGTTTCCCATTTCGGCCTCCTTCCCGGAATCATTCCCGCATCCGGGGCCGTTCGCGTCCAAGGCGAACGGTTCCAGGCGCTGACGGTTTCCGCGTCGGCCTCGGAATGGGAGGTGCGCGCGACGGCGCTTCGGTTGGATGAAACCCGCCTTGCGCTTGAGGGACTGCGGTTTCTGGGGCTGGAAACGGAAATCCCGAACGTCCGCTACGACGGGACGGTTCAGTGGGTGCTCTTTGCGGACGGCCGGGTTTTGGGCGTGGATTTTTCCGATCCGGGGGCGCTGCCCGAAATCGGTCCGGCGATTCTGGAAGGGGAACCCATCGCCCCGGCGCCCTTGGCCGGGAACGCGTTCCTGGTCGCTCTTCGTCGGGAATCGGAGCTGAACGGAAATGCGTCCATGGAATTCCAACGGTTGACCCGGGAAAACGGGCGACTGGCGTCCTTGGCGCCCGACGTCTCCATTCCGATACCGGGGAGCGCCTCGGATTCTCGTTGGCTCCTCGACGAAGTGGCGGTGGACGCCGCTTCGAACCAAATTGTCGTTCCGCTGCGGATCATCCCCGGGCCATCCGGAGCGGGCGCGGCTTTGGGCCGGGTCTTCATTCTCCGGCAAACTCAAGACGGCGGGTTGCAAGTCGCCGGGGAAGTGGATGTGGAAACGGCGCTTCCGCCGGGAGAAAATCTTCCCGCCCGATGGATACCCCGATTTCTGGGGACGCGGTTCGGCCTGTTCAGTCCCGACGGTTTCATTTTCGGAGAAACCGCGGACCCTTCGGGGACCGCCCGGTGGATTCCGTTTGTTCCGGTTCAATCTTCGTGAACGCTTGAAAGGGAGGCGCGACATGAAAGAGTCTTGGAGAGAACGATTGTGGATGGGGCCGTTGCTTCTGACCATTGGTTTCTTGGCCGCCTGCGGCGGAGGCGGCGGGGATTCGGGCCCGGCGGACATTCCGGACGATCCATCTTCGCCCCGGCAGCCGGCGGTTTCATCCCGGCTTCAATCCTTCGGTTCGGCCGAAGCGCTGGAAACTTATCTCAAGAAAGGCATCCAAAGCACGGGAAGCTGGGAGGCGAAACGGGGCGGGGGCGCGCCCATCCCGGACGCCGGGGAAGACGCCCTGGATTTCGCCCCGTTGCCGGCCCCGTCCCCCGATGGACCGGTGTTCAGCGACACCAATTTGCAGGAGGCGGGGGTGGATGAAGCCGACATCGTGAAAACCGACGGCTCATATCTGTACATGCTCGTGACGCCGGAAATCGCCTATCCCGGTTTCCCGGAAATCGACGTGGAACCGGCCGCGGATTTGCCGCCGGCGCGGAGGGACCGCCCTTATCTCCGGATTCTCTCCCTTTCCGAATCGCCGCCGAGCAGCCGGGAGGTGGCGCGGGTTTCCCTGGAGGATTTCGAAAGCCCGGTGGAGTCGCTCTATCTGGCGACCAATCGGGGCGCGGGAATGCCCGATCTTCTGGTGACCCTTGGCGGTTCCGCGGCCGATCCCTGGGGCGACTGGTTCTGTCCCATGTGCTGGAGCAACGGGACCACCGAAATTGGCTTGTTCAACGTGGACGATCCGTCCCGGCCGGAGCGGATTTCCCGGGTCGCCCTGGACGGCCGGCTGGTTTCCAGCCGCCGGATCGAAAACCGGCTCTATCTGGTCACCCGGTTCACCCCGGACGTGCCGGAATACGATTCCCATGCGTCCGACCCGGAAACCCGGGTCCGGAACGAAGCGCTTCTGGCGAGCGTGGGGTTGTCCGATCTGTTGCCCCGGATGACCGTGAACGGCTCGGATTCGGGACCGCTGGTGACGCCGGAGCGGAGTTTTCTCCCGCCTCGCGAGGCGGACGCCCTCCCCGAGCCCGGCTTGATCACCGTGACCGCGTTGAATTTGGACCAGCCTTCCGACCGCCGGACGCAATCCGTGGCCGGAGCCGCCGAAACCCTCTATGTTTCCCGGGAAAGCCTCTACGTGGCCACCACCCGAAATCCCTACGTCGCGCCGATTGAACCCTGGGCCGAAGACGCTTCCGCGGCGGAATTTCCCCCGCCCAAAACGGAAATTCACAAGTTCAAACTGACCGACGAAGGGCCGGTCTACGCCGGTTCCGGCGAAGTCATTGGCAATCTGGGCTGGGAAACGGGAAAACGGCCGTTCCGGATGAGCGAATATGACGGCGTTCTGCGCGTGGCCACCTCCCTGGGCGACACCTGGACCGGCACGGCGCGGACCCGGTTGAATCTGCTGCGGGAAGGGGAGGGGGGAAATCTGGAGGAAACCGGCTACGTCGACCACATCGGGAAGCCGGGGGAACGGCTGTACGCCTCCCGGTACGTGGGCGATCGCGGGTTTCTGGTGACCTTCCGCGTGACCGATCCGCTGTACGTGTTCGACCTGTCGGACCCGGCCAATCCACGCCCGGTGGGCGAGCTGGAAATCCAGGGCTATTCCGACTACCTGCATCCCATTGGAGAAAATTTGCTGCTGGGGATCGGGAAGGACGCGATTCCCGCCGAGGAAGGCGATCTGGGCGGACGCGGCGCCTGGCATCAGGGTCTCAAACTGTCGCTCTTCGACGTCTCCGATCCGGCCCGTCCTTTCGAGGTCGATTCGATGGTCTTTGGCCGCCGGGGAACCGATTCCGAGGTGCTGACGGATCATCACGCCCTGGCCTATCTGCCGCCCGCGGGCCCGGGCGGCGCCGCTCGGATGGCCCTGCCCATTCGCCTTCACGAGACTCCGGGGAATCCGAACTGGTTTGATCCCGCCAATCCCTCGGCGTATTGGGAATGGACCCGAACCGGCCTGTATCTGTTTGAAATCGATCCGACCGGCTTGCATCAAGCCGGAGAGATGATCGCGGCCGATCGGAACGACGGGGACGAACCCGGCTGGGGATTTTCCGGGGATCGCGCCGTGCTGTTGGGCGACGGCGCCCATTTCGTTCACGACGGCGGCGTATGGTCCGCCGCCTGGGGCGTTCCCACCGGGGTTGCGGGACCCAACTGACGGCCCATCGGGCGGGGAGCGATGGAGCGGAAAGGAAAGCGTTGGAGGTCCGTCATTCTTGAAAAAATGCGGATCGAAAACCGATTCCCGCTCCGCCGGTTGATCCCCGTCCCGTGGAACGGGAGGCGCCCGAAAAAGGCGCGCCGGCTTCGGCCGGCGCGCCTTTTTTCATCCTTGCGGAGTATGAAAAAAGGGGCGGTGTTCCGTATTCGGAAAACGCGGTATTGGGACAAGAATTTGAAATTCAACGGAATTGGTAGAAATGGTAGTTTTGTCAATCGCTACAAATGAGATTCTTTAAATCACTTCAAAAAGCCCTGTCTTTTTGGAAGGAGAAACCGGGCGCCCCGCGAAGGGGGTGGGCCTCTCCTATCCACAGGGAATTGGCGTTCACGGGAATGGGTAGCGCTTTAATTCGCTACAATTGAACCCAACCAATGGGCTACGGGTTGGCTACGGCCAAATCGCCTGCCCGACGCCCCCGCCGGGGAAGAACCCGATCTGGGCGATGCCCGTCCACCCCAGCGCCATTTGACCGATGATCCAGATGCCGGCGCCGAGCTGGGCGACGGTGGCGATTCCCAGTCCGAACTGGGCGATGGTCACGATCCCCATGCCAAACTGTCCGATGGCGATGACGCCCCGGGCGGGAACGGGCCGGGGCCGGTATTTGAAACAGACGTGGATCAATGGCCAGCCGAAGACGGCGATCTTGCTTTTCCATTCAAAGCCGTATCCGGTCCATTCCGCGAGATACGGTTTGGGCGCCCCGCAATGGGGACACTGAAAGGCCTGCCGGCTTACCTCGTTTCCACAGTCCCGACATTTCGCCAATTCCTTTTCCATGGCATCCTCCTGGAGGTTGCGGATTCGCGGGGGGAGGGACGGGCAACAATTTTGGGCAGTTTCTCACGAATTGGGGGCGGTTTCAAGTTTGCGCAAGGGGGCGGGAAGAAATTGGCGAGATCGAAGGGGGGCAAGTGTAGCCATTCGGAATGCTTCATTTGTAGTGAAATCGTTCGCTAATTGATTCCAAAGAGGCCGACGGGCGATGGACGCGGTTCCGTCTTCGGCAAGATGAATTGAGGGGAGAGACGGGCGGCGACCGTGAGGGAAAGGAGCGGTCGAGGTCGAAAGAGTCGGAGAACGAGCAGGCGCGTTTCCCCGACGGCCGCCGCCGCGCACGTGGGAGCTGGGGAGAGGGTCAGGAGCCGTCCACAAGTTCGTTCAGCGCCCGGGAGGCGCGGAACTTGGGACGTTTGCGTTCCGGGACCTGGACCTGCTCTCCGGTTCGGGGGTTCCGCGCGGTGCGCGGGGCGCTGGTGGTCACCGTAAACTTTCCGAAATTGGGGACCATCACGTCATCTCCTTCCGCCAACGACTTGCCCATGATTTCGAATAACTGGCGGACAATGATCTCGGCGTCGCCCTGGGTAAACCCGGAGGCATCGGCCACCTCCCGAACAAGTTCGGCAAATCTCATCTGTTTTCCTCCTGTTGCGGTTAAAATTGCGGAAAAGACGATAGTGCATTTGACCCGCAATCTCAATCTTTTCCTTGCGGCTTTCGCATTTTTGCCGCGATACGGTCTTTTCCGACGGCCGTTCGCCCCTTTTCCCCATGGCCCAATGGGGGAAAGGAGCGGGGCGGATGGGGCCCGGGCCCCAAAATCGTCCGGCCGCCGGCGCGGAGGCCCGGAGAAGTTTCGATATTCCAATGAAAAAAACGATTCGTCAAGGAATTCCCGAAAGGGAGGGACGGCTGGACCCGAATGGGACGGACGGCCCGGCGCCCGATCGCCGTTCCGGACGGAGCGCCGTCTTTTCCATATCCGGCCCCGGACGTCAAGCGGCGGAGAGTGCGTCGCCTCGACCGGAGGCCGGGAAACCGTTTGATTCTACTTTGGGTCCGTTTGGGCGTCCCCCTTCCCCGGCCGGGAATGGCCTCCTCGCGGCGCGGACAAATGCAATCGGGAAACTTCGACGGGGGAAATCGGCCGTGAATCCGGCCGGGAGCCAAGCCGGCGGCCAAACGGCATCGGGGAAACGAGCGGCCGTTCCAAATTCGGCGCCGAAGCCTCAATGCCTCGCCTCCGCCACCGAGAGCGTCCATTCCGGTTTTTCTCCCGTTTCTTCGGCGGGAACCCCGAAGGTTCCGCCGACCGCCCGGCGTTGTCCCGGGGCAAAGGCCGGGCCGGAGGTCGTCGCGGCGTAAAAGGTCCGTTCCTCCACTTTCTCCCCGGCCTCGTTTTTCCATTCGATCCGAAATTTCAGCGATTTCAACGTGGTCGCGCCCCCGTTTTCCACCCCAAGTTCCAGGCGGTGAAACCGCTTGCCCAGCACCGATTCGTCCGAAAAATGGCTTTGGCGGTTGGAAACCCGAAGGTCCACGCCGGGCGGTTTGCCGCCGGCCCAAATCATGGGCACGGTCGGCAATTCCGGATAGGCCGCTCGGGCCGGTCGCCGGTCCTGGGCGAGGATTTCCACGACCGCGTCCCCCGGAATCGGCGGGGCGATTTTTTGGAAGAGGGCGACTCCCATGGGGATCACGTCCCCCGGCCAAACGGGCGGATGGTGGTCCGCCACCACGTCCGCGGTTTGCTGGAAAAGGGTTTCCCCGGCCGGGTTCCGGAGGGTGACGCGAACCGTGAGCCCGGTGATTTCCACGTCCTTGGGGGTCAAAATGGCCTTGAGCTGGTAGGAATAGGAATCGGCGAAGGGGCGATAGCGGGACGATTCGGTTTGAAATTGAAGTTCTTCCCGTTCCGGCCATCGCACGGGCAGATCGGTCTTGACCGGCGTTGGCGTCGAATTTGGAACGGCGACGGTTTCAGGGGAAGGGACCGGGCCGCTGGACGGTTCCCCTCGCGTTTCCGCCGGTGGGGTCCTTTCGTTTTCGGGAAGGGCTTGTCGCTCGCCGGAGGGCGCCGGTTCCACCGGCATGAAGACCAGGTAGGTGGCCGCTCCCCCCAACAGGATCAGAAGCCCCACGAGGACGAGCGCCAAGGTTCGCCGTTTGGGCGAAGACGGGGGGGCCTGGGCCGGCGTTCGAAGCGCTCCCACCAGTCGCAAGGCGCCCTCGTGGTCCGGATCGGCGCCGAGGACGGAGCGCGCCAACGCCTCCGCCCGTTCTCGATCCGCCGGGTTCCCCCCCTGTTTCCATCGACCCGCCAGCGCCTCCGCCAGGCGATACTGGGCTTTCGCGGCGGCCGGTTTCAGCTTCAACGCTTGCTCAAGTTCCGCCGCCGCGTCGGTCCAGTTGCCCAGCCGGGCGAAACCGCTTCCAATGCGCATGTGCCGGTTAAACGTTTTTTCCAGCCGGGCCCAGTCCCCCTCGTCCAGCCCCAAATCCCGGGCGATCGCCTTCAAGGACGCCTCGTCCATCGGATGTTCGGGCGCCCGATCCCGCAACTCCAGCAATGTTTGCACGTACCCCGCCAATGGGTCTTTTTCTTCGGCCATGGAGAATCCTTTTCATTTTTCGCGCTTGACGGATTCGAGTCCGTCCGAACATCCCGGCAAGGGGTTCTACCATTGGAAATCCAAAGTGAACGGCATTGAATTTAAGTCGTTTTCCCTCCGGGTCCAGCCCTTCCAAGCCGCGGAAGGCTTTCGGGAACGGGAAGGTTCAAGCCCTTTTCCGATTTGCTTTTTCCGTTTTCCGCTTTGGTTTTGTAGCCATTTACATCGCTACAAAACCACCTTCTTGAATCGCCACCCCGTTTTGGAAAAAAGTAACGAATTCAATCGCTACAAATGAAGCAATGTATTTCGCTTCGTCAATTGGAAAAAGTAGCGAATTCAATCGCTGCAAATGAAGC
>CAYFVR010000050.1:3347-7479 GCA_964346545.1 uncultured Desulfobacterales bacterium | reverse complement strand
GTAGCGAATTCAATCGCTGCAAATGAAGCCGTTTGTTTCGCTTCGTCAGTTCGGCCAAAAGTAGAACGATTAATCGCTACAAATGAAGTAAAAATTTTCGCTTCATTTCTTCGTGGTTTCGAGGCGGGATCGGTCGCAAATCCCAAGAATCCCAAGTTTCCATAATAGGCCAGATTTACGGCATTTCCAACATCCATTGCATGACGAGGAAGAACGGCTCACGAACTTTTAACATAAATGTAACCGTTTACAAATATTGCCGGGTTATCCATGGGCAACATCCAATCGATATGCAAGCCGATGGGGTTTCTTTCGGGAAAGCCCTTTCGGTTTTCGAGCAAAACGTTTTTCGCCGAGACGAAGGCTTCCGGTTCCCGGAAGTCGGTTGGCGGGTATCCTCAAATTCTTGGATCATCCGAAGATTTCAATTCCGCTTTGGCAACCTGCTCGGAAGGCGGCTTTCTCCCCCTTTTCCAAAGGACGAATGTGCCTGATTTTCCGGGGACGAATACAATTCGGCCCTGCAAAATTTCGCCAAAATGAACGGTATTGAGGGCGGGGAAGGGAATGTCCGTTCCCATTGTGCAAAGGCAAATCCATCGAAATGGTACTCGAAAAAGGGTTCGGCGCGTTGTGAAATGTAAACGATTGCAAAAATTCCGGGTCGTTCGATGAGCACCATCCTGGACGTGGCGCGGCTTGCCGGGGTTTCCACGGCGACGGTGTCCCGGGTGATCAACACCCCCGATGCGGTGAAATCCGCCACCCGGGAGCGGGTAATCCGGGCCATGAAGGATTGCAACTATCGGTACAACGCGCTGGCCCGGGGATTCGCCACCCGTCGATCCCGCATTCTGGGTCTGATCGTCCCGTCCATCACCAACCCCATCTTCGCGGAATCCACCCGGGGGGCCCAGGATCTGGCCGAACAAAACGATTACCGGATTGTCCAGGCCAACACCGACTACTCCCCGGAACGGGAAGAGAAAATGATCCATGCCTTTCGGGAAATGCGGGTGGACGGGATTCTGCTGACCACCACCAATCCCGGCCACCGATTCCTTCTGGAGCTGGTGGCCGAAGGATTTCCGCTGGTGCTGATTTACAGCACCGTTCGTCGGGGCCCGCTTTCCTGCGTGGGAGTGGACAATTTTTACGGCGGGTATCTGGCCACCCGCCACCTGATGGACCGCGGCCATCGGCGGATCGCCATGATCGCCGGGGATTTCCAGACTTCGGACAAAAGCCGCCACCGCTGGCACGGATACCGGAAGTGCCTGGCCGACGGCGAAGTCCCCTACGAGGCCGACCGGGTTCGCCAATTCCCCTACAGCCTGGAAAACGGCGGACGGGCCATCCGCGACTTGATGACCGGGCCGGAACCGCCCACCGCCGTGTTTTGCTCCAACGACTACCTCGCCTTCGGGGCCATTGACGGCGCCCGGACGCTGGGCTTGGACGTCCCCGGCGACCTTTCCGTGGTCGGCTTCGACGACATGCCCCTGAGCGGCTTTTTCACGCCGGGCCTGGATACCATTCGCCAGCCGGCCTACGAGATGGGCCGCATTGGCGCGGAAACGCTGCTTCGGCGGATCGATTTTCCGGATTCGGCCCCGGAGCGGAAGCTGTTGCCCCTTCAACTGATTCAACGGGAATCGGTCGCCCGGCCGCGATCGGCCGGATAACCGGTTTTCAACCCTCCCGCCGCGGCGGGAGAAAACCGGGCGGTCCCCGGGGTCGCCCTTTTTCCAAAGGAGGACGCATGAAAAACCGTTGGATGATCGGATTGCTGGTGGCCTGGGTTCTGACGTGGAGCGCCGGGCCGGTTTTCGCGGAAACCGCCATCTGCTACAACTGCCCGCCCATGTGGGCCGACTGGGCCAGCCAGCTCAAGGCCATCGAGGAAAACCTGGGCATCGCCGTGCCCCACGACAACAAGAATTCGGGCCAGACCCTTTCCCAGCTCATCGCGGAGAAGGACAACCCGGTGGCCGACGTGGCCTACTACGGCGTGTCCTTCGGCATCAAGGCCAAGGAGGCCGGGGTGGTCGCGCCCTACAAGCCGGATCACTGGGACGAAATTCCCGAGGGGCTGAAGGACCCGGAAGGCTACTGGTTCACGATTCACTTCGGCGCCATCGGCTTTTTCGTGAATGTGGACGCCCTGGGCGGCGCGCCCGTGCCGGCCTCCTGGGCCGATCTTCAAAAGCCGGAATATAAAGGGATGATCGGATACCTGGACCCGACATCCGCCTTCGTGGGCTACGCCTCCGCCGTGGCCGCCAACATTTCCATGGGCGGCACGTTGGACAACTTCGATCCCGCCATTTCATATTTCAAGAAGCTCCGGGAGAATCAGCCCATCGTGCCCAAACAGACGGCCTACGCCCGGGTGCTCTCCGGCGAGATTCCCATCCTGTTCGATTACGACTTCAACGCCTACCGGGCCAAGTACAAGGACATGGCCAACGTCCAATTCGTGATTCCCCGGGAAGGTTCCATCGTGGTGCCCTACGTCATGAGTCTGGTCAAGGACGCGCCCCGTCCGGAAAACGGCAAGAAAATTCTGGATTTCATCATGTCCGACAAGGGGCAGGCGGTCTGGGCCAACGCCTTCCTGAAGCCGGTGCGGTCTTCCGCCCTTTCGCCCGAGGCGGCGGAGAAATTTCTGCCGGATTCGGAATACGAACGGGCCAAGCCCATCGACTACAAGAAGATGGCCGAAGTGCAGAACACTTTCAGCGATCGGTATCTTTCCGAAGTGCGGTAAGGTCCTCTTGGCAACCGCGCCGGCCTCGCGGCCGGCGCGGCGGTTGGAGGGTGTTCGATCCTTGGGATTCTGTTGGACCGAAACGAGCTTTGGCTTCGGGACAGCTTCCGTTGAGAAAAGCCCATCCCATTTCGGGATTGTCCAGAATATTCCTTGAACGTCATGGGCCGAATCGAAGTTTGGACGAATTTGACCCGGCCGACGGCGCCGGAAGGAAATTTTCCATGAAAAACCGACAACGATGGCTGTCTTTGTCCCTGGGGCTCCCGGCCGGGGCGGTGTTCCTGGCCTTCTTTCTGCTGCCCATGGTGCGGCTGGCCTTCGCCTCCACCCAGGGTCCGAGTGGTCTGGGGCTCTACGGGGAAATGCTGACCACGCCTCGATATCTTCAAACGTTGCTCTACACCGTGCTGCTTTCCTTCGCCGTGACCGCCGCGACCTTGGCGATTTCCGGGGTCAGCGGGGTGTTTTTGGAGCGCAATCGGTTTTTCGGCCGATCCCTGCTGGTGGCCATGCTCACCTTTCCGCTGGCCTTTCCCGGCGTGGTGGTCGGGTTTCTCATCATTTTGCTGGTGGGTCGCCAGGGGCTGGTGGGCGACATCTCCAAGGCCCTGACCGGGGAAAAGATCGTTTTGGCCTATTCCATGGCCGGCCTGTTTCTCGGCTACCTCTATTTTTCCATCCCCCGGGTGGTGACCACCGTGATGGCGGCGGCGGGCAAGATCGACCGTTCCCTGGAGGAGGCGGCCCGATCCCTGGGCGCCTCCACTTGGGCGGTGACCCGGGACGTGCTGATTCCCGCGCTGACGCCCGGCCTGATTTCTTCCGGGGCCATCTGTTTCGCAACGGCCATGGGCGCGTTCGGGACGGCCTTCACCCTGGCCACCGACATCGACGTGTTGCCCATCGTGATCTACACCGAATTCACGTTGTCCGCCAACATCGCCATGGCTTCGGCGCTCTCGATCTTTTTGGGACTGATCACCTGGAGCGCCCTGGCCCTGGCCCGATCCGCCGCCGGCCAAACCGTGGCGGCTTCGGGATGAAGGCCATGAATTCCAAAACCGTTCGCTTTTCCCTCCAGCTCGGGTTGACGCTGCTCACCTGCGCGTTTCTGATCGTTCCCGTGGTTCAATCTGTGCTGGCCGGGCTGACCGTCAATTATTTCGTTGGAATCAAAAGCGGGTTGACCTTGCGTTGGTTGGGCGAGGTTTGGGACCTGTACCACGACACGGTGTTCCGAACTTTCCTGATCGCCGGTTCCTGTTTGCTGGTCAACCTGCTCATCGGCGTTCCGGCGGCCTACGCCCTGCACAAAAGCCGGAGCCGGTGGAAGCGGGTGGTGGAGGAAATCCTGGTGGT
>CAYFVR010000050.1:0-3247 GCA_964346545.1 uncultured Desulfobacterales bacterium | reverse complement strand
CCCTGCACAAAAGCCGGAGCCGGTGGAAGCGGGTGGTGGAGGAAATCCTGGTGGTGCCGCTGGCGATTCCCGGCCTGGCCATTGCTCTGGCCTTGCTGATTTCCTACGGCGGATGGACCGCGTTTCGACGGAGCGGGTGGATCATCCTGGTTGGCCACGTCATTTTCACCCTGCCGTTTTTGATCCGGTCGGTGATCGCCGTCATGGCCTCCTTCAACCTGCACGATCTGGAGGAAAGCGCGGCGAGCCTGGGCGCGGGTTTCCGGCGACGGTTTTTGGGCGTCGTGATTCCCAACGCCATGCCGGGGATTCTGGCCGGGTCGCTGATGGTCTTCACCCTTTCCGTGGGAGAGTTCAACCTGACCTGGATGCTGCACACCCCGCTCACCAAGACGTTGCCGGTGGGATTGGCCGACAGCTACGCCTCCATGCGGCTGGAGGTGGGATCGGCCTACACCATTCTCTTCTTTTTCATGATCGTCCCGCTGCTGGTGGCCATGCAGTGGGTCTCCACTCCCGGAAACCGGAAATTCGCCATGTCTTTTGGAAAATCTTCGCCGTTGGAGAACCCGTCGGAATTGGAAGCCGATTCCGCCTCGAACGTCGCCGTTCCCAAAATGGAGGCCGGCGGCGCCTCGCTGACCGTTGCGAATTGCGCCAAGACCTTTCCCGACGGCACCCGGGCGTTGACGCCGGTGGACCTTTCCGTCGCGGCCGGGGAAACGCTGGTCATCCTTGGGCCCTCCGGCTGCGGAAAGACCACCCTGCTCCGGATCATCGCCGGTTTGGAAACCCCGAACCCGGGCGGCCAGGTCCGGTTTGACGAGGAAGACGTGACCGACGTGCCCATCGAACGGCGGCGGGTGGGGATGGTTTTCCAGAATTACGCCCTGTTTCCCAACATGGACGTTTCCGAAAACATCGGCTACGGTTTGAAAATTCGAGGCGACGATTCGGAGTCCCGGAAGGCCCGGGTGGCGGAACTGCTCCGGATGATGCGGATTGCGGAGTTGGCCGGGCGAAAAATCGACCAGCTTTCCGGCGGACAGAAACAACGGGTCGCGCTGGCCCGGGCCCTGGCCGCCCATCCCCGGTTGCTGCTGCTGGACGAGCCGCTGACCGCGCTGGACGCCAAGCTGCGGGAGGAGCTGCGCGGCGAAATCGATCGGCTGCTGCGGACGGTCGGGATCACCGCCGTCTACGTCACCCACGACCAGTCCGAGGCCATGGCGCTGGGGGATCGGATCGTGGTGATGGACCGGGGACGGATCGCCCAGATCGGAACGCCCCGGGAGATTTATTTCCGTCCGGCGAATCGGTTCGTCGCCGAATTCGTGGGCACCCTGAATCGAATGGCCTGTCCCGTTGTGGAAAACCGTCTTCGAATGCCGGAGGCGGGAATTCCCTTGGACGACTTGCCTCGGGTGCAAGCGGACGGCCGAGCGGAGGCGGAGGTTCACTTTCGGCCGGAACATGCGGCCATCGTCGCGGAAGGGGAGGGCCATCTGCGGGGAACGGTGGCGAGCACGTTGTTTCTGGGGGATCGGACCCGGGTGGTGCTGAACGGGCCGGGTCCGAACGGAATTCGGGTGGAAGCGCCCGGCGACCGGGCGTTTGCGCCGGGAGAAACCGTGGACGTTCGGCTGGACACCGGGGCGGTGTTCACGCTGGAAGGGGAGGGGAATGAATGATTCTGGCGCAAATTTCCGATCTGCACATCACTTCCACGGGAGAGCCCGCCTACGGGGTGGCGGATACCGCGGACCGGCTGGCGGAAACGGTGACCGATCTGAATCGCCTCGATCCCCGGCCGGAAGCGGTGATCGTGACCGGGGACGTTTCCGACGACGGAGGCCCGCGGAGCTATGCCCGTGCGGCCCGGATTATGGCGCGCCTGGAAATCCCCTTCTTCTTGATCCCTGGAAATCACGATCAGAAAACCCATCTGTCTGGCGGTTTTGCCGGGCATGACTACCTGAGTTCGGGGCCTCGATCGGCGGGCGGAATCGACTTCCTTTGTTATGCGGTGGACGATTTTTCGCTTCGATTGGTGGGGGTGGATTCGGTTGCGCCGGGGGAGCACGGGGGCGGGCTCTGTTCTCGACGGTTGGAGTGGCTGGATCAAGCCCTTGCCGCTCGTCCGGAAGCACCGACGCTGGTTTTTCTTCACCACCCACCCTTCGCTTCCGGCATCGCGCACATGGACGGCGAGGTGTTTCGGAGTTTTCAAGGGCTGGACGACGTATTGCGAAAGCGATCCCAGGTGCTCCGACTGACCTGCGGCCACATTCACCGATTTTTTTCTCGAATGTTCGGCGGAACGGTGGCGACGGTTTCCCCCGGAATCGGCATGCAGCTTCCCCTGGATTTGAGGGCGGATTCCCCCTCCCGCTTCGAGATGTCCCCGCCGGCGTATTTGCTCCATGTGTTCCGAAGCGGATGGGATGGAAGGCCGGAATTGTTGACCCACGTTCGGGTTGTCGGCGCGGGGAAGGCGGCGGACGTGCATCCGTTTTTTGACGTTGTGTCGCCGGAATAATTGGCGAATGGACGAAGTCGGAAGTCTTTTCGTGGTAGCGTTTTCATTCGCTACAAACCCCGCTCTTTATTTTTCTTCATTGCCGAACGATTCGGAAATTTGCAGTTTATCCAAGCGCCTCATTTGTAGTTTTTATCTTCGCTACAATATGAGAAGACCGTGTTTTATGGCTTGTTCGGTCGGCCGGGAAATCGTCGTATTTTCAAGCGCCTCATCTGTAGCGTTATGATTCGCTACAAACGATTGGCGGTTCGTGGTTTCTCAAGGCGCCTCATTTGAAGTGTTTTAATTCGCTACAAATGAGGTGCTTTAAATCCAATTTCGTTCATTTGTCGGCAACATTGTAGGGGCGTATCGCAAACGCCCTTGCTCAATTCGGCGCGATGGTCCATTGAAATATCCAAAGTGAACGGCATTGACGCTAAAATTGTTTCAATTGCCCGCGGTTACGAGGAGTGGACATTCTCCGTTTTCATTTCCAGGATTCGCGATTCGAGATCGGATCGGATGTCTCTTCGAAAGGCGTTGCGCACCGATTGACGATCCGCTTCGGTGATGAGGCGGGGTTCGTCGGTTTGCGGGGGGCGGTTGACCAGGGACTCCAGCCGGGAAATGGCGCTTGGGAAAGAGGGGGGCCGTGGGGGAGGCCTGTCTTCGCCGCGGGCGGGGTGGTCCAGGGGGGCGATGAACGCTTCAATGTGGGGCCCA